>URGO01000167.1 GCA_900547435.1 uncultured Parabacteroides sp.
ACTACAATTTGATACTCCTAAATTGTGTTTTTTCAAAAATATTTCGTAATGTTGCATTTGCTGTTGGACTCTGCAGAATAGAACAATACAGGAATATTTAGGGTTATTCAGTAAATGTTCCTTCTTAATTCAAAATTAAATCGTATATTTACCCCCGACAATAATCACTAAAAAACAATTTGCAATGAGAAACTTACTTATCGGCATGTTTGCCATTTGCTCCATGGGCTGCATTCAAGCGCAAGACCTCTCCCCTATTCAACTGAACACCCCAACACCCAAAGGAGGGCTGACGGTAATGGAGGCTTTCGCCCAACGGCAATCCACCCGTTCATTCACGGAAAAGGAATTATCCGTTCAGGAATTATCCGACTTACTTTGGGCAGCTAACGGTGTGAATCGCCCGGAAAAGGGAATGCGTACCGCACCCAGCGCGTTAAATTATCAAGATATTGATATTTATGTCTGCCTGAAAGAAGGCGCTTATCTGTACAATGCGAAAGACAACAGGTTAGAACCTATTATAGCGGAAGACCTTCGCGGATGGGTCGCAGGGCAACAAGCCTTCGTAAAGTCGGCTCCGGTGGTATTGGTACTTGCCAGCGATTTGTCTAAAATGCGTGGCGGAAATACCGAATCAAACCGTATGATAGGCGCGATGGATGCCGGAATCGTATCCGAGAATATCTCTATCGCCTGTGCCGGATTGTGATTCGTTACCGTACCCCGCGCTTCTATGGATAAAGAGAAACTCAGCCAAAAATTACAGCTAAAGGATTCCCAAATCCTCTTGTTGAATCATCCGGTCGGGAAGAAATAAAAATGAAATCTATCTATTATTAACCCAATAAAGAACGTCTCATGGTACAGGTAAAAACAAGTGCCATGAGACGTTTCTACTATAAGAAATTAGTTATGAAACGCAAAGGGGGCTTATTGGGGTGTATGCTGATTTACTTGCTCCAAATCTTGTACAAACCTTATATGCTCAAGAACGAGAACAGGGATATCAAGGATATGTGGAAGCCGGATATACCATCGGGACAACAGACTGGAGAGAAGCTAATCGTATTGAATTTTCTATGTCACACGGGTATCAATTCCATCGTCCGTTCTTTGTAGGCATCGGCGTGGGGTATAGTTCTTATTTCGAAGATACCGATTATCCGAATGTTTTGCTCACCTTTGCGGATGTACGTTATACGATTCAACAAGCACAAATAGGCAGGTTCTCTCCTTTCATCAATATGAAATTCGGATTCGAATGGCTTTTTGATGATGGAGGATGGAGTGGTTGTGAACTATATACGTTACCGGCCATCGGCATCAACTATGATTTAGAACATCATACTGCACTCAACTTTTCGATTGGATATCATGCTACCAGTGATACCGGGGTAGCTTTTAAATTGGGATATCAATTTTAAGAAGTTACGCTCAAAAAGAAAATAGTCGAAGCGAAAGAGCGATGCGAAGGGGTGTGGATAACGGTTAGTTGACAAGTGACAACAAGGCTGCAGTTGACAAGGCTTATACCTAATAACCTTGTACTGAAGCCCTGTAGTTTTCCTCTTTTACCTCTCATACCTCCTAAAGAAATAGACCAAAATCCAAAAGCCAAGGAAGGCAACGGGGATGCCGCCCAATGCCGGATGCCGGTTATACAATCCGGCTTCTATGGGCAATCCCCCACAATAAGCCCCTAAGGCATTACCTAAGTTAAAGGCAATTTGGACGCACGCAGCTCCCAAAAGTTCTCCTCCCGGCGCATAACGGATAATGGAAATTTGTTGCGGGCTACTTACCGCAAATAATCCCATCGTAACGAAACAAGTAAACAAAACGGCCAGGAATGGATAGGGAGAAAGGAAATACAAGGCAATCAGACTCACGCAAATAATCCCTTGCATAACCGCGGCTACCCTACCCGGAGAATATTTATCGCTCAATCGTCCGCCTAACAGGTTTCCGATAACCATGCCCAATCCGGCAAGGAGCATTAGCCCGGAAATCACGCCCGGTTTAAATCCTGCAATATGGACCAGCATCGGATTCACATAACTATAAAAACAAAATGCGCCACCATTGCCCAGCAGGGTTGCGCTCAATATCAGCCAGGGAGCCAAATGCTTGAAAAAACGGAACTGGCCTTTGAAACCGGTATCCGGGAGAGGAGCAATCTGAGGGACCCAATGAAAAATCCCGTGCAACACGATGAATCCCCAAAAGACCACCAATAGGAATACCAACCGCCAAGAAATAAAGGTGCTCAGGAACGTCCCCAACGGGACACCACCGAGGTTGGCAAACGTCATGCCCGCAATCATAATCGCCACCGCCAACGAGCCCTTTCCCTTATCCGCCAATTTATCCGCCACGATAGAAGCCACTCCGAAATAGGCCCCGTGCGGTAAGCCGGATATAAAACGCGCGGCAAGCATCATCCCATAACTGGGCGAGATAGTCGCGCACAAATTTCCTACCATCATCAAAGCCACCAGCAACATCAGGATTTGTTTCAACGGGCGGGTCCGGAGAAGCACCAGTATCGGCGCGCCAAAACAGACCCCCAACGCGTATGCCGCGATAAAATGTCCGGCTTCAGGTATCGAAACACCCAATCCATTGGCCACATCCGGCAGGATTCCCATCATGACAAACTCAGCAATGCCCAGGCCGAACGTACCGAACGACAGGGCAATCAGACTCTTTTTCATCCTTATTATTTTATTTATTTGAAATAAGATTTAGTCCAAGTATATACTTTAGGCGAATCTTTCAGGAAAGGTCTCAGTTTCTTTTGCGTCTCCTTGTCTGTATATTGCGGAGTAGTATAAATCTGTGTCAATGTATAATCGTCCGGACTCAGCTTATATTCGAACAAATCCATGTCCAGGCGCGAAGTGGATTCTTGAAATGCCATAGACTCTTTATCCGCGTCCTCCCGAATAAACCATCCGGCCGTAACCGGTTCCAGCAAATCCGAGGCGTTCAACGGTTTCCAATCCGGAGAGAAGAACGCAATGCGGCTATCAGCCACCGGAGCCTTTACCGTTATGATTTTACAGATTACAAAGGTATTATTGACCAAAGGAAGAAGCTTTAGTTCAAGGGTAGTCCGTTCCGTCGATTCCAACAAAAGGTAATCTTTTGTCAATTTAACCAGCCGGGATGTCCCGTTCATATTATTCTTCAGTTGGGCATTCTCTCCCGAATTATATAAATCCACCAAATCTTTCCGCCAGGCATCCTCCAATTGCGGAACATACTCGTCCGGCATAGACACAAATACCTCTGCCATATTTTGCGCTTTCAGTTGAAAAACGCAAAACGCCAACCACACAATAATCAAAACACGTTTCATATTTTTTAGTTTTTAAGTTTATTAGTTTTTGAGTTGACAAGGCTTCAGTTGACAAGGCTTTAGGTTTTCCACTTGTCCCCTGGAGGCTTGTCTTCTGTAGCCTTTTTAGTGGCGCGTTCCCAAATAGAGGAATATCATTCCCACCAATACCAAAATCAAATCAAGAGCCTTGCTCTTCAGGTTCTTCTCACGGAAGAACAACGCTCCGGCCGCAAAGGTAACTAAAACATTGCTCCGACGAATCATCGAGCCGATGGAAATCATCGAATCGGGATAGGTCAACGCATAAAAATAGACCCAATCCGCCACTCAGAGGAAGACGGAAATGAAGATGATATTCCAACGCCATTGGAAGGGCGTGGTCGTCTTCCGGCGCGGGAACCATAAAAACACCAAAACGCCCAGCATCATCAGGCATTGGTAGATATTAAACCACACCTGTACCGTCATGACATCCAAATCCTGCATCAGATGTTTATCATACAAGCCGCTCAACGCGCCCAGAATCACCGAGAGTACCGTAAAATAAATCCATTTGTCATGCGTGAACCGGATTCCCTCTTTCTTGCCCGAAGAAGAGAGCAGATAAAAGGACGCCACCGCAAAGCCGACCCCAATCCATTGGTACAGATTCAACCGTTCGCCAAAGATGAGCAATGCTCCCAACAAAGTCAATACGGGCTGGGTAGCCTTAATCGGTCCGGATATGGTCAGAGGCAAATGCTTCAAGGCGAAATAACCGAATATCCACGAAGATAAAACGATAACCGCCTTGATGAATACCGCCACATGCGTCTGGAATGAGACCTGCGGGACATAAAACAACGTCCCGTCCAGGCAATCCGTCGCATAAGAGAGCACAATAAAGGGTAAAAAAAGCAAACTACTGATTAAGGTATTGAAGAACAGAACCGGAATAACGGCATTCCCGTTCAGCGACATCTTCTTGTTTACCTCATAACAGCCCAAAAGGAAGGCCGAAACAAATGCTAATATGAGCCACATATATTACTCGAAAATTTTTTCCGGATAGGTTACATCTACCAAATAAAGCGCATGACCCGGAGCGGATGTACCGGCCCGTCCCCGGTCTTTGGCCTCTATCACCTCGCGAAAGCCGGAAAGGGAGAGTTTCCCCCGCCCTACCTCCAAAAGCGTACCGACTATGGCGCGTACCATGTTCCGCAAGAACCGGTCGGCCCGGATGGTAAAGACCCAGACATCCCCTTCCTGTTTCCAGCCCGCCTCCATGATACGGCAATTATTGGTTTTCACATCCGTATGAAGCTTGCTGAAGCTGGTAAAGTCGGTATATTCAAACAAGACCCGGCAAGCCTCGTTCATCAAATCATAATCCAGCTTTCCGATATAACGGTAAACCCAATCATAATTGAACGGATTCTTTTTTGCCGTAAGGTAATATATATACGTCCCGGAAGTCGCGTCGAACCGGGCATGCGCATCGGGAGCTACCGGAACAATCCGGTCGATGGCTATATCCTTCGGGAGCAAGCGGTTCAGCTTATCCGCCAGGAAAGGCAAATCGGGAATAGGCTCCTCCGAATCGAAATGCGCCACCATCAGTTGGGCATGGACCCCGGCATCTGTCCGTCCGGCTCCGACAATAGACATCGGCCGGCGCAGGATAGTAGACAATGCCTCCTCAATACGTTGTTGTACGGTAATGCCATTGGGCTGGATTTGCCATCCGCAAAATGGCTTACCATTATAACTAAGGTAAATAAAATATCTGTTCACGTTAGATTCATTTAGACTAAAAATCCCTGCAAAGGTACAAAGTTTTCAAGCGTAGCGATAGGTTATAACAAAAAAATAGTATATTTGTACTTTAATCAAAAACATAACGTATGTTAGAATCATTATTGCAGACTTCTTATTTCGCCCTCTTTCTGATTATCGCATTGGGCTTTATCCTCGGTCGGATCAAGATTAAAGGATTGTCGTTGGATATTTCCGCCGTAATTTTCATCGCTTTGCTCTTCGGGCACTTCGGGGTTACGATTCCGAAGGAGTTGGGGAATATCGGATTGGTACTTTTCATTTTCACCATCGGTATTCAGGCCGGTCCCGGATTTTTCGACTCGTTCCGTTCGAAAGGAAAGACATTAATCATATTAGCCCTTCTGATTGTAGGCTCAGCCAGCCTGGCCGGAGTGATTTGCAAGTATGCGTTCGGGCTGGATACGGCAAGCATCGTCGGACTTATAGCCGGAGCATTGACCAGTACGCCGGGTCTTGCGGTAGCTATCGACACACCCCAATCCGCCTCGGACTCGATTGACTACGGTATCGCTTACCCGTTCGGTGTCATAGGCGTAATCCTGTTCGTCAAGTTATTACCTAAAATTCTCCGTATAGACCTGCAGGCCGAAGCTAAACGCCTGGAGGAGGAACGGAAGGGCCGGTTCCCGGAGTTGCAGCGCGCCACATTCCGGGTGGAGAATGAAAAGGTGCTGAACAAGACTTTGGCGCAACTCCAAATCCGGAACATGACCGGAGCCGTGGTGTCGCGCATCAAGCATAACGACGAAATCTCTATGCCCCGGGCAAACACCGTGCTTCATGAAGGAGACTTGATTCGGGTTGTAGGTAATAAAAACTCGATAGAGCAGGTGAAATTGCTTATCGGAGAGCAGGTGAACGGGGATATTCCTTTCACGAAAACCCAAGAATTGCAATCCCTCTTGCTTACGAATAAGAATATAATAGGCCGCACATTGGGCGAATTGAACCTTCAGGGAAGTTTCGGATGTACCGTGACACGTGTCCGCCGAAGTGGTATCGACCTGTTGGCCGAGTCCAATCTGGCGTTGAAATTCGGGGATAAACTGATGGTGGCCGGAGAGAAAGACAAC
>URGO01000168.1 GCA_900547435.1 uncultured Parabacteroides sp.
AGGCGATAAGCTTGGATAACGCATCCACAAAGGAGCGTCCGCGGCATTCACGTTCAAGGCGCAGCACAAGGCAAACGCCGGTAGTAAACTGTTTTTCATCATCAATTTTTTAGTTTGTGTAGTATCGGGACAAATATACCACTTTCTATCCGAGTAGACAATAGGCAAAATGAAGAAAAAATGAGGGATTTTCTGACACTATGCAGGGATTGGGCGTTTCCGGCTAACGCGTATTTTCATCTCCAAAGGGCAACCAGAAGAAAAAATCCTATTTTGGGGTAAATATTCCGCCTCTTTTTGCCCGATTCATAGGCATAAACGGAGAAAAAAATGCCTACGTTTGAAGAAAAACATAGGCAGAAACAGACAAAAAGATAGGCTTCTTTTTCCAAAAGGTCCCTTATTTTTCCGGAAACAAGCCTTATTTTCGGGAAAACATCCTTCGGAAATGGCCGGATTCGTCCTGAAATCCGCCTAAACCGCACATTTATCCGAACTAAAATTTTAAGGGATAATACGATATAACACAACAGATTACCTCGAAAAATCGGTCTCTCAACTCGTTGAGAAGGCCATCGTTTGAAAAAACGCGTACACCGGTCCGAAATAAGGCCGGGATTTGAGGGGTAATTTGACATTTTGTTTTTCAGAAAACAAGTTGACAAGAGAACAAGTTGACAAGATATTCATCGTGTAAGCCTTGTCAACTCGCCAACTTGTTCACTCGCCTCCTAAGCTTTACAACTTATACGCCACTCCCAACGAGAAATAGATATTGTACATCTTATAGCTCAATCCTTCAAAATCGGAAGGGAAAATCGGGACCAGCCCCCACGATAATTGTCCGGTCAGGGCCATCTTCTCGGTAAAGAACCAATCGCCCGAAGCCATCAGTCCGGCATCGAAACTACGCACCTCTTCCGCAAAATCGTATGTAGCGGACTCGACATTGATTTTTTCGCCCGTAGGCCCTCCGTTACGGATATACCCGTCTGAAGCCGTCCCCTCAAACTTCGCGGCATTTTGGAAAGCCACATATCCGCCCAAGCGCACACGCCACCGATCGACAGGGCGCCAAGCCGCCAGAACCGGAAGTACCAGATAATCGTTCCGCATATTGGTCTTGTTCTTGCCATTGAAGCTCCCTGTAAACTGACCTGCCCGGTCTCCTTCGCCTACCACCAGGCTGGTCTGCAGGTATTTCACATCGGCATCTATCTTCATGCCTTTCAAATCGATAGCCAAGCCCGTGGTCAATCCCCATTCCGGGGTAATCCAGCGTGTCAAATGAAACGCCAATGTCCCGCCAAAGCCCGGTTTCCAGGAATTAATCTGGCGGATTTCGGCCGGCAAGGGTATCGGGCTCGTTCCCCCGATATTATATCCGGCAAAAACCTTTTTCTCCCAATGTTCGCGAAACTCTTGTGCCGAAGCAGATGAGACAAAGCCCGACAAGAGCATTATGCCTGAAATAATAGATAGGATATATTTGTTCTTTCTCATCATGTTTGTTTTTTAATTGGAAGTATCCGGTGCGGAATCTCCATTTTGTGTAATAATCTTCACGTCATCTACAATCAACTGGCTTCCCGGAGTGCCTTCGTAAAGGTCTCCCCAATAGCTGGACGAGAGAACAATGGCCAGCTTATACTCGTTTCGGGTAAAATCGACCTCCTCTTCGCTCTGCCGGACAAAAGGAATATCAAACGGAACCAGCTCATCTCCCTCGGTCGAGGAACGATCGGGGAGCATAGCCACCGAGATGATGTTCGGATGGTCATGAATATTGGTCCCGTCCAAGGTTTCCAGCGTATCGTCTATCTTATAAAATACGGCATAGACCGCGCAGGAATCTTTCATGCCGGGTTTCGGATTACCATCCGAGCCGATATACGTGCCTGTCCCGGCTTTATAGTTATACTTTCCCTGAAAACGTTTCGGTTCCTGATTAAAAGGCCGGCCGAACTGGGTGGAGGTCAACGGGTCGCGCAAGGCATTCAGCAAATTCATCGTTCCGGTAAAGAGCGAACCGGCCACAATCGGAATATTCATAATCCCCAGAATACTGCCCGGTCCTTCGCGCGTAACCATCTTGGCGGCATAGCCATCGCCCTGCTCCAGCGGGAAAGTAGGATATTCCGCCGGCGTACCGAATTGCTGATAAAGCGCTACACCCTGATTGCTCGTAGAAAAGACCTCGTAGGTCAATCCGGTGCTGGTCTGAGGAACCGGCGTGGCATAATGGTAAGTCGCGTTCTCTTCCCAATAATCAAAATCGAAATTCAGCATCAGAGAGGTATAAACATCTTCATTATCCATGGATATAAGCCGCACGGTATATTCCCGCTTGTGGATTCCGTCTTGGGCAACTACGGTATAAGTAACCGGTTCGGAAAAATCGACCTCCTCACCCGATTCCGGAAAGACGGAAGAGAAATCGTTTACGGTTATTTCCGGTGCGACCCGGCTCAGATCAGCTCCCGGACGAACAAGCGCCTGGATGGTGTTCCGGCCTTGATTGATAACGGGCTGCTCACTGAATAAAATAGCTTCAGGCAAGGTAAATGAGGTGATTTCCGCCTCCGGGCATAAAGGTTCGTCTTGAATACACGAACTCAATGCCAATAACAAAGAAGATAATAACGCCTCAACGGGTCTTAGTCTCATGTATTTCATCTGTTTTTTATTTATTCCCTGCAAAAATAACAGATAAAAAAGAGATTTGTTAAAATAACCGATACAAAATAATCACATAAACGAATCAAACTATCGGGTTCACGATTGAATCATCCGCAATAACAATGCCCATAAGGACCGCCTAAAAACGACAAAAGGGTTAAACAATTGCTTGTTTAACCCTTTTAGTCGGGATGAGAAGACTCGAACTTCCGACCTCCACGTCCCGAACGTGGCGCGCTAGCCAACTGTGCTACATCCCGATTTTTTCTTTCTTTGTATCGTTTTGGGCTTCCCCTTTTCGATTACGGATGCAAAGGTACGACTTATTTTTTATTCTGCAAGGTTTCTGACGATTTTTTTCATAAAAATCTTCATTTTCCCATTTTTCTCCATTTTTTCCCTTTTTCAGACTCCGGGTAGCAACCCTAATTGCACAAACATCCGCTGATAAACACGCGCTTTCTCAGCCAATGGCTTCGGATAAGCACGAGATGATGAAGGCATCCGGTATAAATTCAATGTCCTGCCGACATACGTGAACGGCTCAGCCTCTCCCACCTGCGGTTCTTCTATGAGGGTACGTTCCCGAATAACCGACAATAAAGTATCCATAGCCTTTTGTCCGGTTACAACAATTGCCCGGCACGATGGTATTGAGGCCAATACTCCCTCCAAGTCTATCGGCTTGACAATCTCAAGGAACTTATCAGACGCATTTCCTTTTTGACGGATCACCTCCATCCCCGTATCTCCCAAGCCTAATCCGACCTTATGACAAAAGGTCCGGCATTTTTCTTTGCTGAAACTTTTTGGCGTTTCCAAGAAATAATCCTTATCTGCATAAAACAGCAATCCGAGGATACGCCACATATCATTCTGGATATTCGGATAGTAAAAGTCCATCGACCAACGTATCCGGGGAGGAGGGAAACTGCCCAACATCAACAAATGCGTATTCTCCGGCAAGAAAAAGCCCCACGGATGGTGCTCTATCAAAGTCTTATCTAATTTTTCCAAGCCTATGCTTTCTTTCCTTTTCTTGCCTCGCGCTTTTGATCCTCACGAGCCATAAGCACCACATTATAAACGAAATCCGTCACCCATTGTTCAGAATAGCCTAAATGTTCGGCATATTTGCGAACGCTCCAGGCCGCTTTTTGGACACTTACATCTTTCCATTCCGAGCGCGTCATCAATTCGTGAACCGTTTTTTGGGTTTTCCCGTACAACAACTTCTTGAAAAGGATGGCGAAACGGAATTTCCATTGCATCAGATTTCCCAAAAGAGAGAACAAATCCGAACTGAACCCCTGGAACATGAAGAAATAGGACTTGATATCCATTTGCGTCTTACAACACTTCTTCACCGAAGCATCCATTTCTTTGAAGAAATACTCACCCAATCCATAATCTTGCATCAAGACCTTACGGACACGTGCCTTTTCGGCAACTCCCAATTTGTTATTTTGGGTCGGAATTTTCAACATACGCTTGAACAATGCCATATCCGCCAGCATATTCAGATTGGTTATGCCCAAGTTTACCGCCATAACGGCTTGATAATATACGCGAACCAGCGATACAAATTCCTCTACCGATCCCTTCACCTGCTCTTCGGGCATCTCTGATTCATTCTTTTTAAACAATTTGGATATAAAACTCATAATTTTTTTATTTTATGCACGCAAAGATAAGAATAAATTTTTATACTATTGATTCAAACGCCATTCCCGATGATAAGAATCGACCGCCTCGCGAACAGAACCATGCAACCGGAGCAATCGGCAAGCCGTTTCATAATCAAGATCCAGCTCCTCCATAATCATCCGAGTCCCCCGGTCGACCAGCTTCCGATTGGTAAGTTGCATATTAACCATCCGGTTTCCTTTCACCCTTCCGAGACGAATCATAACCGCCGTACTAATCATATTCAACACCATTTTCTGGGCTGTTCCACTTTTCATCCGAGTGCTTCCGGTAACAAATTCGGCTCCGACCAAAGGTTCTATGGCGATATCCGCCACCTCCGCCATCGGTGAACCGGGATTACACGTGATGGCCCCCGTCAAGATGCCAGCTTTACGGGCATTCTTTAGAGCCCCAATCACGTACGGAGTAGTTCCTGATGCAGCAATTCCTACCACCACATCCTTTGTGTCAATCTGATAATCCATCAATTCTTTCCAACCGGCGGATTCATCATCCTCGGCCGATTCGACCGGATTACGCAAAGCCCGGTCGCCTCCGGCTATCAAACCAATCACACGCTGACTGGAAATACCGAAAGTCGGAGGAATCTCCGAAGCATCCAGCACTCCCAGCCGGCCACTGGTACCGGCCCCGATATAAAACAATCGTCCGCCTTGCTCCATCCGTCCGACAATACCTATCACCAACCGTTCTATCTGGGGGATTACTTCTTGTACCGCCAAAGCCACTTTCTGGTCTTCCCTATTTATATCGGTCAATAACTCATGCACCGACAATTTATCCAAATCGCGGTAATAAGATTCTTGTTCTGTAACTTTCCGGAAATCCATAAAACAATTGGGATTCTAATTCTTATTCTTATTCTTCATTTCAGCGAAGAGGCATGATACCGGATAAGTCCTTCCATCGGAGATTGCTCTATTCTTCCTGCCTCAATAGACAAAGCCTGCATCACATCGCGCAAGACTCCCTGGAAATGATAGGCCACCGAACCGACAAAATGAACCGGATAACGGTCGTACTCCGAATAAAGCCTCACGTTCCTTTCAAAGAAACTCTGAAGACTCTTATATACCATATTATATACTTTCTCTTCCCAAATATACTTTTTCAAAAAAGGAGCCAGGCTTGCCAGGAAACGATTGGGAAGCAACTGGTGATAGACCTTTTCCAGAATCAATTCCGGAGTCAACCGGTATTCTTCCATAAAATGCCGACATATTGACTCGGGCAACTGATGTTTCAAACAATTGCTGACCAACGCACGGCCCAGAGCCGCACCGCTTCCTTCATCTCCCAGAATAAATCCCAACGGAGATATATGCTCCTCAATCTCACTCCCATCATACAAACATGAATTTGAGCCGGTTCCCAAAATACAAGGAATACCTGCCCTACCCTCGCAAAGAGCATGTGCCGCCGCAACCAAGTCGCTATAAACGAACACCGGAACTTTCCAATAAGATTCAAGCGCACCCGCAATTTTGCCACATTTCTCCGGAGTCGCACAACCAGCCCCATAGAAATAAATAGCTGTTATACCTGAATTGTTTTCCGCCAACCAGGGAAACAATTCCTGCCTGATAATCTCTTTTATTTCCTCGTCTGTCAGGAAATAGGGATTCATGCCGGGAGCTAACAGGCTTTCTCCGACCTTTCCCTGACGGCCTATCAAGCACCACTCGGACTTGGTAGAACCACTGTCTGCTACTAAAACCATTTCTCCAAAATAAGTTTACAAGTATTTTAGAAACTGTTTTGAATTGATTTAAGAAAAATGTTATAGGGCTACATACAATTCAGAATCAGCCGGTCAATTGGAA
>URGO01000169.1 GCA_900547435.1 uncultured Parabacteroides sp.
AGGTAGCCGCCGTTTTTTTGATAGAAAAGCAGAAGGGTCCGGTTCAAACAAAAGAACCGGACCCTTTGTGATTTTAGGGGGGGGATGCCTTGCCGACCATTCCATCAGGGAATGAAGTCCATAAAGACTTTATCTATTCCAACATGGAGGAAACACTTGTAATTCATATTGCATTTATCTGCTCGGATACAGCTTCCGGTTTTATGCATCTTTGGCTCTGTGCTTCAGCTATGGTCGCTGTGTCTGTTGAATTTTGGGAAAAGGAGAAGCCGGTGATGAATTAGTTTTTTTGAAAAACTTTGGGATATATCAAAGCCCCGGTTTGGAAAAGCCGAGGCTTTGTGCATAAAAAAGGAAGGTGTGCATTTTTGACACACACCCTCTTATTATTTAGTAGGAAATTTTGCAACCTATGAAATAGCTACGAGGTATTCCAGGACCATAGATATATTTGGAATCTCGGTCTTTACCTTGGTCGAAATCATTTTGGTAAGCATTAAATATGTTCTGTACACCGGCATTTAGCTGGAGTGTTACTGTTTTATAAAGCGGTATGTCATAAGCCAGTTTGATATTCATATCGAAAAAATCGGGGGTGGTTTCTTCCCGGTCTTCCGGTATAAAACCGGCCATGTGTTGTACCAGCATACTTCCGGTGTAGGTACCGGTTAAGGAAATGCTCAAAGGTTTCCATGGAGTAAATGTAGATGTAAAATAACCATATAAATCCGGGGTACGGAACATTTTCTTCTGTGGTGCGATATTTGGATTTTCACTCCACGTCATAGCCTCTTTATAACGACTTCGTTGGATGGTTACTCCGGCTTGGAGCTGCATCCATGCATAAGCCATTTTACCCTCCAGATTGACTCCCATAACGCGGGCTCCTGATCCGTTCCGGCGTTCCATAATCAGATTACCCTGTTCGTCTGTTCCTTGCTCTTGAAGATAGAATACGTCACGCAAATCTGTATAGAATCCTTCAGCAAGCAGGTTTAACTGGACAGCTCCGATCCGGCGATAGAAATCAACGGAGGCGCTTAAACTTTGCGATTTTTCTTCACTTAAGTCTTCAGCTAATTGAATGATAGATACTTCACCTCCAACAGCTGCTACATGCAAATCTTCGTCGAAGGCTTGCGGAGCTCGGAATCCACTGGAATAAGAGAGTCGCAGATTGATGTCTTCCGTCGGATTAAAGCGTAGATTGGCACGCGGACTGAATATCATGTGGTCAATCAGATTATGCTTGTCAAAACGCCCTCCAATCAAAAAACTCCATTTATCATTCTTCCATTCATTTTGTAAAAAAAGACTTCCGATATGTACCTTTTGGTCAACGATTCGGTTGTATCCCAGCATTTCGTCTTTTAATCCGTCATAATTATACTCCATGCCCCCGGTAAATGTAGCCGGAAGGAAAAGGCATTTATCCCATTCATAGGAATATTGCGCCCCACCTACAAAGGTCATGTCTGTAGTATGTCCGTAAGCATCCGGATTCTGGTTTGTACCATAATAACTTTGTCGTTGGGTATGCTGGGTGGAAGCATAGACATTCAGGCGATGCTTCATATTCTTTGAGAACAAATCATATTTCAGTCCGCCTCCGTTGATGATATGGTCGGTTTGCTCGGCCACAAACACCTCATGAGGCGGGCGACTGATCTGGTCTCCTCCCCGGCGATATTCGCTGATATTATGAAATTCGAAGGTCAGTTTCGAATAATTGCTGGTCTTCAGGTAAGAACGGAAGCCTACCGTACGTGCGTCTATCTGCCCCAATTCCGAAAAACCATCTCCGTCGTGATCATAGGATGAGCGATGACGCGATTGCCCGAAGATGTATATACCTGCTTTGTGATCATCAGTTACCAATGATGCATTCAGAGTTGTGTTGTTATCCGATCGGCTTCCACCTATCATCGTTAATGAATGGGCTATTTGAGCCGAATTTCGCAAAGGTTCTTTGGTTATGATATTAATGGTACCGGCAATGGCCGAAGCACCGAATAGGGCTGATCCTCCGCCCCGCATTACCTCGACGCGCTCAATCATATTTGCCGGAATCTGCTCTAATCCGTAAACTCCGGTCAGGGCACTGAAGATAGGTCGGCTATCAACCAGGATTTGCGTGTACGGACCTTCTAATCCGTTAATCCTTACCTGCTGGAAACCACAGTTCTGGCAATTATTTTCCACACGTACACCCGGCTGGAAATTCAATCCGTCTGCTATAGAAGGGGCATTGTATGTCTCAAAAACTTTGGCATCCAAAACATTGACCAACGAAGGTGCCATCCGGCGGGTTGTCTCGTTTCGGTTGGCCGATACCACCACTCCATCCAGGGATACAGCATCTTCTTCGGCTTCGAAATTGACCTCAATCGTCTTGCCTTTCTTTAATTCTATTTGCTTTTCGATAGTTTGATATCCGATAGATTTCATCACAATTGTAAATTTGCCTTCCGGAAGATTGGTCATCGAATAATGCCCGGTCGCATCCGTTACCGTACCTATAGTAGTCCCTTGCAGGAATATGTTGATGTATGCCAGGTGCTCGCCGGATTGTTTATCTATAACATGGCCAAACACGTTGGCATCCGAAGGATTCATGTTCAGTTTTATATCTTCTGCCTTGAGAGATGCCAAAGCACAACTCAGGCTAATCAATAATAGGAATATTTTGTTCATTTTGTTGTTTAGTCTATGAAATTGCTTAATCCGTTTTGTTTAAGAATGCAGGTAGGCACGCGCTTATTGAAAATAGCAAATTGTCACAAATAACAATCTGTCAGATGAACCCCTCTCAGAATCGTTTATTTCGGACTCCGGTACGAGTTGACTCTGAAAAACGCACGCATTAGGTACTTCAGAATATCAATTTGGGGGATAATCTGTTGTTTATGTTTTATTTATATGCGATTTTCGTTTATCAAGAAAAAAGCAATCTACGCGGATTTGCGTACATTTCCAAGCCTATAATCCAATCATTTGGTGAAAAGAACGGTCGTTTCTGAAAAAATAACCGTTCTTTTCGCCAATTTATGCCTATCTTTCCGGACAAAGCTGGGCATCTTTTCTTCCGATTGTAGTATGCAATCAGAGAAAAGTTAGGCATAAATCAGCTTATTTCTTGTTTGGAAAGGCGTAAAATGCCTTTTTTTCTCGCTAAAACAGGCTGAATCTTCAAAAGTCGCGTTAGCTTAAATCGTGAAAAACCTGCATCATGACAAATATTTCCTTTAAATGGAAACATTTTGTCTTTCGGGTGAATAAGAAAAAGGCGGAGCACGCAGATAAAAAGGAAGGATTGCCGCATTTTTGGCTTTCGCTTGAAATCCCGGATGGATGCGACACAAAAGATGCGGCATAAATGGCATGATAACGAGCGATTGAATGGCACCATCCTCCAACGAAAAGACCGATAACTGGTGGAATAATTGCAATTCGGATAAGGAATGATGGTGATAATCCGGACCATTGCCCGATTCATAGGGATGGGCATGAACTACCGTTACGCCATTCACAATGTGGACATGCGTAAAAGAGATTATCCCGCCGTAATAAATCATAAAAATGGCGGGTAATATCCAACGGACATATGTATAAATCGGTCTGCTCAATCTGTTATCTTGCTAATTTAGCGCGACAAAGATAATGGAAAAAAGTGAAAAAATGGCGTTCTTAATTCGTGGAAAGACAATAATTGGCAGTATTTTTGCACTTGCTTTGTTGGAAATGGAAAATGGCAAGCGGGAAAGGAGAAAGATGTTTATCGGTTTTATCCTTTTCCTGCGGCGTTGATTTCCTATTTAAGAAGTTGATAATAAGATAAAAACAAAAAATATGAGTGACAAACATTTTAATGCTGAAAAGTCAGCAGAAGAGAAAAACGAACAAGACGTAAAGCAAGAAAAAACGACAAATTTGCAGGAGCAAGAGGAAAAAAAGACAGAAGAATCGGCTGAAGGTGACAATAAGGCAGATGCTTTGGCTGCATTGCAAAAGAAATATGAGGAATTAAATGACGCGCATTTGCGTTTGCGTGCTGAGTTTGACAATTACCGTAAACGGACGTTGCGCGAGAAGAGTGAGTTGATTAAGAATGGCGGTGAAGGGGCGTTGACGCATTTGCTGCCGGTTGTGGACGATTTTGAACGTGCTTTGCAGAACATCGAAAAGGCCGAGGATATAGCTGCCATAGCAGAAGGCGTCGAGCTGATTTATAACAAATTTGTTTCCTACTTGAGTAGTCAGGGTGTGAAAGCGATAGAGGTGGTAGGCAAGCCGTTCGATATCGAGCAAAGCGAAGCTATCGCTACGATACCGGCTCCGGAACCGGAACAGAAAGGTATGGTAATCGATTGTGTTCAGACCGGATATACGTTGAATGATAAGGTGATTCGTCACGCAAAGGTAGTAGTAGGAGAATAATTTTAAAACAGACTCGAGATGGCTAAAAGAGATTATTATGAGGTATTAGGCGTAGGGAAAACGGCTACGGCAGAGGAGATAAAAAAGGCATATCGTAAAAAGGCCATCCAATATCATCCTGACAAGAATCCGGGTGATAAGGAGGCTGAGGAGAAATTCAAAGAGGCGGCAGAAGCTTATGACGTGTTGAGCGATCCGCAAAAGCGTCAGCGGTATGACCAGTTCGGTCATGCGGGAGTAGGCGGTGCTGCAGGAGGCGGAGCCGGTGGCTTTGGCGGTATGTCTATGGAGGATATCTTCTCGCTATTCGGCGATATTTTTGGCGGACATTTTGGAGGTTTCGGTGGCTTTGGCGGTTTTGGCGGAGGCTCGCGTGCCCGTCGGGTAAATAGAGGTTCTGATTTGCGTGTCAAAGTGAAGCTTTCGTTGAAAGATATAGCCAATGGCGTTGAGAAAAAAATCAAGGTTAAGAAATATGTGCCCTGTTCGCATTGCCACGGTACGGGTGCGGATGGTGACGGAGGCACTAAAACGTGCGATACGTGTAAAGGAAGCGGCGTAGTGACCCGCGTGGCAAATACCATCTTGGGACAAATGCAGACCCAGACTACGTGCCCGACATGCGGTGGCGAAGGAAAGGTGATTGTAAAGAAATGTCCGCATTGTAGTGGCGAAGGTATTGTCCGTGACGAAGAGGTAATAACAATCAATATCCCGGCAGGAGTCATGGAGGGTATGCAGTTGTCGATGAACGGTAAAGGAAATGCGGCACGCCATGGAGGTGTGAATGGTGATTTGCTGATTTTGGTGGAAGAAGAACCGCATCCGGAACTTTTACGGGATGATAATGACTTGATTTATAATTTGCTCTTGACATTCCCTCAAGCTGCTTTGGGAGCAACGGTCGAAGTTCCAACGGTGGATGGTAAGGCGAAAGTGAAAATTGATCCCGGAACGCAGCCGGGCAAAGTACTTCGTTTGCGTAGTAAGGGACGTCCGTCGGTAAACGGCTATGGAACAGGAGATTTGCTGGTCAATGTCAGTGTTTATGTGCCTGAATCATTGTCCTCTTCCGAGAAGGAGCTTCTGAACGGCTTGGAAAATTCGCCTAATTTCCAGCCTAATAAATCTACAAAAGAGAAATTCTTCGATAAGTTTAGACGATTGTTTGTGTAACGCGGTAAAATCCGCACAAAGATAGTCGATGAATTTCCCGGAAAGATATAGAGTATCTCCGGAAGAAATAGTATATTTGTCAATAAAAAGGGGAAAACTATGGAGAATTACATTCGTTTTGATTGGGCTATGAAGCGTCTGCTTCGCAATAAGGCTAATTTCAGTGTGTTGGAAGGTCTGCTTACCACGTTGCTGAATGAGAAAATTACGATCCAGCGTCTGTTGGAAAGCGAGAGCAATCAGGAAGATGAGTTTGACAAGTACAACCGTGTAGATATGTTGGCAGAAAACTCTAAAGGAGAACTGTTGCTGATAGAGGTTCAGAATAATAACGAGTATGCTTATTTCCAAAGGATGTTGTTCGGAACTTCCAAATTGGTGACGGAATATATCAACCGGGGCGAGGGGTATTCCAAGGTCCGTAAAGTATATAGCATCAATATTGTCTATTTCTCATTAGGTCATGGAAAGGATTATGTATATCATGGGAAGACGGAATTCAGGGGGATGCATGAGCATGACCTCGTGGAGCTGACTCCCTTCCAAAGACAG
>URGO01000170.1 GCA_900547435.1 uncultured Parabacteroides sp.
AAGTGCGGATTCATCGCTTGCAAGAACGGGTTCTGACGAATGATAACGGGTATATATATAGCCATACCTCGTTTTCGTATGATCCGAATCCGCTGGCTACCTATACATTCGTGCCGAAATTGGATGATAATGAGCCGGTTGAAATACGTTTGTCGGACGAGTTGGGCGAAGAAATGCTTACCCGGTTGCACAATCGGGATGATGGTGTTTCGGGAGACCGGTTCCAGGATTATTTCAAAGGCTTGGTTGTCATTCCGGATGAGGAAACTTGCCAGAATGCCGTTTCTATTATGGTGAATGATACCTCTTCCGTGATTATTTTGCGTTATGGGGTGGAAAACGATGAGGATAGCGAGTTGGAATGTACCATTTCTCCCAATACGGGAAACAATTTCTACCATATAGATTATGATCGTTCCGGGACTCCTCTGGAGGGACTTCCGGAGAGGAATTTTGATGTCCCCTCTTCTGACTTGGGAAACAGAGGACTCCTGTTCGGAGGATTAGGCTGGTACAGCACGCTTTCTTTCCCGCATCTGAACAATATCCTGCAATTAGGCGAGCGGGTCGCGGTCGAATCGGCCTATTTGAAGATTTATCCCGAACCCGGAAGCTGGTCGGAATACAATGCTTTGCCGGATAGCCTGTATTTGTATATCGTAGACGCGAATAATGTTGTGACGGATGCCGTAACCGATTATCTGGGCGAAGAGGTCCAGCGGGCTACCTTGGTTGAGGATAATAGTATCGTGGGAAATAATTATTATTACTTCGATGTTACCACCTTCATGCAGGAAGAGCTGGGTGCAATCGGGCAATATAAGCATAGCTTGAGGCTGGTTCTTAATGACGAGACCTATACGCAAACGTTAGAAAACCTGACTTTCGGGGACCAGACAAGCGAATATCCTATCAGTTTACAATTAACATTCAAGATTTATGAGAGTTACTAAATACATAACATTCATCTTCTTGCTCTGGTTTGCGGAGTATTTGAAAGGGCAAAACGTAATGACTTCATCGCCTTATTCTATGTTTGGAATCGGCGAGTTGGTCACGGGTTCGAATGGAGCTAATGCCGGGATGGGAAATGTGGCGATTGGAATGCGCGGAACGAAGCTGATTAACATGGATAATCCGGCCGGCCTTTCGGGGGTAGATTCGTGCCGGTTATTGGCGGATGTTTATGTGTTCGCCAAATGGGAGAATTATTATTCCGGAGGGGATAAGAATGATGCCTTTACGGGTAACTTCTCCGGTATGTCTTTGGCAGGGCGCATGGTTCCCCGCTGGTATGAACGCGTGAACCGCAGGGGCATCTCCATTCAAAACAACATAATTCAGCATAATCATCATTACTTTTTAGTGTTCAACATCATCCTTATCAACTTCATTGACAATAATGCCAATAAAATGGAATGTCAAAGAAACTTTCTTGCCGGGCAAGGTGCAAATTAATTCGACAAAGACGCTCTTTTTATCGACCAATCCGGATAATCTCCGGCTATTTCTGGAACAAACTAATCTCTTTGTTTCAGGGAATTGTTTGCATCACTTGGGTGATTTAATTAATTCACAAGGGTGAATTGATTGCATCACAATTGTGATTTAATTGATTCACCCAGGTGAATTAAACAATACCCGGTTTCCTTTGTCAGTATTTTCTTGTTCGGAAGATTATGCCTATCTTCGTGGCGTATTGTTAATCAAAAAGACACTTTTAAATGACATGAAACGGATTGTATTTTTGGATTACCTGCGTGTATTCGCCTGTTTTCTGGTGATGGTGGTGCACGCGAGCGAGAACTTTTACGGAGCAGCCGGCTCTACGGATATGGCCGGTCCGCAATCTTTTTTGGCCAATGAGTCCGACCGCTTGTGGGTCTCCCTCTACGACGGCTTTTCCCGGATGTCGGTACCCTTGTTTATCATCGTATCCGCCTATCTATTGGTGCCGATGAAGGAGGAACAGACGATGTGGCAATTCTATCGCCGGCGTTTCCTCAAGGTTTTGCCGCCTTTCTTTGTATTCATGATTCTATATAGCACTTTGCCTTTGCTTTGGGGGCAGATTGACGGGGCGACTTCCTTGAAGGATTTATCCCGGATATTCTTGAATTTTCCCACATTGGCGGGGCATTTATGGTTCATGTACCCTTTGCTCAGCTTGTATCTCTTTATTCCGATAATCTCTCCGTGGCTGAGGAACGCTTCGGCTAAGGAGGAGCGTTTCTTTATTCTTTTGTTTGCGCTATCGACCTGTATGCCCTACATCAGCCGGTGGTGTGGCGAGCTTTGGGGGCAATGTTTCTGGAACGAGTATCATTTGCTTTGGTATTTTTCCGGTTATTTGGGCTATCTGGTGATGGCGCATTACATCCGGGTGCATTTGGACTGGAGCCGGAAGAAGCGTTTTGGGGTAGGCGTGGCGCTATGGATTATCGGTGCCGCATGGACTATCTATTCCTTTTATGTGCAAGCCGTTCCGGGAATCGTTCATTCTACGCCGGTCTTGGAGATAGGGTGGGCGATGTGTACCATCAATTGCGTGATAACTACGGCCGGTGCTTTCCTGGTATTCACCTGTATCGAGCAGGAAAAGGCTCCGCGTCTGGTGACGGAGATGTCGAAGCTGAGCTATGGCGTTTATCTGATGCACATATTCTGGCTTGGTCTGTGGGTCGGCATCTTTAAGGAAACATGGGCTTGGCCTACGGTAACCGCGATACCCGCTATTGCCCTAAGCACGTTTGTTTGTTGTTATCTTACAACGAAAATCATCTCCTGGGTGCCCGGAAGCAAATGGATAATCGGATAAATAGTTATACTCTCGTTTTTTATTCCTATCTTTGCCGACGGGTTCATGGGTTGGCATTACTGAGGCCTTGTCAACTCGTTTCCTGGTCAACTAAGGAATACAAACAGAATAATAATGCATTAATACGATGAATTTTGTAGAAGAACTAACCTGGCGCGGAATGGTACACACCATGATGCCCGGCACGGAAGAGTTGCTGGCAAAGGAGATGGTAACGGGCTATCTGGGAATTGACCCGACGGCCGACTCGTTGCACATCGGGCACCTTTGCGGTGTAATGATTTTAAGACATTTCCAGCGTTGCGGCCACAAGCCTTTGGCCTTGATAGGCGGTGCGACGGGAATGATTGGCGATCCGTCCGGAAAGTCGCAGGAGCGTAACCTGTTGGATGAAGAAACCTTGCGCCACAATCAGGAGTGCATCAAGAAGCAATTGAGCAAATTCTTGGATTTCGAATCGGATGCTCCTAACAAAGCTGAGTTGGTGAACAATTATGACTGGATGAAGGACTTTACTTTCCTCGATTTCGCCCGTACGGTGGGTAAGCACATTACCGTAAACTATATGATGGCGAAAGACTCCGTGCAGAAACGTCTGAACGGTGAGGCGCGCGATGGATTGTCTTTCACGGAGTTTACCTATCAATTGCTGCAAGGTTATGACTTCCTGCATTTGTATGAGACCAAGAATTGCAAACTCCAGATGGGTGGTTCGGATCAATGGGGAAATATCACGACCGGCGCGGAGTTAATCCGCCGTACCAACGGAGGCGAGGTGTTTGCCTTGACCTGTCCGCTGATTACAAAGGCAGACGGAGGTAAGTTCGGAAAGACGGAATCGGGCAATATCTGGTTGGACCGCCGTTATACTTCTCCGTATAAGTTCTATCAGTTCTGGTTGAACGTGAGCGATGCGGATGCAGCCAAATATATCAAGATATTCACGGCTCTGTCGAAAGAGGAAATCGATGCATTGATTGCAGAACAGGAAGCCGCTCCGCATTTGCGCCCGTTGCAGAAACGTTTGGCGAAGGAGGTAACGGTTATGGTGCATTCCGAGGAGGATTATGAAGCAGCGGTAGAGGCATCTAATATTTTGTTCGGCAATTCTACTTCGGATGCGTTGAAGAAACTGGACGAGGCTACGTTGCTGGATGTGTTTAATGGCGTTCCGCAATTTGAAGTGTCTCGGGATGAGATAGCAGCCGGTATCAAACTGATTGACCTGTGTACGGAGAAGGCGAATGTGTTCCCGTCGAAAGGCGAGATGCGTAAGCTGATCCAAAGCGGAGGGGTAAGCGTAAATAAAGAAAAGGTGGCTGATACCGATAAAGTTGTGAATAGCGATAATCTCTTGGATGGGAAATATCTGCTGGTTCAACGCGGAAAGAAGAATTATTACTTGTTAATAGCAAAATAATCTTAAAACACTTGCAAGGGTAAAATAAACTATTTACCTTTGCAGTGCTTTTGAGAAAGCATCGGATTGTCTCATGGTGTAATGGTAGCACTACAGTTTTTGGTTCTGTCTGTCGAGGTTCGAATCCTCGTGAGACAACATAAAAAGTTGGAAACCTCTTGTTAATTGTTAGATTAGCAAGAGGTTTTTTTGTATTGGTACGGAAATTGGACCGGAATGAATCCGGTCTCTTGCCTTTAGTATCCAAATCGTGAGGTGTCCACCTCCCTATGTTTCTTTTCTTTGTATCCGTTGAACTTATAGGTGAAGGTAATGGTGAGGTTGCGGCTCATCTGGTTCATGTGGTGGTTGAGCTGTTGTCCTTTGTAGTCGATGCTGCCGTCGGGCCGCAGGCTGGTGAAGAGGTCGTTACCCTGCAGCTTCAGTTCGGCTTGGTCGTGGGCGAAGGTCCATTTCAGTCCGGCGTCTATTTTCCAGACCGAACAGAGGCCGCAGATGCCTTGCAGGTGCGAACTGACGTAGAGGCCGGTCAGCTCGAGGCGGATGTCGGGTTGGGTGGAGAGGCGGACGGTGTTGTTGAGCTGCGCGATGCCTTGCCATTTCGACCGATTGAAGCTGATGGCGTGGTATGGGTCGCAAACATCCTGATTGTAAGAACCGTCCAATACGAGTTGCGCATTCCAAACCTGGCCGACCGAGAAGGGAACCATCAGCGTCAGTCCCGCTTGCTGCTCGTAGTCGTAGTTGACGAATTGGTAAATGAGCGAGAGCTCGTCGGGACTTTGGTAGGGCAATTGCATGATGTGGTCCTTGATGTAATTGTAATAAAGCGTGGCGATGTATTTCCCTTTGAAGACGTAAGGCAGCTGCGCGGCATAGTCGGTTGAGGGAACGAGGGCCGGATTTCCCAGTATCTTGGTATAGCCGTTCAGGTAGCTCACGGTATTCTGGAGCGTCCAATAGTCGGGGTATTCCTTGTCTGAAGAGAAGCCGAGCTGGAAGACATGTTCCGGACTTGCCATATAGCTGAGCTGAAGCGCCGGATAGACCGCCCACTTGCGGTAATCCATGAGTTTGTACCGTTCGCCCGCCACCGAGAGCGACAACGAAAGCCGCTCGTTGAATGCCTTCTCCACACCGGCGTAGAAGTTGTAGGTCTCCTCGTCCATCCGCGTGTCGGTATTGAGCGACGAGAGGTCCGAGCCATCCTGCGGCCGGTAGGTCTGCCCACTCTTCTCCTTTGCCAAGGTAAAGTCGATGCCGTAGTTGAGGCTCCAGCCGTTCGGCAAGGCGTGCGTCTGCCCGGCATAGAGGTTGTAGCGGTCGATGGTCTGGTATTCATCCACAAGGAAATGCTGCCGGACGTCCTCTGCCTGATTGGTAAAATCCTGCATGGAAGGACTGTTGTAATGCGTATAATCCACGCCGAGATTCAAGCCAAAGACGGCGTTGTAATCCACGTTGACGTTGTGCATTTGGGTCTTGCCGGTTTTCAGGTTGTCCGATTTCACGAAATTGCCCGACGAGTGCTGGCGCGCTTTGCTGTTTGTCTTGAACGAGGCGGTGTAGGCAGCGTTCAGGTGGCTTCCTTCCGCGATTTGGTAATCCACACCGAGCCGCAGGTTATGGTTCAATGCCTTCGTGTCACCCGTGTTGATTTGGTCGATGTCGTAGGTCTGCCCCGCAAAAGTATGGTGGGAAATCATCTCCATATCCACGTCCGAATGCGTAAAGCGCGGGGCATAGCTCACGTCCGCCGATACTTTCTTTCCGGAGTAGGAGAGGTTGAGGTTCCCGCCGCCCTTCGCGTAGGCCGATTGCACGAAGTTCCCGCTCACTTCGCCCCTCAAGAACGGCTCGGCGGATTTCGCGTTCTTCAGCACCACATTGATGACCGCCCCGCACACCCGGTACTTTGCCG
>URGO01000171.1 GCA_900547435.1 uncultured Parabacteroides sp.
TATTCGTCTTGGGGAGCCCCCTCCGGAATCAACATTTGTTGCGGAATATTAACGCCTACTTTATACGGACGGAAATCAATGATGGGCAAATGCCAATAGTTCCGCATGGAAAATCCGACACAAAACAGGTAAGCGTATGTCGCCACAAACCAATATACTTTGAAAGAATAGCCGGGAAGCGCCCGTTGGTTATACACAAAAGCGATAATCGCGGCTATCAAAAGAATAATATTCTTGTAGAAAGTCTCCCAATTGGAAAGAATCACGGCATCCCCGAAGCATCCGCAATCCGCCACCGGATTATACAAAGCCAGGTAAAGCGTTAGCGGAGTCATGAATACCATCATCAGCAAAGTCAGAAAAGAAGCATATCGCCGATAAGCGCCCAGCAGCATACATGCGCCCAAGGTAAACTCTACCGCCGCCAGATTGATGGAAAAAGGAACCGCCAGCCATTGCAGATTGTCCAAGCCGAACGCTGTAAAGTATTCGCCGACCTTGATAGCGCCTCCGACCGGGTCAATCGCCTTTACGGTTCCGGAAAACAGGAAAACAATCCCCAACAGGAAACGACACACATAAGCCGCAAATTCTTTTATCCTTTCTTTATATTCCATATTATCCTAAAAACTCAACTTGATCAATCCGAATAAAGCATAATTTACCATATCCATATAATTGGCCTCTACCCCCTCCGAGACCAACGTTTCCCCGTTATGGCTCTCAATCTGCTTCGTCCGGTATATCTTCATCAGAATCAGATCGGTGTAAGAACTAATCCGCATACTGCGCCACGCCTCATCGTAATCATGGTTTTTGGCATACATCAGTTCTTTCGTCTCGGTCATGTATTTATCATATAACGACAAGGCCTCTTCATTGGTAATGTCTGTCGTATCGGCATACCCCAACGCCAATTGAATCAATCCGATAATTCCATAGTTGACAATTGCGATAAATTCCGGGCGAATGCCTTCGTCAATCATACTTACTCCTTTCGTTTCCAGACTCCGGATGCGATTGGCCTTGATGAATAGCTGGTCGGTTACCGACATCGGGCGCATGATACGCCACGAAGGACCATAATCCTCCAATTTCTTGGCATACAACTCCCGGCAAATAGCGATTACCTGTTCAAATTGTTTTTTTGTATCTGGCATAACATTTAAATTAATGAATGTCCGCAAACGTCCGTTCAAGAGGACGAGCTGACAAGATTCACGCCTATAGGAATATTCCCTTGTCTACTTGTCGCCTTGTTCACTTGTCTCTGACGAATAGAAGAGCTTTGCGGATATTCGTCTGAATTATATCGCAAAGATACTTTTTTAATACATCCCCGCTCTGTATCATCATGTTAAATTTACTTTAGGAGCAATTTCCGGACATTCTCCCGCATTTCCCGGATAGCGGAGCTATTGACTTTAGGCTCTTTGGTCAATACCGAATCGGCCGCCGCTTTCAGTTTTTCCGGATAATGATAGTCGGGTTCCGCATAGAGCCGGACCAAAAGATAATAGGGGTAAATACGTTCCGGCAAGATGCGGAGGGCATAAAGCAACGTTTTCTCCGCTTCCTGATACCGGCATAGGGCCTGTTCGTTCTTGGCTAACATATAATGAATCATCGGATCGGCACTAAGGCGTGTCGCGCGCTTCAATAAGCGTACCGCCTCTTGCGGATTTCCGGATTTGGACTGGCATTGTGCCGCTTCAAAAAGGACTTCCGGCTTATGCGATAACCGGGATGCCAATCTCAAATAATCATCGGCTATGGAAGAATAGGCCTGACTTTGGTAAAGGGTTTGAAGACGGCTCCATCCCCGGTATGCCGGATAATAGTCTTTTTGACAGAAGAGGGCATACCCTCCTATGAGCATGGAGGTGACCAATAGGCCAATCGTTATTGTTTTCAGGCGGGGTGCCGGGGAAATTTGAATTTCCGGAGTGGCACTTATAGCCCCGAGGGATATGAATAATAACCAAAATTCCGGCAATTGTAGGGGATAGGAAGCACAGGCGAATAGCATGAAAGCAATCAAACAGGCTATGATTCCGGTCCGTCTTTGTTTCTGGGCATAATAACCTATGCTTCCCAGCCAAAGCAAGAAAAGAGATAAAGAGAGCACGCCTTGTTCGGCACCGATTTGTAAAAACTCATTGAACGCATATTCCGGACAACCGGCAACAAGAGCCTCTTGGGGTGTCGCTTGTTGGAGATAATCCGCTTGGGCTTGGGCGTATGCAGCCGGGAATCCGCCTAATCCGGTCCCGGATAAGGGATGCCGGGTGATTACCTCCGTTGTTACCTTCCAAAGCAAGAAACGCCCGTCGGCGGAATCTTTTTTCAGATGATAGCCCATATAAAGACACCCCATGCCGAATAAACATCCCGCGACTAAAAGAACGCGTAAGTATTTCGGATGCTTTTGTGCAAATAGCTGAACTTTCGTCCGGTTCCATTGGTAAACCAGATATCCGCAACCGATAAGTGCGGCTAACCAGGCCGTACGACTCATGCCGGCCGGAAGTACCAATAATATAGCCATTACGCAAAGCCAACCATAATACTTGGGGAAAGGCTTATGGTGCCGGGTGAAGGAAAGGCAGATAGGGAGCAGTAGGGCGAGATACCCGCTATAAGGACCGGGATTGTAAAAGGTTCCGGTAATATTGAACAAGGAGTGGTTGGACAAAGCCCATCCGTGCAACTGGGCCATGCCCAACAGGGCTTCGGACAAGCCTCCTAACGTCAGTAGCAGGAGGATAAATCCAGCGAGCGGTCTGTACAGAGTGAGGGCTTGTCGTAAGATGAACCATAATCCGATAAGTTGTGTGGCCAATGCCAGCTTCTCCGGTTCTGGATTCAATTTCCAGGAATAGGTCAGCAGGATGGAGAGGTAATAAGCAATCAACAAGCCATCGGCCACGTTTAGCTTTAGCATTTTCTTTTGGAACAGGCTCACGAATAAGGCCAGGTAACCTATCCCCATCACCAGGTGAATCCAAAATACTTTCCCCATGACCAGCCCATTGGCCAATCCCTCTCCGGAAACAAAAGGGGTATAGAGAAGCAATAGGCAAAAAATGCAGAATAAAAACAACAACATACCTCATTTTACGGTTTTAAGGAAACGGTCCCAACGGAATTCGTCCGTATAGGGGTCAATCGATTTCCAGATTTTCCAGACTTTTCCTACGATATATTCTTCCGGCAACAATCCCCAATAACGGGAATCTTGCGAATTTACTCCATTATCTCCTCCCATAAAGTAATAATTTTTCCGGAAACGATACGTGGAAATCGGTTCCTGATTCAGGTAGACCACCGAATCCTGGTAACTCAGTTCTCCTTGTTGTTCCCATTCGATTACCTTTTTATAAAGCAGATAGTTGGTGCGGTTCATCCTGATTTCATCTCCTTCTTTAGGAAGATAGAGCGGACCGAATTGCCGGATGTTCCAGGAAAGCAATGAGTCGAACGGGAAGGCCCGGTAGACATTCTCGGCAAACATATCCGGAGACATTCGGGAAATCTGTTTTTGTGCCGCCGGATTCCCCAAGGTGTCTGTCCGTTGATTAATCCGATAATAGCCGTTCCGGATCCATACGGAATCACCGGGCAGGCCTATGCATCGCTTTACATAATATTTCAGCAGGTGCATTTCTATCTTTTCCCAGGTATGCGGGTGCGGGAAATGAAAGACCAGTACATCGTTCCGTTGTATGGAATGCAATCCGGGTACGCGGTAGATCGTTACCCGTTTCCCGTCCAAGGCATCCGTCAAATTAAATAGTCGCGGACCTATCAGTAGCTTGTTGACCAGCACATAATCGCCCGGTTCCAAGGTCGGCTCCATCGAATCGCTGGGAATCTTGAAAGAACAAACCACAAATACTTGCATGACTATCCAGGCCGCGACCAGCCCCGCGACACTCAGAAAAATATTCAGTATCCAGTCTATCCATTTATTTATGTTCATTGCATTTATTTTTTAGTTAACGAGTTGACGAGGCTTCAGTTAACGAGGCTATCAAATAAAAACCTTGTTATCTGTAGCCTTGTTTCTATGGCCTTGTCTCTGTAACCTTGTCAACTCCTCTCAATATCTCCTGATTGTATCTCCTTGCACGAAGCATATCCGTTCTCCGCCCATTTTCCCTTTCCGGTCTATCATCGCCCTCAGCAAAGTATTCTTTGGAATGCCGTGCAGCAGGTAGCCCTCCGGAAGAGTATCACAAAGATAATGCAAACGGGCGAAATATTGTCCGTTTTCCTCCCAATAAGCTAAAGTAGAAAGTACATCCGCATAGTCACTCCGTTGCTTGGGGATAAAGAGCGAAACGGACTCATCGGCATTGGACCGGAATTTATGAATATCCCCGCAACTATCCACATGGAACGGATGGGTCACATAACGCAATGTCCCCGAATTGTCCCGGTCCTCCTCGGCTACGATGAAAATATCATCCACAACCACCTCCGGAAAAGCACACCGCTTGCCATCCCGTTCCCCAATCAGTAACGGGCGCCATTGCCGGTTGTTGTAATTGCACAGGTAAACCAATCCTTTTCCATTCCCTACCGGAACATCGCAATCCACCTGTATCGGGGTGTTCGGGGCCATATATTCCGTGGTAACCAGGCGAAGCAAGGGGTTCTTCAACGGAGTCCGGTAGTTGTCCGTCTCCGGATAAACCGGATTCCCGTAAGGCGCGAACTCGTACCGGTAGACTACTGGCGGTGTAACGAATGCATGGGTGAGGTGTTCTTTCAATTCCCCCGGCGGTTCGTTCTCCGGGGCATAGGGCAGGAATTCCCCGTCATTGCTCAACACATTCCCCCAGTAATGACTTCCATCCCGGTGCGACCATTGCGTGTAGTCAATCGTGGCAGGAATCCCCACGGCACGCAGAATATGGGTGGAAAGCAGCAACATCCCGTCACACTTCCCGGTACGTGTCCGGTATATCTCTTCCACGGAGGGATAATGCTTGGGAGCCGCACCCTCTAAAAAGGTTAGATGAAATTGTGCGTGGATAATCCGTGCGGCTTCGGCTATGCTCTCCGGTTGCAGGCTATCCAACCGGGGCAAGTAGGTCTCCATCAATTGCCGGCGCATCCCGCTCGGCATTTCATACAGGCACCGGTAGGGCAACACATACCGACAAAAGTCCGCAAACGGAATATCCCGGTTCCAAACTTTCTCCCGGACTTGAAACGCCAGTTCGATGTTCTCGATGAGGTAATCGGCCGTTAATGTCCGGCAATCGGCTATTTGCTGATTATTCAAGTCATACCCGAAATGATACGGCATGTTCTCAATCAGGAACACCGCCGCCCGGTGTTTCAGGCTATCCCCCTCATAATGCCGCAATACCTTTTCCAGTTCCGTCCAATTAGCACCGGCATAGTGCAAAGCTAACTCCAATCCGTTGTCCTTGTCTGAACAGGACAGGAATAAGAGGCATAGCGTGATGTAGATATAGAAAATTTTCATAAAAGTGAATTTAGGAAAAGTGTCCTGTTAGCCTATTCATCTACATATTTGATAGCTTTGAAATAAAGTTCTTTTAGAGCTTCATTATGAGTAGGGTTGCCAACCAGCAAAACATCATTGGATTCATTCATAAGGAAAGTATGAAAAACATCATCTTGGGGCAAATGCGGATTGAGCCGTTCGAAATCACCATTTAAATCATAAAAAACAGTATGTGGAAAATTGATTTCTTTTAGAATAACTTCTGCTTCTTCCATATTTGGCGTATGTAAAATAAATATTACACCAAAGTTAGTGTTAGTTGCATTTTCTAGTATAAACATATGGTATGGCATCAAAGCCAGTAATTTACAATCAGTACAATCTTTGGGATCAACATAAATAATCATTTTAAATGGACGATTTAGCAATGTGCTATCTGGCACCGGTTGCTTTCCTCGTTTTTTAGCAATTAAATTTGAGGGTAAAGAAATTTTATGCTCTTTAAATGCACGTAATTCCATTTCTAACGCATTTTTGGATTCACTATTATGTGCGCAAGAACTTCCTATTAATCCAATGATAAGAATAATATAATAACATTAGTGTCCACTAAAAAATCATAGGAGTTCTTTGAAATTATTGAAATTCAATTTGTTATAATCAGTTTTGGAGAG
>URGO01000172.1 GCA_900547435.1 uncultured Parabacteroides sp.
TCAGCTTCGATAAGAGCCTTGTGAGATACAACGACATTCTTGAATTCCTGATTGATCTTAACAACCTTGAATTCCATTGTCTTGCCAACGAATACATCATAGTCGCGAATTGGCTTAACGTCAATCTGTGAACCCGGCAAGAAGGCTTCGATGCCGAATACATCTACAATCATACCACCCTTCGTGCGGCACTTGATGTAACCCTTGATGATTTCATCATTTTCAAGTGCTTCGTTAACACGTTCCCAAGAACGAGAAGCACGCGCTTTCTTGTGAGAAAGGATTAATTGTCCTTTTTTGTCTTCCTGGCTTTCAATGTAAACTTCTACCTGATCGCCTACTTTCAAGTCCGGATTATAACGGAATTCAGACATAGGAACTACGCCGTCCGACTTAAATCCGATGTTTACTACAACTTCACGTTTGTTCATTGCAGTTACCGTACCCATTACCACTTCTTTGTCTTTTACCGTGTTCAGGGTTTCGTCATACGTTTTTTCAAGGTCTGCCTTGCTTACGTCTCCGTAAGAATCGCCCTTTTCAAGAGCATCCCAATCGAAGTTTTCGATGGGCTGGATGTTCTTTAAATTTTCCATTCTAAAATTGTTAATACTAAATTTGTTTTGTTTTTAATTAGTAAGTTAGACATTATGTTGCCTCTCTCAAAAATCAGCGACAAAGGTAATGCTTTTTTCTGATTTACAAGCTATATCCGATTGAAAATAAGCCTATTTTCAGTTTTTTAGGCCTCAGATATCAGAAGTTGAGGTTTATTCCTCCCATGATGTTGATGCCTTGCATCGGATAACCGTAATACATATCATAATCCTGATTCAGCAAATTGTTTACCTTAACATATACGCCGAATATGTCATTGAAGGTGTAGGATCCGACAAGGTTCAGCTCGTTGATGTTGTCCAGTTTCACATTCTCATACCCACCCTGTGTATAACGGTCGGTAGCCAGGTAATAGTTTAAACCGATGGCCAGTTTTTCTATCGGTTTGATAGTTATATCGGCATTCAGTTCCATCTTCGGTTTGCCATATACATAGTCCAATTCGCCATTGGGCTCACCTCCAGTCCAACTATCTCCGAAGTTCCCTTTCCAGTTGTTATAAACGCCCTTCAGGCTAACGTCCAAGAAATTCTGGTACTTGTATTTCAGATCGGCTCCGGCAAAGAACCGTTTCGTGTCAATATCGGACATGGCATACATCAATCCGCTAAAATCACCCTTATCGAAGGTACGTTCCGGAAGGAACAGGCAATCACTTGAGGCAATCCGATACCCCGCAAAGATATCAAACCAGAAGCTTTTTGCCACCCCGCTCTTGATGCCCACTTGTCCGTTCAGCCATTCGCGGGTCGGTGCTATTTCTTCTGAAGGATCCACATAGCGGTTTACTAATGATGTTTCATAAGCGCTGTTCGAATAGAGTCGTCCTTTCGCATTCAGGTAAAGCATCGTCCGGTCGGCCACTTCGACATCTGCCGATACATTCGGCGAAGCGGTAAAGGAATTATCCTCGCCCGTTACGAACATCACGTTAGCTCCTAATTGCACTTTCCAGCTATCTCCGCCAATCCGATAATAGGGGGTCAGGATGATTTCTGCATGATTCTGGAAATGGCAAAGCCCTTTGCCGGAATCATAGGTCGGTAAGTCGTACGCGAAGTACTCCACTTGTCCGGCCAAACCGATACGTTGATTTTCGTGAAAGAGCGCATTTACGTCCAATTTGGCATCCAAGGTATGTTCCGTGGGTCCGTCAAACTCTTTGCTTACTCCATATTTATGGGAGAAATTGATGTAATCCACGTCCACCAGATAAAAGATATCTGCATCCTCTTTGGCCTCCACGCCGATATTTGCTTTGATGGCTTGGTTGACCTGATTGGTCTCTCGGTCGCTATGATTGAGATAATAATCCGGGCCTTTTGACGTATCTCGTGGCGGAATGCCCCAGTAATTGAATCCGGTGTAACGATATTGCGCGCCCAGATTCATAATAGCTTTATCAAAAATATGGGCATAATTAATTCCACCTAAGTTGTCGTTTAGTTTTGCTTTGGTATCCTCATCAATATTCCAATAATCCACTACGTTATAGTTCACCTTTCCATTCGTTGATCGGTGCGAGAAGAATACATTCAACTTGTCTTTTTCCGTACTAAGGATATGATACCCGAAATCTCCATCGATATTCAGGTGCATTCCTGCTCCCAGATTCAGATAGCCACGCCGTTTGTTATAATCTATCTGCGTCATGATATTACCCGAAGGCAATACTGTAATGGCCTTTTCAGGTTCGGTCGGCGTGGTGAAAGGAGAATAGTCGATAGCACGTTTCGTTACTTCCGGTTCTTTGATTTCCGGAAGAGTGTTCACTTTATTTGCATCCTGAACAGTCGGGTCATATTCGCGTTCCAGCGTCATTTCCCGGTCCAGTTGATCTTTATCTTTTTTTTCTTGAGCTGAAATCGTAACGGCTGAACCCAGCAAGACCGCTACACAAAGTACTTTCTGATATGTTGTTTTCATCTTCTTTGTTCCCTCCTTACTTTAAGTTCGCCAAACGACTTTCAATCATTTCCTGGATATTATCATCTCCTTGATAATTTTTCTGTAAGCTATTCAGGTAAACCCGTGCCTGACCTGTGTCTCCTTTACGGATATAGATATCTGCCCACAGGATGAATCCACGTGCCAGCCAGTATTGGTGCGGAGTTCCGTTCTTGGCAAAATCCTCCAATACCGCCTCGGCATTCTTGTCATCGTTCGCGTCATAATACAATTGCGCCAACAGATATTTGGCTTCGGCACCCTCGGCAGTTCTCGTATCTTTGCTCAGAAGTTTCAAATCCGCTAAGGCTTTCGATTCCTGTCCCATTTCCATATAGGCTTTACACCGCACATAACGTGCTTCATTGGCTATTTCAGGTGATACTTTCGGATTCTTTAGCAATTGATTGGCTCCGGCAAGTGCTTCCTTTTGATTGCCCACTTTTTGGGCGCACCGCATCAAGCCTAAAGCGGCAGCTTCTTTGGTGTCTGGGCTTTCCGCAATCTCATCCAGGCGTTTGAAAGTCTCCAATGCCGTAGCGAAATCTTTTGTCAAGTACTCAATTTCTGCTTTGCGGGCTGTTGATTCTTCTAAGAACTTTCGGTCTCCGCTATCAATTACCTTTTGGAACATCGGCAAAGCTTCGTCATACTCCTTTAGATTGAAAGCGATGCTTGCCAAATAGAAATTCGCATTTATGCTGAAGGCCCCGTCCGGGTAATTGGTCAGATAGTTCTGCATACTCCGGCGTGCTCCTTCGTTATCACCCCGCAAGAAAAGTTTTTCGGCAGCAATGTAAGTCAGCGAATCTTGTTCGTTTATATTAATGTGTATATTTCCTCCTAATGAATTGACATATGCGACATAGGCATTCACATCATTCATGTCGATATAGACCGACTTCAAGTCCTGCAAAGCTACACGAGCTTCTTCGCTTCCGGGATAACGGTTGATCACTTCTTTGTAGGCTTCTGCCGCTTTTTCCGGCTGGTTGGTGTTATAGTAAATCAACCCCATCTGGATGCCGGCTTTCCGTGCTAAGCTACTTTCAGGATACTCGCTAATTAGTTTTTTAAAGGTTTGGGCTGCAGATGAGTGATTTTCCAATAAGACATAAGTGCGTCCTTTCTCGAAGAGTGCATCATCCACGTATTGTGATTCTGGATATTCACGGATGAGCTGGTCCATGACCTGGATTTTCCCTTGATAATCTTTCTGTAGTCCCAATACGAATCCTTTCTGATAAACCGAATAATCACCTGCTGAAGGCAACACTTGCGAAGCTTTATTGTAACTTTCTTCGGCTGCTGCAAATTGGCGATTTTGGAAGAGGCAATCTCCGATGCGGTTATAGGCATCCGCATATGATGCTGAAGAATGATTTGTCTCTGTGTTGATATATTGACGGAACCGGTTTAAAGCCACGTCATAATCCTGTTGTTTGAAGTAGCAATACCCTAAGTTGTAGAACGAAAGTGCATACATATCCGTTTCGTGTTGCTTTGTGTTGTTCTGATAGGTGCGATAATCGGAAATTGCATTTTCGTATTCTCCTTTCCGATAGTAACATTCACCCCGCCAGAAGTAAGCATCGCTACGTGCTTCTTCGTTGTATGTTCCCATTTGAATAGCACGGGTAAATAGCAGGATGGCATCATCCAATTTCATGTTCGTAAAGGATTCTGTACCTAATTGGAAAAGAATATTTTGCTTGGCATCCAGAATCTTTAGGCTTGGATGCTGAATTTTCTCGATAGATTTCAGTGCCGCCTCATAGTTCTTGGTGGTCAGGTAGGTTTCCACTAAATAATCATTCACCTTGTCGGCATATTGCGAGTTCGGGTAATCGTTTAGGAAATCCTCGAATATTGTAACCGACTCGCCAAAACCGGTAAAGGCCGTTTCGTGGATCAACAAAGCATAATTATACATGGCTACTTCTCGGATCTGGCTATCGAATGATGAAGTGGCTGCGGCTTCGAACGCCATGCGCGCTTTATTTTTATCATTCAGTTTCAAATAAGCTTGCCCTAAGTAGAGATAAGCATTTTGGGTCAGCGCGTCGTTTTCGCTAACCACCCTGCCGAAGTTGTTCACAGCCTTGTCATATTCACCATTATTAAAAAGGCAAATGCCTAGCAAATAGGTGTCTCCACGCAATGGATAATTGGCCTTCTTTACATACTGATCCAAATACCGGAGAGCCTTGTCCGTGTTACCTTGATGATAGTACGAATTACCCAGGAGCCGATAAAGCTCTGCATTGTTTGGACTATCCGGATAATCAGCCAATAATGTTTCCCCTTCTTTGATGACTCGATTATATTTACTTTGGATAAAATAGATTTGTGTGATATAGTAAGCAGATTGCTTCTTAAATTCAGGATTTCCTTTCAAAGCCTCAAATTCGACTAACGCTTGATTGTATTTTCCATTAGCATAGTCGATATACGCTACATAGTAGGCCGATGCGTCCCGATACTTATGTCCGATTTGCTGGATCCGGTCAAAATAGCTTCGCGCCTGCTTCCGGTCTCCAGTCTGCAACAACGAGTAGGCCAGTCGGAACGTGTAAGCTTCTTGTTCATCGGTACTTAACATATCGACATCAGCTTCGCCAAACCGGGATAATGCCTCGTCATATTCGCCTTTACCGAAATAGACTGACCCAATCAGATAATTTACCACATCTGTGTGGCGTGAGTCGGGATAGTTTTCCTGATAATATTTTAATATTTCTTCTGCATTTGGCAGTCCCTGCTCGAATGCGGAATAAGCCAACATATAGTCTGCTTCTTGAAGCAAATTGACATCTGTTGAATGAGCCTTATAGGCATTCAGCTTATCCATACAACCTGAATAGTTTTTCAGGTTGAACATCTCCTTGCCTTCTATAAACAAACGTTTTGGCGAGCCAAACTGATACGAACGTTGCGCATTCGCCAGGTGCGAGCCTATAACCAAGCACAAGGGAATAAGTATTCTTTTCATCACACTCTTTATTTTATGTGTTTATGTTTCTACTACTTTAATTCGCAAATATACAGATTTATTTCCGCCTTACAAATCTTTTGGAAAAATATAGCACGAAAGCTGTCAAATGGAAAGAAAATAAAAATAGAAAAGTAGTAAAAGGTGTACAAAAAAAACGGCCACTTTCCCAAGCAGCCGTTCCCTCAATTGTGTTTTTAATTCTCAATTCTTTAGACCAATGTAAAAAATACCTTTTGTGTTTTTTTGTTCTCCTTATCGCTATAAGGGATGAACAGTGTTTAGTGCTAATCAAAATCTTATTTCATCCGCAAATATATGAACATATATTTAAAGTTCCAAATAAATTTGCAGAGTCCAACAGCAAATGCAACATTACGAAATATTTTTGAAAAAACACAATTTAGGAGTATCAAATTGTAGT
>URGO01000173.1 GCA_900547435.1 uncultured Parabacteroides sp.
TTTTGAACTCATATCTACTCGTGTTTTTTATTCTAACTTCTATCTTCTGCCTCTTTATAATACTTATACAATTCTTCTTGTGAACGGAAGAAACCTTCATCACCAGCCGAGGGCAATTCGTTTTTCCCGCTTCCATCTACGATTCGTCCTTGAGAGGTGTCTTTCAAACCATATTCTACCACGCGTTTTAAGTCCTCCTTGATTTCGGGGTCATAAACCGGAGTAACTACTTCTATGCGATTATCCAGATTGCGAGGCATCCAATCGGCCGAACCGATAAATACCTTTTCTTCTCCGCCAGCTGCAAAGATAAAGATGCGTGAATGTTCCAGATAACGATCGATGATTCCTACTATACGCATATTGCCATTTAATTCCGGAAGATTGGTATAAAGCGAACAATTACCCCGAACCAACAAATCGATAGGTACACCCCGACTGGCGGCTTCGTATAGTTTCTTTACCATGTCCGGATCGGTAATATGATTTATTTTCACCTTTATATATGCCGGTTTTCCCGCTTCTTTATTTTTTATTTCTTCATTAATCAGGCGGATGAAACGATTTTTCATCTCATTGGGTGAAACCAGCAATTCCTTGAAGCGAGTAAGCGAATAGGGGCGTTCTATAAAATCGAATACCGCGTTGACATCCCGTACAATCGGGCGTGATGCAGTCATCAGCATATAGTCCGTATAAGCTTTTGCATTTCCCTCATGGAAATTTCCGGTGCTGATACATGCAATGTCATTCCCACCTTTCATGGAAATGTGCGTGATTTTGGAATGGACTTTCAATCCTTCCACTCCGAAGATAACATGTATTCCGGCATCCTGCATTTTTTTTGACCAATTGATGTTGGAAGCCTCGTCAAAGCGTGCCAACAACTCGATGACAACCGTCACCTTCTTACCATTCCGTGCGGCTCCAATCAGCGCCTTCACCACTTTCGAATCTTAGGCCAGTCGGTAAAGCGTGGTCTTGATGGCTTTTACCTCTTTGCTTACAGCGGCTTCTTGCAATACACGGATGTAAGAATCGAAGCTATGATAAGGTACATGGATAAAGCGGTCCTTGCCCCGAATCAATTGAAGAATACTTGCTTCGCCGGAAAGTTCTTTCTTCATAATCGGTTCCCATTTCGGATATTTCAAGTCGCTCCGTCCGCAATCCGGAAATTTCATCAAATCTTTGTGGTTATGATACCGTCCTCCGGCCAACACCGTGTCCAGCTTATCCAAATATAAAGTAGAAAGGACCTGCTTCAAAAGAGCTTTTGGCATCATGGAATCGTATAGGACGCGCAAAGGCTCACCTCTCCGGCGGCTCTTTACTCCTTTCGATATCTTTTGTAACATGCCGTTCCGCAAATCATTGTCGATTTCCATCTCGGCATCGCGGGTGAACTTGAAAGAATAAGCTTCAAAGTCCGTATAAGGTTGTCCTTGGAAGATAAGTGGCAAGCAACAACGGATGACATCGTCCATATACATCAGGAAACGTTGCTCTCCTTTATCCGGAAGGCGGACAAAACGCCCGCATATATCTACCGGAAGTTCCAAGAATGCATATTCATAGGTGGATTTCTTGGTGTTTTGCTTCCGCATACGTACCGCCAGATAAATGTTTTCATCGTTCTCTACATCCAATTGTTTTACCGAGGAATACCAAACCGGAATTACCCGTCCGTTTAAGTGTTGCCGGTAAAACTCGCGGATGAACTGGAATTGTTCTTCATCCACCTCATCGTCTTTTAGCAAGAAAATGTTGTTTTCACGCAACTGGGCTGTAATTTCCCGGATTGCCTGTTCGAAATCTTTGGCATATTGAGAGTTCAATTTGTTTATCTCTTTCAATATGACCAAAGCTTCGGCTTTGTTTTTGCGCGCTTCTTTATCTTCACACTCAGCAATGCGATTTTGAGTGGCTACACGTACCCGAAAAAACTCATCCAAATTGTTGGAGTAAATACCCAAGAAACCGAAACGCTCCAACAATGGCACATTTTCTTTGTAGGCTTCTTGTAAGATCCGCCGGTTGAAATACATCCAACTGATGTCTCTCGGCAAATAAGTTTTGTTGTTTTTTATTTTCATAAGCATCTAAATCTGAATAAAAGTCAAAAGTTAAAAATTAAAAGCGCCATTCCCCGGCCTTTTAATTGTCAATTGTCAATGTCTTCCCACCAACAGATTCTTGAGATATATCTTCTTCATCAGGAAATAATAGTAATAGCTTTGCAAAGATTTCTTCAGATAAGTGGCGTGTACTTCTTGTTCCAGTTCATGAAGAATTTTATAAGCGGCACTATTCACCCACGGGCGGAATGCCGTGTTGGGGTGATAGTTCTGGGCGAAACCCAACAAGTTGTCCAGATTGAAGTCCTTGGAAACAATCCCCGCTCCGTTGCGTGCCGCGTCATAGGCGTTACAATCTTGTTCGATATGAGCCGGAACCATCAGGATAGGTTTCCCCAGATACATCGCTTCGCAGATAGATTCGAATCCGGCGGTGCTGGCGTATGCATGACATCCGCTCATCATCTCCAGAAATTTCTTATCATCCAACGGATGAAAGCTCAGCGTTTCGTCTACTTGTTTTATTGTATTCTCCCCTTTGCGGTCCCAGAAGAAACACAAAGGCGTTTCGGGGCGTCTTTTATGCCATTCCATGACATTCTCTGCAAAACCGGAATTGAGCATATAGCCATGTATATAGTTTCCCGCCTTCGGTTGCAGGGCGAAGACCTCTTTCCGGAGCAAAGGAGGTACCACACGGATGCGGTGTTTCGTATCTGCGGGCATCTCATGGAAAGAAAGTGCCAACCGTTGTTCCGCACCGATACTGGTCAGCCGGGAAAAGAAATTGAGCGTTCCTATTTTTGCCCGGTTTATTTCCGGCAATTCAAAATCCTTATGCAAGAACAGGTATTGATGCCCGATGCATATTTGAGGAATACCTATATAATAGAAGGCATAACAAAATCCTGTCAGCAATTCATAAAAGTTGATGACGACATCGGCCCGGCTTTCCTTGATATGTTGTTTGATGAACCGGATACTTTTCAGGTAAGTCGGGATTTTACACAAGTTATAAGTAACGCTCCTAAGCAGATTATTGCGTTTATTGGCTACAGAGGGTAAAAAGTTCGGGCTTTCGAACCGATAGACCGGCGCTTTTATCTTTTGTTGGAAGAAGGCGGGCAATTCACGGGTCGCACTTTTCCCTACAAGCACCTCAACCACCTCATGCCCGTTCCGTCTTAGCATCTCTTCCAGCGCGATGCATTGAGTCAGATGTCCGCGCCCTTCACCTTGTACGATAAACAAATACTTCATGATGCGGATAATATGTTAGAGGTTAGTTTTGCTTGCAACTCATCGTTTGCAATTTTCGTGTAATAAATAACATTCCATTCTCCGTTCTCGTTTTCCACCAAAGCCGATAGAGTCTCGACCCAATCGCCCGAATTCAGGTAATGTACTTTCCCATAATACCGGTTCTCCGGATGGTGGATATGTCCGCAAATAATGCCATCACACTTGCGGGCTGCCGCAAAGTCGGTCAGGGTCTGTTCGAAATCGGAAATATAAGATACAGCACTCTTCACCTTCTGCTTGATGCGCTGGGAGAAAGAGTCGTAAGGCTTCCCCCGCCATGCCCGGTATCGGTTATACCAGCCATTGAACCAAAGGAGAAACGTATAACCGGCATCTCCTAAATGTGCCAGCCATTTCATTTGTGTGGTAATCCGGTCAAATATATCCCCGTGTGTCACAAAATACCGCTTTCCCCCACAATCCAGTTCGTAATCTTTCACGATTTGGATATTCGCAAAACGGATAGGGGCGAGATTGTCCAGAAAATCATCGTGATTTCCACGAACATAAATCACTTCTGTTCCGCATTTTTCCATCATCTTCATGATGATTTTAAAGAATTGCGTATGCGAGGCTTGCCACTTCCGAGTCCCGTTCTTTTTGATGTGCCATCCGTCGATGATATCTCCGTTCAGAATCAGACGGTCGCAATTCACGGCACGCAAGAAGTTGCTCACTTCCTCAACTTTCGAGTGGGTAGTTCCTAAATGGATGTCCGACAGGACGATTGTGCGGTAATGTTTTCGTAGATACATAGAGCCTTTTCTATATTCGACCCAAAGATAATACTTTTTAGGTTACGTTTGTGTGTGTATCAGATTACATTTTTCTTACAATCTCTATTTTCTTTCATTTGGGCATCAACGTGATAAACGGAATCAGCATTTCCTCCATCGAAATTCCCCCATGTTGGAAGGTATTCTTATAGTAAGAAACATAATAGTTATAGTTGTTCGGATAGGCAAAGAAACTCTCTCCGAGCGCAAAGATATATTTCGTGCTCAGGTTGGGCGAAGGGAGGCCTACTTTTTCCGGATTGCGTATCTCGTAGACCTCTTTCGGGTTATAGTTGAGGTTCTTGCCTAATTTGTAGCGGAGATTGGTGTTTGTATTCCGGTCTCCGATGACCTTTGCCGGTGAGTTGACGCGGATAGTCCCGTGGTCGGTCGTAACAATTACTTTATATCCCGTCCGGGCGATGCGCCGGAAAAGCTCTAACGTGGTGGAATGCTGGAACCAGGAGCGTGTAAGGCTCCGATAAGCCGCTTCGCTCTGCGCCAGCTCGCGTATCATCTTGCTTTCCGTCCGGGCGTGCGAGAGCATATCCACGAAGTTGAGCACCACGACATTCAATTGGTTCTTCAGGAGAGATGGAATCATCCCCAAAAGTTTTTCTCCATATTGCGAATCATGCACCTTGTTGTACGAGAAGGTATAATCTTTCCGGAAACGCTTGATTTGCGTCTGGATGAGCGGAGCTTCGTTCAGGTTCTTTCCCTCTTCGCTCTCCTCGTCTACCCACAATTCCGGGAAAAGTTGTTCGATTTGCAAAGGCATCAGGCCCGAAAATATGGCGTTGCGGGCATATTGCGTAGCGGTCGGGAGGATGCTGTAATACATATCCTCATCAAATGTGTAAAACTCAGCCAATAAATCTTTTACCACGCGCCATTGGTCCATCCGGAAATTATCAATCAGGATGAAAAATACCTTTTCTCCCTCGTCCAGCATCGGGAAGATGCGTTTCTTGAACAGGTCCGGACTCATTAAAGGTCTTTCCGCCGGATTGTTAATCCAGCTCTCATAATTCTTCCGGACAAATTTCCCGAAGGCATTGTTTGCCTCCTCTTTTTGCATCAGGAGCATATCGGTCATGGGCACCTGGCTGCTCTCCAGCTCCAGTTCCCAATAGATGAGTTTTTTGTAAACCTCCATCCAGTCTTGGGTAGTCAGCGAATCGTTGATTTGCATACCGATTCGCCCGAACTCCTGCTGGTAGCTCTCGGTGGTGGTTTGCGAGATGATGACATTCTTATGGACATTCTTTTTGATGGAAAGGAGGAGCTGGTGCGGATTGACCGGCTTGATCAGGTAATCGGCTATCTTGTTCCCGATGGCCTGGTTCATGATGCTCTCCTCCTCGCTCTTGGTTACCATGACCACCGGTACGTTCGGAGCGATTTCCTTGATGTGCGACAACGTCTCCAGGCCGGTAAGTCCCGGCATATTCTCATCCAGAAAGATAATGTCAAAGCTCTCCTCCCGGCAACAATCAATGGCATCCTGCCCGCTGATTACCGGAACGACCTCATACCCTTTTTCTTGCAAGAAAAGAATATGCGGTTTCAACAAATCAATCTCATCGTCCGCCCAAAGTACCCTATCTTTCTTCATACTCTTCTATGTTGCTATCCAAATAATTGGATAATATTTGTTTTAATTTAACTATTCAAATTCAATCACTTACAAGTTT
>URGO01000174.1 GCA_900547435.1 uncultured Parabacteroides sp.
AGCATCGCTGTTTGAGCGCAAAGCGCGAGTTTGCGATGCGAACAGCGGAGTGCAGGGAGCGAGTAGCGAAGCAGGCGAAGCCTTGATTTTTTGGTTCTTTTGCATCAAGGCAAAAGAACAGAAACATTACAATTTAAAATACAATGAAAAGAATTCTGATAAACTATCTGTTCGCGCTATTCTTGGTTTTCCCGGTAAGCGCCCAATATGTACATGACAATTTGGGAAACCAATACCAGAAGCGGACGATTGAGATGGGCGACGATTACGAAGGACGCGTCATCTGTACCTTGGTCCGGAAGCCGTTGGGTGAACCGGTCAGGCAAGCTGTCCTGTATATTCATGGGTACAACGATTATTTCTTCCAATCGGAACTGGGCGATAGCGTGATGACGCATGGTTATAATTTTTATGCGCTGGACCTGCGCAAGTACGGACGCTCGTTGTTGCCTCATCAGGATGCTTTTTATTGCAAAAGCCTGGATGAATATTTTGCCGATGTGGATACCGCACTGGCGATAATCCGGCAGGAGGGAAACGAACGGATTGTGCTGATGGGGCATTCCACCGGTGGATTGATTTCGTCCTATTACCTGAAACACCATCCCCATGCGCCGGTCGACGGACTAATCTTGAACAGTCCTTTCCTGGATTGGAATTTCGGCTGGCTGATGGAAAACGTGTTGTTGCCCTCGGTTTCTTTCTTGGGCAAGTTCTTCCCGGAATGGACGGTGCAAAGCGGGGGAAATCCTTCGTATGCCTATAGCTTGCTGAAAGGATTTCAGGGTGAATGGACTTTCGACACCGACTGGAAAATGCCATTCGGACATCCGAAACGTGCGGGATGGATTCGGGCTATCCATACCGCCCAGCAAGATATCCAATCGGAGTGCGCAATCCGTTGCCCGATCCTGCTGCTCTCTTCCACCCAATCCTAACCGGAATCGGCGGAATGGCATGAGGAATATCTTTGTTCGGATATTGTGCTTTCGGTGGAAGATATCCAAAAGTATGGCGTCCGGTTAGGTCCTGATGTGTCCGCCCATCGGATAAAAGGCGGCATCCATGACCTGATACTTTCTCCGAAACCTGCCCGCGATACGACCTACCGCATCTTGTTTGAGTGGCTGGAGGGGATTTTCGGATAGGAAGAGGGGGATTTCTTTCACTATATATTTCCCTTAATTGTCAATTCTTTCATTGTCGATGACTCAGAATATTGAAAATAATTGTTTTATCATTAAGCCTAAAACTGTAGCTATCCCAAAGCTCAATAGAGTTCCTGCCAACACATACTCTGTTTTGGCGGTATCTGTTTCTTTAAAGCGGAGTAAAGATTTTGCTGCTACAAGAAACCCCACAGCTTCATATTGACCTATCAGAACAAAAACCATTGTAAGTATCCTTTCCAAGTTGCCAATTAACGCCCCTGCATTTTTAATACTTTTACAAGATTCTGTATCGCCAATTTTATACTTGTCCAGAATTAACTTAATGAGAATGTTAGTTGGCTTTAAGCAGCATAAAATGGCAAATACAAATAATGGTATTGATAACGTATTAAGAAAATCTATGTTTTGGATCGGCAGACTGGATGTTGGTATATATTGGCATGATATAAAACATAGAACTACTATATGTGCAAATTGGTCTGTCAGGAAAGGCCATAGCCCCCTGCATATATATGTTTTCATTGTATCAATCAACAAATGTGTGCCCCCTATGATTAGAGCAAAAATCCAAAAATCAGTAAACGGAACAAAAGCCCAAGAAAGTAACCCTACGATAACGGAATGAATATAAAGAAACGGACTTTTGATTTTTAGCAGTTCTTTCCGCTTGCAATATTTATCACTTTGCAGGTAGAAATCTCCAATCATATGGGCCGTCAATAAGCTCAATAATAACCAGCTACTCATGCGCTTTCAAAATTTAGTTGTTCAAAATAATTCAATGCATCCTCTATGCAGTACCATTTGGCAGAAGTCGAGTGTTGGTTTATTCCAGACTGTTTTACACCCAATATGTCTGCTATTTCCTGCTCGCTTTTAGATAAAAGTTTATAATAAATGACTTCGCTTTGCCGTTTTGTTGTATTATTGAGTAAGGCATCAGTTAGCATACCGATAGTGTGTAAAGCTGGTCTAAGTTGCTTATCAGCAGGTTCTATGAGGAATGTGCCATTTTTGTTAGGAGTACCCATTTCGTCTAATGTTCTGCCTGATAAATAAATAGCTTCTCCATCCATTATGCCGTGTTCCTTATCTACAATGCGCATGTCACCTATTCCCATGGCCATACGAATTCCATATGTTTGGAATAGTTTTTTCTCTTTTGATTCTGCAACAGGAAAAGACTTAATGCGGCTCTTAATAATAAGAGCAACTCTGAAGCTATCCTTAGCTGAAGGCAACAGACACTCTATGTAATCTCCCTTTATTAGCCTGCCCCAAAATCCGGGAAATCTCTTTTCAAGAATAGAAAATAAATCTTCCGTCCATTGCTTCAAAGCAATGGTTTCTTCGATACATAAAGATGTGGAAGACACTATATCGGCAGAAATGGCTGCATACATAGGTTGAATTCGTTTAATTACTGTTCAATGCAAAAGTATGAATAATATCTCTACCAACCAAACATTATAAGTCAATTTACTTATAAAATCAAGAAATAAGTGATTTGGCTTATTGTAATGCGGTATCGCGTCCTTCTTACAGCAGCTTGCGTAGTTTTATTGCCTATATGGGGCCCTATCAATATGGAACGGGAAATCCGTTGTTGCAGCCGACTTATACCAATAGTTTGAGCTATATGCTGAAATGGAAACAATTTATGCTGATGGGGATTTATTGGAAAGTAACCGATTATACCGCAGAAATCAGTGAATTGTATATGGGAAATTCAATATTAAACCGGATGGTGAATATTGATGATGCGCAGTTTCTGACTGTTGCTCTTAATTACAGTTCTGCATTCGGTATTTTTTAGTGTAAACTATAATTATTTGAATACATATTGGGAAAATAGTATGTTCCGAAGAACACTTATGTTCTCAGTAACTTACCGATTCAATATGACTCCAAAGAGATATAAAGGCAGCAATGCATCTGATGAAATTTGGAGATTATAAATAGGCGATTATCGATAATCAAATAAGTAGGTGTACAAAATTAATTATATTATCTATTGTCATGCGTAGGGGCGAGGTTTGCTCGCCCTTAATCATTTGTAGGGGCGGATTGAATCCGCTCAGGATATCCGCAAGTAGCTATCATAATCCAACCGCAGGTGGGCTAACGCCCGCATAGTATAGTTGAGCCTCTTTGAGGCTCTCTTTGGCACGCCCTCAACGGGAGATAGTCACTCAAGACAATTTTTAAAATTAAGCAGGATTTTTGAACTTTGTCTTGGGATTTATTCTTATCTTTCGGGCAAAATCAAAGAAACACTATGAGAGTTTATGATATTATTGTCTTGTTTTGCATCAGCCTTATCGGACTGTCCGGTTGTGTGTCAAAGTCTTACCCTGAGGCGTTGAGGCAGGCGGAACGGTGCATGGAGGCCAATCCGGATAGCGCGCGTTTGTACCTTACCACGTTGGATTCCGTTATTTCGGCCGAGCCGGAAGAGACGCGTATGTATTATTATTTGTTGAAAACAAAAGCGAATGATAAATTGTATGTCAAGCATACTTCCGATTCGCTCATGTTGCAGGTGGTGCGCTTTTATGAACAAAGAGGGGATGCTGACAAATTGATGGAAGCTTATTACTACTTGGGTTCGGTCTATCGGGATATGAACGATGCGCCCCGTGCCTTGAAAGCATTCCAACAAGCTGCGGAGGCCGGAAAGGAAAGTTCGAATTACCGAGTCTTGGGATTAATAAATGAACAGATTGGAACTTTGTTTGCCTATCAAGAGCTTTATTCAGAATCTCTCAATGCTATAACAAAAGCTATCCAATACTACCAGATAAATAGTGATAAGGATGGCATAATTTATAGCTATCGGAATATGGCCCGCATTTATGACCGAACCAATCAACCGGACAGTGCCGAATATTTTTATCGAAAATCCTGCCAAGCCGCCCAAAAACTGAATAATTCCTTTATCGAAGATTATATAGTCAGTGAATGGATCTCCTATTACATTTCTCATCATGAAATAAATAAAGCGGAGGACTTGATTTCGTTTCTTTCTTCAAGGATGCGGCAAGATGATGCCATTACCTTACATGCCTTGGGGGTAATAGCCCGTCATCAGCAGCAGACAGATTCCGCTCGGTATTATTTCCAACGGGCTTTGCAAAGAGGAAATCTGTATGTGCGTTGCGGTACCTATCAAGCCTTGGCGGATCTGGAGGCCGGATGTGGGAACTACCGGTTGGCCTTCGAGTATGCCCGGCACAACCGGTTGTTGAACGATTCCATCCAGAAAATCACTCGTACGGAGGCTGTGGATAGAATCCATTCGCTTTATAATTATGAGCATGTAGAGAAAGCGAACCGGCAATTGCAGTTGGAAAGCGAGCGGAAGCAGAACCAGATTTACCGGTTGGGGCTTATGCTGTCTATATTGACCGGGGGAATTGTATGGGTATCGTTTCGCTATCGGAAGCAACAACAGGCGGTACGGGAACAAGAAGCGCGTTTGCAGCAACTGAAAGAAGAACAGGAACGGAACAGCCGGTCGCAGATGGAACAGAACCGGCAACGGATTCAAGCCTTGGAGGCACAATTGGCGGATGCCGAGCGGCTTAACGCTGAACAAAAACAATTGCTTCAATCCGAACGCAACTTGTTGGAAATATCGAACCGGAAGATTCAAATCAATATAGAAGAGAAGAACCTGTTGGAACTGAACCTGCGCAAATCGGAGGTGTATCAATATTTCCATGCGGAAGAGCATTGGGATCACATTGCACCGGAGAAATGGGGCGAGTTGCAGCAGGCGGTTGAGACGACTTACCCTCAATTAATCGGACGCTTGCGCTTCCTTTATCCGCAAATCTCCACGCAGGAAATCCGGCTTTGTTACCTGACCAAAATCCCCATTCCGGTGAAAGGGATAGCCGCCATCCTTTGCAAAAGTATGCCGGCCATTTCCAATATGCGGGCTCGGCTTTACAAAAAACTGTTGAATGAAGAGGGAAAGGCTAGCGATTTTGATAAGTTTATCCATGAGTTGTAATAGCATTTACTCCTTTATCCCTTCTATTATCTTATGAAACTTATTTTTGTGAACCGAAAGTGTATCTTTGTGAACTATTTGTGAACTGATTTAGATACGCTTTGTTAGCCTTGTTCCTTATTTTTGTCACTGCGAACAAAAACAATAATAAAAAATGAAGAAAATAATTTTAACATTAACGGTTTGGATGACTTCTGTTGTGTTTATATATGCAGAAGATATAACTATTCAAGAAGAGACATTTTGGCAGGAAATAGGGACGCGTTCTCTTACAATTTACCCGATAACAGACGATGAAGTAACCCTTTTGTTTGAGGAAACACAGCAGAATGTATCCATACAAATAACAGATAGTGCAGGACATCTTTATTTTGTTTCTGTATTTTCCGGGGATGCCTATACTATTTCTTTGCAAGGAATGCCGCAAAGGGAATATTGTGTGTCTTTGCAGAAAGAAAGTGGAGAACAGGGTGAATTGATTTTATTGAAAAAATGATTTACGCATAATATATTTACCCGTTGGCGGAATTAAATTGATAAAAAATTTATATATAAAAA
>URGO01000175.1 GCA_900547435.1 uncultured Parabacteroides sp.
TACAATTTGATACTCCTAAATTGTGTTTTTTCAAAAATATTTCGTAATGTTGCATTTGCTGTTGGACTCTGCAGAATTGTATTTAGATAACGGAGAATTGTTTTTTTATCTTGATGATTTTCATATTCCGATTCCTATTTCTGAAAGATGGAGCTATTATTTACCCAATCGGATAAATGTAGGAATAGACATAGATCCGCATAATAAAATCACAATCACCATAAAAGATAGTTCCAATAATCGAGAAATACGTTTTAATTTATTGGAGTTGTTACCTAAAGAGGCTTTGTTTTCAATGGAACAAAATCAGAAAACAGATAACTCTAAAGAAGAACAAGAATATCTTGATTCCGTTCGAGATTATTTGGAAGAATCGGACGCAAGAGGAAAACGTTTGCTGAATCGTCTAAGAGAACGATTGGGCTTTTCCGAAGAACGGGCGGCAGAATTGGAAGCATCTCTTCAATCTATCCAATTAGCGGATGACGAGAAAGAATATTTGGAAGAATATAAAGCCTGTTTGGAAGAAGGCGAGATTTCATCCAAAGAAAGGCGATTACTCGACCGACTGAGAGACAGGTTAGGTATTTCGGAAGAACGGGCGAAAGAATTAGAAACTTTATAATGTTTAGAAATATGGATATAATTGGTAAATTCAAAAATTCTGCATGGATTAAGAAAGCTGAGGATTATATCAAGAATCCTGAGCGATTAAAAAGCCTAATTGCTAAATGTGGTGCATATATTGGAAAAGAGGGCTTGTCTTCTGTTAGAGAAAATCTAACATTATTGATAAGCTATGTCAAGGATATAGCATTAGGAAAATATAAAGATTATGATGTGACGAATCTTATAATTATTGTTGCAGCATTACTTTATGTAGTTTCTCCAATAGATTTAATTCCTGATTTTTTGCCTATTGGTCTAACTGATGATGCAGCAATTATTATGTGGGCAATTAGTGAAATGAAGAATGAATTAGATAAATACAAACAGTTTAAATCACAATAATTTTTTTATTATGCCATTATTCAGAATTACAACTAAGCAATCCAAAAATGCAAATGGCATTCGGATTGAGAAAGGAATGAGTGTTGAAGTAGTAACTTCTTCGATGAGTAATCCATTAACCACAAACGGAGGACAGGCGGTTGCCGACGCCTTCATGCGCGTCTATGGCATTGATGCCAAGAAAGCCGGAATTTTATCGACGGTCTATTTGGATGTTGTGAAGGTACGTTAAACAAGGATGGGGCGTAGCTAGTAGACATACGCTCCATCTTTTACTTCCTGTAAGGATTTAAGTTGCCGCCCGTCCTGTCGGATTTATAAAATTTTTGTAGGTTAATTGCTTGTTTGAATGGTAGAAACAGCACAAGGAAGAACTGATGGATAACTGGGAGAGAACCCAAAAAGGCGACCCCTTGGAAAAGATAGAACCTTTAAAATAAGATACGGATATGTTTACAGAAGTAGTGAAAGCCGAGTATGTGGACGGTTACCGCATCCGGCTATGGTTCAACAATCACGTGACAAAAGTGGTGGATTTGCGTACCTCGTTAAAAGGCAAGGTGTTCGAGCCGCTGAAAGACTTGAACTTCTTCAAGCGGTTCACCGTGAAGTATAACACTATAGAATGGGAGAATGGGGCGGATTTTGCTCCTGAATATCTGCTTTCCTTACCGGAAGCATAAAATATCCCCAATAGAAAATCTCCATTATTCCGCCTGCCCTTTGTGAACGACTACAAGAGGCAGGCGGCTTTCTTTTAGCGATCAAGCCTTAACCTGATTTGTGTGTCAATAAGATTCAATCATCACTCCTTTTCCAAACAAATGGTGTAATCCGCATGAAACTCTTCGTTTCCGGAGAGATGTTGCATCCAGTCTTTATCCTTGTATTCGCCGGTATAATGTGCCCTGTCGCATCGTCCATACCAAGGTTCGATGCAAACAAACGGAGCGTTCTTGGCGGGAGGAGACCAGAGTCCGACTACCGGAGCTGAGAATTGTAACGAGAGATAAGGCTGTTTATTTTTATCCAACAGACGTACTTCGTTCACTTGTCCGTTTTCCAAAATCAGGGCATCGTGGTCGAAAGTATGCGTGTCTAAAGGCAAGAGTCCGTCTTGCAGGTTCAGAGGATATGTTTGGAGAGATACACACCCTTTCTCGGATATCAAGATATAAGACAAATTATCTGTCTGGTCGAAAGAGAAATATCCGCGTTCGGTAGTTTCCGGCATATAGTCTGGGTAGTAGAATGCCGGATGGGCACCGATTTGGAAATACATATCGGTGGATGCCGGGTTATACACAGACCATAGAACTTTTACCTGATTATGAATTAATTGATAGCCGATTTCCAACCGGAACGGAAAAGGATATTTGGCCAAAGTCTCCTCATTGCTCTCTAAGCGAAAGAGGACCTCGGTTTCCGATTGGCTGACCAGCTCAAAATCCATATCGCGTGCGAATCCGTGTTGGGATAGGGGGTAAGATTTATCGGCGTGGCGATATTGGTTTTCCCAAACACTGCCTACGATCGGGAATAAAACCGGTGAGTGACGTTTCCAATAAGTCGGGTCGGCTTGCCATAAATACTCCTGGCCGGATGCATTCCCACGGATGCTGCACAATTCGGCTCCGTGTGATGATACCTCCACCGTCAAGTGTTCGTTTGCTAATCTAACCATATTTTTTAGTTTATAAGTTTGTGAGTTTTTTAGTTTATATGTTTTTTAGTTTTATTCTACTAATCCCGTCAATATTTGTTCCGGAACCAATCCGCAATGCTTCATCATACCGATAAGAGCGGTATATAATTCAGGCATCTCCCGATAATCCGGTTTCAGTTCTATCCTTTCCAGACAGGATAAGGGAATATCCCAGGTAGTTGAGGTCCGGATGGTTTGTTCCTCCCATAGGTAATCCACCTCTTCAGGTGTTTTGAATAGGGCTAACCGCCATTCCTTATGCTGCGATTCATTTTCCGGGCGAATTTCCAGCAGGGCATTATATAATAAAGAAATGAAACGTGAATCCGGCGTGAATCCGGTATTCTCATCATCGAAGAAAATTTTGTCATATTCCCGTTCTAAGCACTTTTTCAGAGATTTCATATTTTGTATCTCATCATATTTGCATCGGAAAAGGGATATATTCTCGCTCAAGCAATGCTCGGCTAATCGATTATAGTCGAAAGTAAGAGTTATATAGGGGTTGTTGGTTTCTTTATATTCTGTTCCCTCTTCATAAAATGAAGCTATAAAAGGAATCACTTCCGGACCAATTAAGCGTTGTTGGTATTGCCGGTAAAAAGGCATCTGGCTTTTTCCTTTATCTTCGGGTATTCCTTGCTCTGTTTCATACGCTAAGATGGCTTTTCGTAATAGCGAAAAACCATATACTTCAGGTGAGTTTAGCAAGGTGTCTCGGAGTGGAATGCGGAACGCTCCCGTCTCTTGGGCGGATTGCAGTCCTTCCCAAAAGGTTTTAATCGGGGTGTAATAGTTGAGGACCATAATAGTAATAAGTAAAAAAGCCACTCCGCATGAATATACGGAATGGCTCTATAATCAAAAATCTATATTTATTTATTAGCCTGCTCCAATTGCAATGTCTTCGTCGGCTGGTCGCATACTTCCGTCGGACCGAAGTACTGGATCGGACCCGGATATACATAGCATGTGTTCTCGGCCCATTCCTCGCGGTGAGAAGCAAATTCCTTGAAAGGAGCGCCATCCAATTTCACCAATGCCTTCTGGATAACTGGTTTCATCTCGCCATGGCGACGTTCCATGTTCATCATCATCGTCACAGGGATACCGCCTGCAATCCATTGGTCAGCCGGAGCTGTCGTATTGCGTACTGAAGACATATAACCTGTCTTACCAGCTGCAATCAAGCAAGATGCCGTATAACCTAATGAATAGCAATAGTCTGCATCGTAGTTTGATGGAGCAGCACAACGGCCTTCATAGCCGAAGAAGTGGTGCTGAGCGGCGAACTTGCCGACATACTTGCCTTCTGCTTTCCATTCAGCCAACTTCTTGCCTACCATTTCAGACAACAGCTTTTCGGTTTCGATCAGCGATACTTGTACATTTCCGTGCGGGTCGCGGTCCAATGACAACTGGCGAGCCACGCCTTCCGGCAGCGAAGCGTAAAGGTCAGAGTTCTCTTTCGTCAGCTTGCTGATGATGTACGCACGCTGTTCGCTGCGCTTGATCATCTTGAATTCGGCGTCATGCTTAGCCAAGAAATCATTCAATTCGGCAATCAGGCGCTTCATAGCCGGCACGAACTCGATCAAACCTTCCGGAATCAATACCGTACCGAAGTTATGGCCTGCTTCCGCACGCTTAGCTACGATACCTGCAATATAAGTAACAATGTCATCCAACGACATATCCTTCGCCTCAACCTCTTCTGAGATGATGCAGATGTTCGGCTGTGTCTGCAAAGCACATTCCAAAGCAATGTGCGAAGCCGAGCGACCCATCAACTTGATGAAGTGCCAGTATTTCTGAGCCGAGTTACAGTCACGTTCGATATTACCGATTACTTCTGAATACACCTTGCAAGCGGTATCGAAACCAAATGAAGTCTCGATTTGCTCGTTCTTCAAGTCGCCGTCGATCGTCTTCGGGCAACCGATTACCTGTACGCCGGCGCCTGTAGCCTTGTAATATTCTGCCAATACGCAGGCGTTCGTATTTGAATCGTCGCCACCGATAATCACCAATGCCTTGATGTCAAGTTCTTTCAAGATTTCCAAGCCTTTGTCGAATTGCTCTTTCGTTTCCAGCTTCGTACGGCCTGAACCGATCATATCGAAACCACCCGTGTTGCGGTATTCGTCGATAATGTCTGAAGTCAGCTCCATATACTTATGGTCTACCAAACCACCAGGACCCAAGATGAATCCATACAAGCGGGAAGCCGGGTTGTGCGCCTTGATACCATCAAACAAACCTGCGATGACATTGTGTCCGCCCGGAGCCTGTCCGCCTGAGAGGATCACGCCCACGTTCATAGCCGGGAACTCTTTCACGTCGTTTGACTTTTCAAACGTAATCACCGGCATACCATACGTATTCGGGAACAATTTCTTGATTTCTTCTTGGTCTGCGACAGATTGCGTATATTCACCATCTACAGCCTTTACAGCACCTTTCAAAGCAGCCGGAACCTTGGGTTGGTAAGCTGCTCTTGCAATTTGTAATGCACTCTTTACCATTTTCTTTTTTCGGATTTAAAAGTTTACTTTTAATATCTTCGCAAAGATAATATTATTCTTTGAATTGGCATACGGGCTAAACATAAAATTCGTTATCAGTCCGCAATCTCCTATCTTTTAGCCGGGATGCTTCTTGATGAACTCTTTTTGCGGGAAGGTCTGGATTGTTTGTGGGGACGTCCCTGCTTCCTGGCTTTCTCTTCTGGCTTGTACTCAGGTACCTCTCCAAATTGAGGATCAATAGGTATCTTGTATACCGTTTGTCCTAAGAAATTTTCGATACGTTTGAAAGCGGCCTGCTCCTCTTTGCCTACGAAAGTGATTGCCAATCCCTCTCCATTGGTCCCTCGTGCGGTTCGTCCGATACGGTGTACATAATCTTCCGGGTCATGTGGAATATCGAAGTTAATCACAAGCCGGATGTCATTGATGTCGATACCTCGTGCTACGACATCCGTAGCAACCAAGATATCCA
>URGO01000176.1 GCA_900547435.1 uncultured Parabacteroides sp.
CTTGGTCATTTTGGAAATACCATAAAGCAAATTACCGGCGGCCTCGACCGAGACACGGAGCGAATGCGTATTGCGGTTCTTCTCTTGTGGCGTATAATTGCTGAAGGAATAGGTATATCCCATTCCGAAGATAAACTGGTCAGTAAAGTTATATTGCCGGGTAGACTCCGGAAGGCTCTCCGCAAATTCACGATCTATCTTAGGAAGATGCACATAATCGATATCTACCAGTTTAAACACATGGCGTCCCTGCGCATTAAAGCGTTGTTGCCAGATATAGCTCCATCCGCCCGACAACAAGGCACGTTGGTATTCCGGGCGCGTCTGAAAACTATACCCGACCTTAAACTCAGTTGTTGCCCGCAAACGCCGTTTGAATGCATCGCTCACGAACGGGAACAAAAAACGGGGGAAAGTGATACCGGTCTCCGCTCCGAACTCCCAATAATCTCCGTCAAAGCTCTGCTCGTTCGACCCCAATGCCTCATAAGCTCCACGGAATATTATCAAAAACGCTTCCGATCCATTGAACAAGTTGCGGTGCTGATAATTTACACTGCTGGCAAACCCCAAATCTCCGGCCGAGTTAGTCCCTTCAAGGTCTACACCGAATCCCTGCAGCTTGGTAGGTGTCATCAACACAGCGCAATCCAATTTCAGCGAATCGCCCTCCTCCCGCTCGGTAAAGCGGATATTGATATTCTTCAACGCGCGCAGCCGCGAGAAAGAAGAATAGGTCTGCTCCACACTCCGCTCGTTATATAATCTTCCGGGAGACAAATAAAGACTCTTGGCCAATATGGAAGGACGAATATAATGCCCGGACTTCCCATAGACCACGGCAATATTTCCTACCCATAGCGTGTCGGTCAGGTTCAAAGCATTCTGACTTTCCGAGCGTAGCGGGTCATAGTCCGCCATAACAGATACCTTATCTATATAATAGGGCCGATGATTCTCCTCGCGGATACTCCCATCCGGCAACAAACGCCGGTAAGGTTTAAGGAGCATCTCCAGCTCGACCGCATTTGCATTAAAAGAACTGTCCGCAAGATAAGTCAGATTGTCCCGGTTGAACGCATAATACCCGCGCCGTCTCACCAACGAGGTGATACGTCCGCGCTCTTTATCCAGCACGTCCCGATCAAACAAATCCCCGTCTTTCACCAAAGGAATATAGGATTCATCCGTAGGATGGAATGCCGATGCCAGCCAAGAACGCTTAGGAGGCTGGATGCGCGCTATGCTATCTATCGTCTTGTCATAAAGAGACATCCGATAATTCCGGATTCGATAAGGCTCTTTGGGCGACACATAATAGGTAACAATCGCCTTCTTGACACGGGAAGTATCAATGCTATGCGTTACTTCTGCATTGATATAACCCTTATTGACCAAGAAACGTTCCAATTCCGCCTCCGACTGAGCGATAAGCGTCGTATCCATGATAACCGGCGGCTCGCCCATCCTCCGGAGCTGCTTGTTGACCCAGCGCTTATCATTACGTCCCGACCAGTTATAGACATACAATTGCCATTTCATCAAACCAAACACTTTGAAGTTGGGTCGCTGATGGAGATAATCGCGCAACTCCGAAGACTTGAACGCCTTATTATCCGACTCGATTTCGACCTTGTCTAACAGATATTGGTTTTCCGGAACATATTTCGTAGTACTGCAGCCGCTCAACAGAAGCAATCCCATTACAATATATAAAATATGCGGTACAAAGTTCTTCATGCTGTCCTATTTCATGCACAAAGATAAAGAAAAAATTCTTTTATACATCACGGATAGGCCGGAACGAAAAGATTCCGGCCACCCTACTTAACTTATTCATTCGGTTAAAAAACGCTTCGGCAATCCATCGAAAGCATCAATACGGCGGTCCCGGAAGAAAGGCCACCAACGGCGTACCTGTTCGCTCCGGCTTTTATCGATTTCGACCACCCGGATCTCTTCCTTGTCCTGGGTAAACTCGGTCAGCAATTCCCCTTGCGGTCCTGCCACAAAACTATTTCCCCAAAACTGAATACCATTAGTCTGCCCCGAAGGATCCGGCTCATGGCCCGTCCGGTTTACGGTAATCACCGGAATCCCGTTAGCTACGGCATGGCCCCGTTGAACGGTTATCCAAGCACCCAATTGCCGACGTTTTTCCTCATCCGTATCCGAACTTTCCCAGCCTATCGCCGTAGGATAAATCAACATCTCCGCCCCACGCATGGCCATCAGGCGGGCAGCCTCCGGATACCATTGGTCCCAACAAACCAATACGCCCAATCGTCCCACCGATGTATCTATCGGCTCGAAACCCAAATCGCCCGGTGTAAAATAAAATTTCTCATAATAAGCCGGGTCATCGGGAATATGCATCTTCCGGTACTTGCCCGCGATGGTTCCATCCTTCTCCAAGACTACGGCCGTATTATGATACAATCCGGGAGCCCGGCGTTCGAAAAGCGAGAGCACAATGACCACCCCCAACTCTTTGGCCAGACGTCCGAAGGATTCGGTCGACGGACCGGGAATAGGCTCTGCCTGATTAAACAATTCGGTATTCTCCGTCTGGCAAAAATAAAGCCCGTTATGCAATTCCTGCAATACGACCAATTCCGCGCCCTGTTGGGCGGCTATACGGATATTCGCCTGCAATTTCCGGATATTCGCTTCGATATCCGCACTATTCTTTTGTTGAATTAATCCTACTTTCATTTGAGTTTTTGAGTTTCTACGTTTTTTGAATTGACAAACCTTGTCAACCGGAGCCCTGTTAACTTGTATACTTGTCCTTTTATCAACGGACATACCCTTCCGGATATTGCATCGTCACACAATGCAATGAGCCATGTTGTTTTATCAATGGCAAACAATTTACGCCTATTACCGCCCTATCAGGGAAAACCGCTTGCAAGGCTTTCCGGGCCTCTTCATCTTTCGGAGAATTATAGAAAGGAAGCAAGACGGCATCATTTATAATCAAAAAATTGGCATAGGTAGCCGGCAGACGCTCGCCCTCCCAAACGACCTCATCCGCCATCGGAAGCGGAACCAGCCGGTAAGGTTCGCCATTCTCTTGCCGGAATGCCTTGATTTCCTCCTCCATAGCCCGCAACTCATCATAATGCTCGTCCGATTCATCCTCACATTTCACATAAGCAATCGTATCTTCGCTACAAAAACGGGCCAACGTGTCGACATGACTATCCGTGTCATCGCCTGCCAAATAACCATTTTCTATCCAAAGAATCCGCTTCACACCGAAGACATTCTTCAGGTAATGCTCTATCTCTTCGCGTTGCAGGTACTCATTGCGGTTGACCGACAACAAGCACTCGGCCGTTGCCATCAGCGTCCCCCGGCCATCCGACTCGATGCTTCCGCCCTCCAGCACGAACGGGGCCATATTCACCAATTGAATCTCCTCGGCAAACACGCCCGATTGATACAGATTACGGGTAATCAGGTTATCCTTATTGGCGGCAAATTTCATCCCCCAACCATTAAAGACAAAGTCATAAACCATCGGACCTAACGGGTCAAACACCGATATTCCCCCATGATCGCGCGCCCAGGTATCGTTGGTGGGAAGCTCGACAAAACGGACGCGCTCCTCATCAAACGCCCCCAATTGCTCTTTTACTTCCGAAGCATCCGGACAAACCACCACCAGTTTCTCCCGTTTCATAATCTCTTGGGCAATCGAGACAAAGCAAGGAATCACCTCCTTCAAGATAGGCGCCCAATCCGTTCCGGCATGAGGCCAGGTCAGTTGTACCGCACTTTGCGGAAACCATTCCGCCGGCAATAAAGTATGTTCAACTTGTTGCATCTGTTTCTATTTTGACATTTGGAGGCTAAAGATACAACAAAATCCGGATTCCGGCCCCATACCTATGTAAAAATCCGGAATCAATAAGTCCAAAGCCCGGACAAACTACTGTTCCCGATAGCCCGTTTTCTGTTTTTCACATACGTGATAAATACTTATCTACATAATGAAAAACATTTTTCACTTATATGAAAAGCACTTTTCAGGTATGTGAAAAGCACAAAAACAAACATCATTTAACGAATATAGTGGACTAAAAATTCAATAAAGGACGCAAGGAGTTGTATGAAACGAATTTTTTTTGCTCCTTTGCAGTAAGAAAGTCATGTCATAAGGAAATGAAACCTTTTTTATATCATATAGCCGAACTGTTTTATGCGCATTATGGCGCGGATGTACATCGCTTGGCATTTGTATTTCCTAACCGCCGTGCCGGATTATTTTTCCGGAAATACCTGTCGGAACTATCCGAGAAACCTCTTTTCTCGCCCGCTATCTGGACAATCAACGATTTGTTTGCCCGCATCTCCGGCAAGCAACCAGCCGATAGGATCCGTACCTTATTCAGATTGTATGAGATTTACCGGAGGAAGAGCGGTTCGGACGAGGCTTTTGATGATTTCGTCTATTGGGGAGATATGTTGCTCAATGACTTTGATGACATAGATAAATATATGGTAGATGCCCGGAAATTGTTTGTGAATGTCACGGATTTGAAGGCATTGGAGGATGACTATAGTTTCTTGAGCGAGGAACAGATAGCCGCCATACGTTCGTTCTGGTCCTCTTTCTATCCGAAGTCCGACTCTCCCAACAAGAAACATTTCCTGGAGTTATGGGAAGTGCTGTATGACTTGTATGCCGAACTCCGGGCGGAACTGGCTTCCGAGAATAGCGGATATGACGGAATGCTGTTCCGGGATGCGGTAGAGTATCTGGAGCAACATCCGGACGAGCAACTTCCCTTCGGGCAGGTCGTGTTTGTAGGACTGAATGCCCTTTCGGTTTCCGAAGAACGTTTGCTTTTGGAACTCAAACGAAGAGGCGCGGCGGATTTCTATTGGGATTATGCCTCCCCTTTCCTTCGCGACAAGGACAATAAGGCATCTTTCTTTATGGAACGGAATTTACGTTTATTCCCTTCCCAGTATGAGATTCCCCAAGAAGAATTGCCGGTTCCGCATATCGAAGTAATCAGCATACCTTCGGCCATCGGCGAAGCGAAGCAGGTCTATCATTTGCTGGAGTCATTCCGACAGGCGGGAGAATTGACGGATGAAGAGGCCATGCGCACGGCTATCGTGCTTCCGGACGAGCATCTGCTTATTCCGGTATTAAACGCCATTCCCGATTCTATCCGGCATATCAATGTAACGATGGGATATCCGCTGATAAATACCCCGGTGGCTTCTTTGATGGATGCCATCTTATCTTTGCAAAAGAACAGGCGTTACCTGACGGGAGCAGACGGGAGGAGAAGTCTTGGCTATTATTACCGGGATGTACTTCCGGTTTTGAATCATCAATACGTCTCGGCGGCCTGTGGCAAAGAGTCTGTGCGCCTGATAGAGGACATCCGCCGGAATAACCGCATTTACGTAAAGGCGGAGGAGCTTTTGCAAGGGGATTTATTGAGTGCCATCTTCACCCCGTTGGAAGAGGTATCGCAATGTTCGGATTATCTGATAACCATTTTAGAGAAATTGAATGCCCGATTGCGATTGGCCGATGAAGAGAATGATGAGGAAGATGCTCCGAAATGCAATACGGCATCCGATATCGAGCAGGAATTTGTATTTCATTATTTCGTGACCATCAATAAACTGAAGGAGCTGAAATAATGAAATACAAATTCCTGCTCGATATC
>URGO01000177.1 GCA_900547435.1 uncultured Parabacteroides sp.
CCCTCGTAATACTCGATAAAGCGTGAAGATGCGGCCGACTTTGTAGCGGGATTGAAAGGCAGCAGCAAAGCAACTTTCAGCTGGTCCATGCGCTTCGTGTCTTTCGGTACCGAGAGGAGTGCGTTCACCTCAGCCTCCGACTGGATAATCTCTTCGGCCGGAGCCTTCTCTTGCTCTGCCAGCATCTTCTCGTCCTTGATAGGCACGATGATGGTCATACCCGCTTTGACACCCCGTTTCAGGGCCGGATTGCGTTTCAACAACTCATAACTCGACACCTTGAATTTCCGGCATATACTATACATCGTCTCTCTTTTCTGAACGATATATTCCATCTCCTTTGCGCCCCCATCCTGCGGAGCTGCCTTATCGGTCACCGGCTTACGCCCTGCGTTCCGGTCCACCGGAATACGGATAGTTTTACCCGCCCGGAAGGTCTTTACCGACAAACCCGGATTGGCCTCCACGATGTATTGTGCCGGCACTTTATATTTCATCGAAACCGCATATAGCGTCTCTTTCCGTTCTATCGTATGGAAAATATAGGTTTCTGTTTCAGCCCCTTCAGTAAACGAGGCTTCTTTCTTCGGGATGAGCAGCTCTGCTCCGGCCTTGATACCTTCCCGGCTACCGGGATTCAACTTGTAAATTGCTTCGGGTGTAACGCCATACATGGTTGCGATGGCGTAGACCGTCTCTCCCTGCTCAATGGTATGTGTAAATGTCTGCTCCTGCTGGGCGTATGCCATCAGCCCCGTGCAGCACCACAAAATATAGATAAAAATATATCTTTTCAGGTTGTCCATTCTTCTTTTTTTTGATTCGCACACAAAAGTACAACATCTTTTGCACATACGCAAGAGGCAATTTATATTCATGACATGTCTTACAAACTTACAAAACTGACAACTGACAATTAGCAAAAAGCATTGCGCTTGCATAAAAAACAGGAATAAAAAATTATATCATATATTATATATAATATATATAATATATGATATAAATGTCTTTCTTGTTTTTCTTTGTTGATTAAGCTAATTGTCAGTTGTCAGTTTTGTAAGTTTGTAAGTTGTAATATTTTGTCTTTTCTGTCAACTTTGCTTAACCGTTGCGTGGGCATTAGTTCACCTGCGGTATTCCGGCTAAAACAAGAGGCAATAAATCAGCTTTTAAGCATTCGATTAAAAGAGGGGCTTTACTGAGATAGTGAGATGGGGTAAGTTGAAATTACCCTATCTCATCCTTCCTCTTACATACAACCTTTTCTAAAGCATGGACACAACAATGGATTAATTGCTTCTTGCTTTTATTTGGAGACAATCATAGGCATAAACAGAAATGATTATAGGCATGAATGAAAAGCAATCATAGGCAGGAACGCCGGCGAAGACAGGCAGCTTTCGTATATTTTAACATCCTATTCCCTCATTTATGCTTGCAGGTAAGATTTTTTTTGTAAATTTGTCCTTTGAAATTAAGAATCTAAAAAACAGACACGAAAAAGAAATGAAAAATATAATCCTGCTTGTAAGCCTGCTCTTGTCGGTCTCGGCAATGGCACAGACCAAGGTTGTCAAGGCTAACGCCGTCAAAGCCAATGATTACGGAGTAACCTACTCCCTCCCTAAAACACAATTAGTGGTAGACGCCGAAGTGACGAAAGTAACCTGCAAGGCCGGGCCTTATTACCGCTATGCCGAGAAATATTTAGGCGTAAAGAAATTCATCACCGAAGATAAAGTTTATTATGAGTTGGGAAAAGTGAAGCTGCTGAACCGCGGTATTCCCGACAAAGACAATACTTATATCGTTTCGTTCAAGGCGGGTACGGTGGCGCCTTACGCTTACCTGACCGAAGAGGGCCTACTCTGCTCCATCAATGCGGAGTACACGCCCGAAACAGAAGCAGAGGACGAAAATACAAACAAACGGAAACGGGCCGTGGCTACCGATGCGTCGGTATTTACCGAGGAATTGCTGATGGCCGGATCGACCGCCAAGCAAGCCGAGGTAGCCGCCAAGCAAATCTACCGCATCCGCGAAAGCCGGATGAACATCCTGACCGGTGATGCCGACAATCTCCCGCCTGACGGACAGGCCATGCAGCTGGTCATTGAAGAGCTGGAAGCGCAAGAGGAGGCCCTGACCAACCTGTTTACCGGAGTGATTACCCGTGAGACCGAACAGTATGAAGTAACCATCATCCCGAACGACGATTTGGAAAAAGAGGTTATTTTCCGCTTCTCGGAACATCTGGGAATTGTGGATGCGGACGATTTGGGCGGAGAGCCTGTCTACATGAACCTGACGGCCACCGAACGTGCTCCGCAACTGGACCCCAAAGAGGCCGAAAAGAAAGAAAAATCCTTGAAAGGCATTGTATATAATGTCCCCGGAAAGGCACGTATCGAACTCTTTACCGCCCGGAAAAGCCTGTATAAAGGCGAAGCGCAGATTACACAATTCGGTACGCGCGAAGCCCTGGCGCCGGTGATGTTTGAAGACAAAAAAGCACCCGTGAAGGTTTATTTCTATCCGGAGACAGGGGCAATCAAGCAGATCATACAGTAAGTTTTTGAGTTTATCAGTTTATTAGTTTTTGAATTAACAAGTTGACAAGGAAACGAGTTGACAAGATTCGTTGAAAGACAATAAAGACTTAAAAACTAACAAACAACAAACTTAAAAACTTAAGAACTTAAAAAACACATAAACTTAAAAACTTAAAAACTAAAAAATTATGTTTGAAGGACAACCTAAAGGTTTATATGCGTTAGCCCTCGCGAATACAGGAGAGCGCTTCGGATATTATACCATGCTTGCGGTGTTCGTGCTATTCCTGCAAGCGAATTTCGGATTTTCGGCCGGTACAGCCGGACTTATTTACTCAGTATTCTTAGGATTCGTTTATTTCCTGCCCCTGTTCGGAGGTATGTTGGCAGACAAGTTCGGGTTCGGAAAGATGGTGACCATCGGTATCACAATCATGTTTCTGGGCTATCTGTTGCTGGCTATTCCGTTGGGCAACGGTGGTGTGGCTATTGCCGCCATGGGAGGCGCGTTGGCACTGATTTGCGCCGGTACGGGATTGTTTAAAGGTAACCTGCAAGTGATGGTGGGCAACCTGTATGATGACGCGCAATTTGCCGCTAAGCGTGATGCCGGATTCCAAATATTCTATATGGCTATCAATCTCGGTGCGACGTTTGCTCCGACCGCGGCCATTGAGATGATGAACTGGGCGCAGACCTCGTTGGGCATGAGCGAAGCCGACTCATATCACCTGGCATTTGCCGTAGCTTGCTTCTCGCTGATTGCCTCGATTGCCATCTATTATGTATTCCGCGGAACATTCAAACATGCCGACCGCAATAAGGTATCGGCCGAATCGAGCGGGGCAGCTATCAAGGAATTATCGCCATCCGAAACCAAAGAGCGCATCATCTGCCTCTGTCTGGTATTTGCCGTAGTGATTTTCTTCTGGATGGCATTCCATCAGAATGGTTCTACGTTGACTTACTTCGCGCGTGACTATACGGCCACAAGCTCCAGCGGACTGGCCAGCATGTCGTTCTATGTGATTAACTTGGTACTGGGTATCTTTATCGTATATGGCTTGTTCGGTTTGTTCCAAAGCAAGACGAGTAAAGGAAAAGGCATCTCAGCCCTAATCACCCTCGCGGCTATTGCAGGACTGGTTTACCAATACAATCAATTGCCGGAAACTACAGCGGTAAGCGCACCTATCTTCCAGCAATTCAATGCCTGCTTTGTAGTAGCGTTGACCCCGGTTTCTATCGCCCTGTTCGGCTGGTTGGCCAAGAAAGGCAAAGAACCTACGGCTCCGTTGAAAATCGGATTGGGTATGCTGGTTGCAGCTGTAGCCTACATTTTGATGACATTCGGTTCATTGGGATTGCCCGCACCGGAGTTTGACGCAGCCGGCCAACCGATGCACATGGCAGACGTAACGCCCAACCTCCTCATCATGACCTATCTGATATTGACTTTCGCCGAGTTGCTTCTCTCTCCAATCGGTATTTCGTTTGTATCGAAAGTAGCACCTCCTAAATATGCAGGTATGATGATGGGTGGATGGTTCGTAGCTACGGCTATCGGAAACTTCCTGGTAAGCATCCCGGCGTTGATGTGGGGCGCATCCCTGACGGTAGTATGGGGTGTACTGGTAGGTATCTGCTTGTTAGCAGCCCTCTTTATCTTCGTCATCTTGAAACGATTGAACAAAGTAGCAAAATAATTGACAATTCATTTTCAATTTTCAACTTTCAATTTTCAATTTAAATCGTGGTAAGGAAACTGACACATATCGCCCAAACGACTTTACGGTTCCGCAGATGGAGCCGTAAGGCGTATGCTGCGTTTGTCAGTATCCACCGGCAAGTGACGATGGGGCATCTGGCCGCTTCGTTGACTGAACGATTCCAAGCCAAGCAACAAGCCTTGCATGGATGGATGGAAGGCAGAAGCGGTGCAAACCTGTCTGATGAGGAGAAGATACAGGCATCCGATTTGCCCGACTCGGAGTTGCTCCAGGTGGCTCTCGAAAAGGGATGGGTGTGTCTGGTGGAAACTCCCGTAATCCCAGCGGATTATTCTTTTGAAAAAATAGAAAATAGCGATAGTAGTATGCCGAGCGGATGGATATCCCCTAATGGGGTGTCTGTCCGCTTTTTTTATTTTTAATCTATGAACGACTTAATATTCCTAAAACAAAAGGTCCTATCCGGCGGACTATTAAATAAAGATGAAGCCTTATCGCTCTTGAAGGCAGACAAGCCGGAACTATACGAAGCCTCGCACGACATCACCCGGCACTTCCTGGGCAATAAATTCGATACCTGCTCCATCATCAATGCCCGGAGCGGGAATTGCGGGGAGGATTGCAAATGGTGCGCCCAATCGGCCCATTATCCGACCCAAATAAACACCTATCCCCTGGTGAGCGAAAAGGTCTGTGTGGAGCACGCCATAGGCACCTACCGGCAGGGCATCGGGCGATTGGCATTGGTGACCAGTGGACGGAGGGTCAATGGCTCCGACATGAAATCAATCACCCATATCGTACAGGCCATGAAAGCCTCGTGCGGCATCAAGTGTTGCGCTTCGATGGGGCTGCTCGGGTACGAGGAACTACTGGCCCTCCGGGAGAGTGGCGTGGAGAATTACCATTGCAATATCGAGACCGCTCCCTCCTATTTCCCGAAATTATGTACGACTCATACCCTCGAACAAAAACTAAAGACCATCCGTATGGCACGCGGGTTGGGGTTCCGGATATGTAGCGGAGGGATTATCGGTATGGGCGAATCACCTGAACAACGGGTGGAGATGGCGCTCTTCCTCCAACGGGAAGGCATCCTTTCCATCCCCTTGAACCTGCTCCAGCCTATCCCCGGAACTCCCTTGGAACATACGCCTCCCTTGAGCGAAGAGGAAATACTGACCACCATCGCCATCTTCCGGTTCGTCAATCCGCAAGCCTACCTGCGTTTCTCGGGAGGACGCGCCCAACTATCGGAATCCACCCAGCGCAAGGCATTGCATATCGGGATAAACGCGGCCATCATCGGGGATCTGTTGACCACCATCGGGAGCCGTGTGGAAGAAGACAAACGATTATTCATCTCCGAATGGTATAACCTGAAGGAAAATACAGATTGGGAACAATGAATATAAC
>URGO01000178.1 GCA_900547435.1 uncultured Parabacteroides sp.
CAAATCCGGAACCGGGACGCACGAGTCAGTTGGCTGACATTAACTTATAGATTTTGAAGAAAAGAAATACTGCTAATTTCAATAAAAACGCATTTGTAGGAATAATTCTGAAATTATTTTTATAAATGCGTTTGTTTATTAAGATATTTATTGCCAACTTTGTAGCATTAAAGAAAAGGCAAGTGGAAAATAAATAATTTTTTCAGAATGTTTTTAGGCCAAAAAGGAATAAGTAAAGATTTTTCAATAAAAAACGCGATATGAAAGCAGATATTCAATGGCAGGAAAATAGTGGCAAGATTGCTGCAACGAAAAAGAGTTTGATACAGTACTTGATTTGTTCCGGACCTTCTACTCTTGCCGATATAGCCAAGAACTTGGATTTAAGTATTCCTACAATTGCCAAGTTTACTTCAGAGCTAATCGATGAGAACTATATCTTGGATTTGGGAAAGACGGATACGATGACAGGGCGTAAACCTAATCTTTATGGCTTGAATCCCAAGGTTGGGTATTTTATCGGTATAGACGTCCAGCATAAGAAAGTATGTTTAGGCTTGACCGATTTTGCCGGGACAATGAGTGGCAAGATGACTACGGTTCCTTATGTGCTGGAAGATACGCCGCAGGCCTTAGACCGGTTGTATGCGATTATCAAGGAATATATCAAGAGTATATCGCTTCCGTTAAAGAAAATCATAGGAGTAGGGGTCAATATTGCCGGAAAAGTCAATGCTATGACCGGTTATTCTTATTCTTATTTCCAATTTAATGAAGAGCCATTGGCAAAAACCATGACACAGAATATCGGTTGGCCGGTCTATTTGGTCAATGTTTCTCGGGCTATGGCCTATGGCGAGTATATGTCCGGAGGTTTCTAGGACGATAAGAATCTCCTGTTCATCAATCTGAACTGGGGGCTGGGGGCAGGACTCATTATAGACGGAAAGCCTTATTATGGCAAGTCCGGCTTTTCCGGAGAAATAGGCCATATTTGCGCATTGAATAATGAAATTATCTGTAATTGTGGGAAAAAGGGCTGTCTTGAAACAGAAGTATCCGGTTTTGCCGTAGAGCGGATTTTGCGTGAACGCACGGCGCAAGGAATCACAACGATTATGACGGACTATATCGAAAAACGGGGGGAATTATTGCTGAGCGACTTTGTCGAGGCGGTACATAAAGGAGATGTCTTGTCGATAGAGATTGTAGAACAATTTGGTTTCATTTTGGGACGTGCCATTGCCGGGTTGATTAATTTGTTGAATCCGGAGATAGTTATAGTAGGAGGACCGTTAGCCGGTACGAATGATTATTTGCTTTACCCCATGCAGAGTGCGATACAAAAATACTCTTTGGGTATGCTGAACCGGGAAACGAAAGTTTGTCTTTCTCAGATGGGAGAACGTTCAGCCGTGATAGGAGCCTGCCTGCTTTCCCGTAGTCGGTTATTAGATGTCATATAATAAATGCAGAACATCAAAAACCTGACAGAAGGTCCTATCCGTAAGCAACAATTCAATCTGGCGATTCCTATCATGGGAACCTCCTTTATACAGATGGCATATAGCCTGACGGATATGGTATGGGTCGGACGATTGGGAAGTGGTGCGGTTGCAGCGGTAGGAGCCGTAGGCATATTGGCTTGGCTGATACAATCTATCTCGTTGATGAATAAGGTAGGTGCGGAGGTCTCGGTGGACCATTACAACTTATTACGAAACTATGAGGAGGCAAAACTCTATGCATCACACAATTTGACGATGGCGCTTTGCTTCTCGTTGGCTTTGGGATGTATCTTATTTGTGTTTGCCCCTTCTTTTATCGGATTGTATGGACTTAGCGAAGATATAGCCAATCAAGCAATAGAATATTTGCGGATTATCGCAACAGGATTTCCTTTGGTCTTTTTGGCATCAGCCTTTACGGGTATCCATAATGCGGCGGGAATGAGCAAGATACCATTTTATGTGAGTGGAAGCGGATTGGTGATGAATATGGTTCTTGACCCATTGTTTATACTCGGTTTTGGCTGGGGAACGGCCGGAGCCGCTTATGCAACGTGGCTATCTCAATTTACGGTCGTATTGCTTTTCCTTTATCAAGTCAAGATAAAGAAAAGGCTTTGGGAAGACTTTCCCCTTTTCACTCCGATGAAGAGGCGTTTCTGTGCAAGGATAATTCGCTTGGGCTTGCCGGTCGCTTTGTTGAATTCCTTTTTTGCCATTATCAATCTGTTGATGGGGCGTACCGCTACGACATACGGCGGGCATATCGGTCTGATGGCATTAACCGCCGGCGGACAGATAGAAGCAATAGCTTGGAATACTTCCCAAGGGTTCAGTACAGCCTTGAGTACCTTTACGGCACAGAACTATGCCGCCTGCAGGAAAGAACGCATTGATGCCGCTTACCGGACCACGCTTTGGATGACCTCTGTATTCGGATTGATCTGCACCTTGCTTTTCGTCTTTTGGGGAAGTGATCTGTTTTCGCTCTTTGTTTCGGAAACGGCCGCTTATCAAGCCGGAGGCGAGTTCTTGCGTATAGATGGTTATTCCATGATGTTTATGATGATAGAGATAACGATGCAGGGCCTGTTTTATGGTACGGGGCGAACCGTCCCACCGGCTATTATCAGCATTACGTTTAACACCTTGCGTGTACCGTTGGCCATTTATCTGGGTGCGATAGGATTGGGGATTACCGGAGTTTGGTGGGCGATAAGCATCTCCAGCACGTTGAAAGGAATCATTTCGTTTATCTGGTTCCGCATTTTGGAAAAGAAAATATGGTAAAAAAGGTATCGGATATCAAATTCATTCGTATTTTTGTCCGCGATAATATAAAATGAAAGAAAATAGTTATGGAAGAAAATAAACTGAAAGCGGGTACGCTTTGTGTTCAGGCCGGTTGGAAGCCTAAAAATGGTGAGCCGCGTGTATTGCCGATTTATCAAAGTACGACATTCAAGTATGAGACCAGTGAGCAGATGGCGCGTCTGTTCGATTTGGAAGAGAGCGGTTATTTCTATACACGTTTGCAGAATCCCACCAACGATGCGGTGGCTTCTAAGATTGCGGCATTGGAAGGTGGTGTGGCGGCTATGCTGACCTCGTCCGGCCAGGCGGCCAATTTTTTTACCTGTTTCAATATTTGTGAGGCGGGCGACCATATCGTGAGTGCAACCAGCATTTACGGAGGGACCTATAACCTGTTGGGCGTTACCTTGAAGAAGATGGGGATTGATTGTACATTTGTGGATCAGGATGCTGATGAGGAAGAGATTGAAAAGGCCTTCCGTCCGAATACCAAAATGATGTTTGGCGAGATGATTTCCAATCCGGGCGTGATGGTTTTGGATGTTGAGAAGTTCGCCCGTATTGCTCATAAGCATGGCGTGCCATTGGTGGTAGACAATACTTTTGCGACTCCAATCAATTGCCGGCCCTTTGAATGGGGGGCGGATATCGTAACTCATTCTACAACCAAATATATGGACGGACATGCCTCTTGTGTGGGGGGATGCATCGTGGATAGCGGAAACTTCGATTGGGAGGCTCATGCCGATAAGTTCCCCGGATTGTGCCAACCGGACGAGTCCTATCATGGATTGACTTATACGAAGGCTTTCGGGAAATTAGCATTTATCACGAAGGCTACCAGTCAATTGATGCGAGATTTGGGTTCTATCCAATCTCCGATGAATGCGTTTTTGTTGAACTTGGGTCTGGAAACGCTTCATTTGCGTGTCCCTCAACATTGTAAGAATGCGCAGATTGTAGCTGAGTGGTTAGAGAAATGTGATAAGGTGGCATGGGTCAATTATCCGGGTCTGAAGAGCAACAAGTATTATGAGTTAGCTCAGAAGTATTTGCCAAATGGCTCATGTGGTGTCCTTTCGTTTGGATTGAAAGGAGGCCGGGATGTGGCGATTCGTTTTATGGATAACCTGAAACTGGTGGCTATTGTAACGCATGTGGCGGATGCCCGTTCGTGTGTGCTCCATCCGGCCAGTCATACCCATCGCCAACTGACCGATGAGCAATTACTGGAAGCCGGTATTGCGCCTGATTTGATTCGCTTCTCGGTAGGTATCGAGAATGTAGAAGATATCCTTGCCGATATCGAGCAGGCATTGGCAAAATAAGGAAGTTTGAAAATACAGAGACGCAAGGGGATGAGGCTTTGAAGCTCTGATCCTTGCGCCTTCGTATTTGATATTTCCGATTTCTGAAATTTATGCCTATATTCGGTTGCATTTATGCCTATGTTTTTTTCCGTTTATGCTTATGTTTTCTTTTAAAGATAGGCATGAATTTTTTAAGGGGTTGGAGATTATTGGAATTATTCGTATATTGCCCACGGATTCAAATGAAAAGCACCTGTTAGTCAAAGATATTAAATGAAAAAACATGAAAGGTTGTAGATTGTCAAGCATATTGTTTTTGTTTACGGTATGGTTAAGTTTTATCGCTTGTACGGATGAGGAATATTCGGAAGATGTTTATGTGCCGATGGCAGACCTTCCGGATGTGGTGGAGGAAAATCTGATTTTCTATTTCCCGGATGAAATACCTATCTCAGTTGAAGAATTGATAGATAATGAAAGCGGAAAGGTCTTTTATTATATAAGGTATAATCAAGATACGCATGTGGCATTAGATATGTCGGGGGAGTTGTTGGCTATGATGTGCTTGGAGCATTCGTTTCCGATAGCTTTGTGCGAAAAATATGCGGAGGCATTCAGGTATGTGGAATCGGATTTCGGAGACGAGGTCTGCGCGTTTCGGAAAACAGAATATGGTATAGCCTTGGGGATGAAGGAAAGCGGAAATTTTCTGGGGTTCGATGCCAATATGCAAGAATGCTTAGGCTATGAATTGGTAGGCTTGGAGGAATATGGAGATATTTCTGATGTTTTGCCCGATCCGGTATCGCCTTTCTTGGGTGTTTATTTTCCGGAAACCAAGCTTCTGGATGTCTTGATTCCGACGGAACGCATGGAAAATCCGGATTTTAGTTATAAAGTTTGGTTGTATGGGGGATATATCCTTACTTTTGATCGGAATTATACTTGGAAAATATTGGAAAATGATTCGGGAAAATCATTGCCCAAGGCATTGTTCGGAACTTTGCCTGAAGAGGTGAATACATATATTCAAGTCCATTGTCCGGAATTGAATATTTCCCGTATGGAGAAGAAAGTGGAAAATGAAACTATTCAATATTATTTTGAAACGACCGGGCATGAGGTATATGCTATCAGCATAGATAATCCGGACCGTCCGATACAATGGCCGAACAAGGAAATAAATGCCTTTATTCAGACTTATTTTGGCCTTTCAAGTACATCCAAGCGGACGACATTCAGTACCGATACACGTATTTTTGTGGTGGCTTTGCCCAATGGATTTGATTTTGCCATGAATGAGTCCGGAGAATGGCAATATGTCGATGGATATGGTCTTTCGTTTTCTGAGCTGAAAGAGCCGATTGTTCCGGAAACCATCATTCAGGAGGTAGAAGATCAATATCAAGTTACGATTGAACGGGTTGCCCCTCTTTCCGAAAATCTTTCGGAGGGATATCTGTTGCGTGACGCATCGGGAATAAGTTACTATGTTTGCATACGCTGACAGCGGTTAATCCGCGAAAGGAATAAACGAAGAGTGCCTTAGGGTGTC
>URGO01000179.1 GCA_900547435.1 uncultured Parabacteroides sp.
TCGACGGTTTTTGTTTGATGCCTGTTGGTGACGTTCGCACGATGTGCTCTTCTCCGTCAATTCCGTCCACGGGCTGAATTGTAATGTATTATTAACCGCGCAGTGATGCGCATGAATGGAAAGATTATGAATTATAAATTTGACGGAAGCAGGGTTTTCTTTACATCCGACACCCACTTCAACCACACCAATATCATCAGGTTCTGCAACAGGCCCTTCAAGGATGTGTCGCACATGAATGAAACGATTATTGCCAATTGGAACCGCGTGGTCGGTCCGGAGGATATCGTGTTCCACCTGGGCGATTTCTGTCTGGGCGGTTCTGCCGAATGGGTAAACGTACTGAACAGGCTGAATGGGAAAATATACCTTATTTCCGGCAACCACGACATCAAGAACCTGAGGCAGAATTACACGAAATACTTCGAGCAGATAACGATGCAGATGTATATCGAGGTGGATAAGCAGAAGATTTATCTGAATCACTGTCCGTTCCTCTGCTATGGCGGCTCATACGATGACACCTGGCAGCTTTTTGGACACGTGCATACCCGCAGGAACAATACCGGAAAGGATGCATCTCGGCTGAGTATGCTTCTTCCGACACAATATGATGTCGGAGTGGACAACAACGATTTCACACCGGTTTCATTTGCACAGGTGAAGGCAATCATAGGGAAACAGATTGAACAATCAAGGAAAGGAGAACAGTAAGATGAAGATACAATACATGAGTGATTTGCACATGGAGTTCCAGGAAAACAGCAGATACTTGAAAAATAATGAATTGCCTGCAACCAGATGGGATATGTTTTTGAGGATGAACACCTGATGAACGGATTTGACCCAGCTAGGTTTATTGAAATTTAATGGACATATAGAATGAACGAAAGAAAGATTATAGACAGAATGCTCCTTTCCGATTTGGCGACGGAGGTCAGGCTGAATGCCTCGCATTTGGAGGCGTTGGGAGAAAGCCGTCAATGGGAGATTGTCGTTGGTGTCGATATGCTTGAGCGGATGGTTGAGATACAACATCAGTTCGAGCGGCTGGCTGTAATGGGCGACGATGAGTACCGGGGATTCTATATCGAAGTGCCACGGCCTACGCCGGAAGAGTGGGGGGACGCCGAGGAATTGATCGCTTCGGGGGAATATGATAGCCGGGAGACGTTCCTTGCGGATTGGCTTGCATTCAACCCGATGGAGGCCAGGTGGTTTCATGTCGCTTCGAACCGATACGGAGACTCCCGGTCAATCCGTATTACGGACCGGAAGCATACTCATTTTATCATTACGAATCGTTCCAAGTGTACGGATGCAGAACCAGATGATACGTGGTGCAGGGAGAATCTAACCCGCCTCTTCGACTATCTGGAACGGATGATTGATGTCATTGTTGCGAATCCTGATGGGTTCAACGATTACGTAGCGCATAACCTGCCGTACCAGCAACGTATAGGACGGATTGCACAAAGGGAGTTTAACCGTATCATGCCGAATTTCAAAATTGAGGTGGAAGATCGGGAAACGGCCATCAAGGCATTGGAGGACTCGGTACACGGGCTTTCTGCCCCTCTTTTGGAAACCATGACCATACGAAAGTATTGCGCCTATTTCCGCATTGCCAACGAGGTGTATGAGGCTTATCACCGGAAGCGGGGATGCAAGGGGTGTATCTATACAGATCAGCAGGATGTTCCTGAAGAACTGCGTGATGTGGTCTATTACAAGCGTAAGAAGTTCGTTGATGTGACGGAAATGTACGACATTGACAGTCCGGAGGATTTCATACGGTTCGCAACTGACCATTACGGAGAACTTGGACTTTCACGTCTGAATATCTTTGCCTCGAAAGACCGGCAGCAGGGATGGAAAATAGTTGTTTCCAACAGCTATTCAGCCAATGCCGGATTGGCTATTGAAGTAGCGACAGCTTTGTATAAGGCCGGAGCACCGCTGCTGATATACGACGCCAAGAAGCTCTTAAGGATCCTGCTCGAAGAGGATTATGTGCGTCTGGTTCCCTACTCTTATCACAACTATATGGGCTATCAGGAAGAGGGCACTGTCTACGAACTGCCGTGGGAATACGAGTGTTCGGACGATACTAATTCAGTTCTGACTAAGGAACAATATAAAGAGATTGTATCTAATGCAGAATGGCAGGATATAGAGCAGGTGAAATGGTAGATTCGAAATGGGTTATGATTTGCCAAATCGCATAAAATATTGCTGATTTGGCAAATCATCTTTGTTCCCGTTTAAATAGATCTGGAGGCAGATTACCAAAAAACTGTATCGGTACCAGCAAAGCGGATTTTCCTGTAAAACTATCCGACTGACAAGATGAATTAATATTACTTTTGTTATAATTAAAACTTAGAATTAACCATAATCAATCACTTTTTTATTATATGGACACAGATCAATTGTCAGTTTTTTGAGCTGTTCATCCGAAAGATGCATATTTTTCAAAAGGTTCAACAGTTCTTCCTGGCGTGGTTGCCCCAGTGTCATGCGATACAAGGCAAGCACCTTGATAAGACGTTCGTATTTATATCGGTCACGACTGAGTGGATAAAGCGGAACAATCCGTTCAATGTATTCCAATTTTTTCCGTTGCTCTTCCGTCAGCTCTGACACAGGAAGGCACCAATAAGGAACAATGTCCGAATGTGTACCTTTCAAATTTGAATGTGCCATAGAGAACAGTTCATCCCACGGATGATAAGTTTCACTGCCATACAATTTTACCACATTTCTACGAATGGCCAGGCACTTAAAACGGTTGATACGACCTTCACGTTGTTCTAAATCCACTGGATTGGACGGTAGATTCCAGTGAACTATCTTTCTGGCATACCAATGAAAATCAAGACCTTCCTGACCGATAGAGGTTGTGGAAAGCAGGAAAGGGCGGAATGGAGAGTTGAATGCCTTACGGATATTGGTAGTATGCGCAACCGATTTATCAGTAATTGTTTTGTCAATGAATGGAATAGCAAAATGACAACGCATAAGTTGTTTCTTTTCTTCCATTCCCAATGAATCGGTTGTATCTATGCTAAGATTGCTTGTGCCAATAATAGCCTCCGTAACAGTGTGTCCCAACATCTTTGTTTGTGTCATGTGGGCATATTCATCAAGTACAGCCTGCAAGTTCCCCATCGCACAATAATCAAGGACCGATTCGTAATAATCATCATCGTTCTTTTTATTGTATATCAAGTCTATCACAGCTGCACTTTCAGGCTTGTTGAATACAGAGACAACTGCTTTGGCCACCATCTGGGCATCTTCTTCATTGCCAGATTGCCGATAAGCACATACCGCTGGTGAAGCGATGGCAATATCCGTCATCACATCCAATGCATTTGAAGGTACATACAAGCCGGTCAAATCTTCTACTGGCTTTCCATCCAGTATTTTCATGAGCGTAAGAACAAGTCTGGCGTTATTTCGCCCTTGTTGTGGAATGGTACGTATAAGCGAATTCCGCGCAAATTCTTCTTGTATTTTCTGTTTGATAATTTTCCGGATTGAGGAAAGTTTTTCTCCATAAAATGTTGCAGGAGAGAAAAGACTAGCTAAAGTTTGGCAAGGATACTCCAATAATCCATCGGCTCTTAAACGATTCTCGCCGTAACGGTTCTTCTTTTGGGAAGTGTAGCGTATCTCAGGTATTGTTTTCTTTAATTCTCCGAAAGTATATAACTCCGAATAATATGACATCATGATGGAAATCATTCTCGGTACCATCTCCCATGAAGAGAATAGGATAATCTTGGAGAAGTTACGGGCTTCGCTACTCTCGAACGCACCTCCGGCCTTATAGTAAGGATTGGAGGCAGGAACCCAAAGCAACAACTGTGTTTTCTTCTCATGACGTACTCCAAATACGAGGTCGTGGAGATACTTCAATTTTCCATTGGCAGCAGGAATGGGACGATAATTGTTGATGGCATACCTTGATAGAAGCAATGCATCTATTTTGCCATATTTTTTTACATCTGAGTGTGATAATGCCGAAACAATTCGTTTCTTCAGTTCGTATTTATCCATAAAGGACAACAAATAGGGTGAAGACTTGACGTATTCCATGGGGAGATTACCCAAACGCATTTTCGTATTTTCATGATTTAGGCAATCCATCAGATACTGCCCCTCTGCAAAAGAAAGGATATCTTCCGGCACGACCTGCACGTCACATACACGGGAATCGTCTATAATGCCACTGTTGAATCGTTCCGTGCGGCACATCACCCCATACAGTGCTTCTTCTGCTTCATTCTTGGTTACCACAAGCGGTGTTAAATCAACCACATCTGTACGTTTGAGTGCGGCAGAATAGGTGTGACATATCTACTTGTACCGGTCTGCTTTATCTTTTGTGGCATATAGGAAATCCATTACTTTCATAAAGTCCTGATAGTGCTCATCATTCCCATTTGTATTTAACTCTTCAAGGGTGGAATAAGGTTTGTAGGGCGTAGCTGAAAGTAACAGAATTTTCGTATTAGATCGTTCATCATCAAAGAATTTGTTGGTCAGCATGGATTGCTCGTCATCGCCTTGTTCAAGCAACGAATTGAAGCGTTGAAATTCATCCATGATGACTAGGTCCGGATCGAGCATATCTATACTGATTTCTGCAAAAATACGACGTAGCTTATTGATCATGTCTGCCTGTTGACGATTGTCATAACCATACTTTGCATACCCAATCAGTTGATTGATGATAGTATCCGACAAACTCATCTGTAACTTACCATGCATTTCACGAAGATAATCATCTCCGCACAATTCGATTCTGTTGCTATATATATGGATAAGCTCCTGCCAGTTTTTTACATTACAGCTAAGAAAATCACTGATAACTTCCTTATACTCTTTAAATTGAGTTAGTCCGCATAAAATATCATACATCAAGGCACGTTCATTGGCCGTTCCTTGCGCACTATAAAAACGGAAGGAAGTCGAAGGTGTCAGCGGAATGATTGATTCAGGCATTTCTTCTTTCTCATGCTGTTCTGCAATCAGTTTTTCAGCTAATTTGATATAGAGATGCTGCATTGACAGACGACTCTCACTGATACTCATTCGATTTTCAACACCAAATTTCTCAATGTTTTGGTCAGCTATGTTGGCATTTGAACAAATATAAACCACCTTTAAGAAGTCATCTTTCTTCTGTTTGTGCCATTCACGGACCAAATTGATGACTTGTTTGGCTACGAATGTCTTGCCCAATCCCACTTCGTCTGCTAGCAATACCCGTCGATGACCTAAATTTTTATATATATGCAGAATGCGATCTGCTGTAGCACGCTGAAAATCTTTTACTTCCTGATTCATAAGCGTTTGATTTGTTTAAGAACGTTTTCTAATGTTTTGTACATCTCCATGAAATGGTCTGGGATAACGGTCTCGTCTGCTTTCTCAACGATTTGTCGGATAGAAGCGATGCGGTCAGGGTCTTTATAGGCCATTTTCACCATGTCTTCATAAAGCGAGGTACTGATTTGCTGTTCCAAAGAGGACGTTTTGTCATTGGCCAGTTCCTTTTCCAGTTGTTGGCTTTCTAATATATACTGTTCCACCTCATC
>URGO01000180.1 GCA_900547435.1 uncultured Parabacteroides sp.
CCATCGTCTATCATCTAGTCGGTTATGGCTTCCGGCTTCAATGGGCAGAGCTTTGCATTCCACGGTTACCTGCCGATAGATGCGAATGAGCGGATGAATGTGATTAAAAAGTTGGAAAGTCGGGTCTATTCGGAAAATCAGACCCAACTTTTCATTGAAACGCCTTACCGAAATCAGAAACTGGTGGAGGAATTGATTAAATTGTGCCGCCCATCTACGAAGCTTTGCATTGCTTCCAATATTACGTGTGCCGATGAGTTTATTCAGACGCGTCCGGTAAAGGATTGGGCGGGTAAGGTTCCTGATTTGGCGAAGAAACCAACTATTTTTTTGATTTATAAATAGCGGGGTAAATAATTATTGTATGGAAAAATATCAAGCTCATCCCACATCAGTTATAGATCCCGATTGCTGTATCGGGGAAGGTACCCGTATCTGGCACTTTTCGCATATAATGTCCGGATGTATTATCGGTAGGGAATGCAATATCGGACAAAACGTTGTGGTTTCTCCCAAGGTAATTATCGGGAATCGGGTAAAGATTCAGAATAATGTGTCGGTTTATACCGGTGTGATTTGCGAGGATGATGTTTTCCTTGGACCCAGTTGCGTGTTTACCAATGTGATTAATCCGCGTAGCCATGTGTCCCGCAAAGAGGAATACCGGACTACCCGGATAGAGAAAGGGGCCAGCATCGGTGCTAATGCGACGGTTGTCTGTGGACATACCATCGGACGGTATGCCATGATAGGAGCCGGGAGTGTGGTTACTCATGATGTCTTGCCCTATGCGTTAGTGGTAGGTAATCCCGCCCGACAAATCGGTTGGGTCAGTGAGTATGGTTGTCGTCTTTCTTTTGACGAACAGGGAAATGCCGTATGCCCGGAAAGTGGTGAAGTCTATCGCTTGGAAGGCGGAGTAGTGAGAAGAATAGAATAAAAATAGTATCTTTGCACGGACAAATGTAAATTCGAATAAAATCTATGAATAATATCCGAAACTTTTGTATTATTGCTCATATCGACCATGGTAAGAGTACGCTGGCCGATCGGTTGTTGGAGTATACGAAGACCGTTGAGGCGAGAGACATGCAGAACCAGGTGTTGGATGATATGGATTTGGAGCGTGAGCGTGGAATTACCATCAAGAGCCATGCTATCCAGATGAATTATAGTTATAAGGGGGAAAATTATGTGTTGAACCTGATTGATACACCGGGGCATGTCGATTTTTCTTATGAGGTTTCTCGTTCTATTGCGGCTTGCGAAGGGGCATTGCTGATAGTTGATGCGTCTCAGGGTGTACAGGCACAGACGATTTCGAACCTGTATATGGCAATAGAGAATGATTTGCAGATTATTCCGGTGCTGAATAAAATAGACCTTCCGAGTGCTATGCCGGAGGAGGTTGAGGATGAAATCGTCGAATTGCTGGGATGCGACCGAAATGAGATCTTGCGGGCAAGTGGCAAGACCGGTGAAGGAGTTGAGGAGTTGCTGAATGCTGTGGTTGAGCGGATTCCGGCACCGAAAGGAGACCCCGAAGCGCCTTTACAATGTCTTATCTTTGATTCGGTATTTAATTCTTTCCGGGGAATCATTGCCTATTTTAAAGTAGAGAACGGAGTAATCCGCAAAGGTGATCATGTGAAATTTATCGCGACCGGAAAGGAATACGATGCGGATGAGGTGGGTGTATTGAAATTGGAAATGTCTCCTCGGGATGAAGTGCGTACCGGTGACGTAGGATATATCATTTCGGGTATTAAGACTTCAAAGGAGGTGCGTGTGGGAGATACAATTACCCATGTAGCGCGTCCGGCTTTGGAGGCTATAGCCGGTTTCGAAGAGGTTAAACCGATGGTGTTTGCCGGTGTTTATCCGATTGAGACGGAAGATTTTGAGAACCTGCGTGCTTCGTTGGAGAAACTTCAGTTGAATGACGCTTCGTTGACCTTCCAGCCGGAGAGCTCTGCGGCTTTGGGATTTGGCTTCCGTTGTGGTTTCTTGGGATTGCTGCACATGGAGATCATACAAGAGCGGTTGGATCGTGAATTCAACATGAATGTGATTACAACGGTTCCGAACGTATCTTATAAAGTATATGACAAGAAAGGAAATTGTAAGGAGGTGCATAATCCGAGCGGTTTGCCTGATCCGACTCTTATTGACCATATCGAGGAGCCTTATATCCGTGCTTCGGTCATTACCCGTACCGCTTATATCGGACCGATTATGACGCTTTGTTTAGGAAAACGAGGTGTTCTTGTCAAGCAGAATTATATTTCGGGAGACCGGGTGGAAATTATTTATGACCTGCCGTTAGGGGAGATTGTCATTGACTTTTACGATAAACTGAAAAGTATCTCGAAAGGATATGCTTCGTTCGATTATCATTTGTTTGATTATCGCCCGAGCAAACTGGTCAAACTGGATATCTTGTTGAATGGAGAACCGGTGGATGCCTTGTCTACTTTGACACACATAGATAATAGTGTCACTTTTGGTCGACGGATGTGCGAGAAGTTGAAAGAATTGATTCCGCGCCAGCAATTCGAGATTGCCATCCAAGCGGCTATTGGTGCCAAGATTATTGCCCGTGAGACAATCAAAGCAGTCCGCAAGGATGTGACGGCCAAGTGTTACGGAGGCGATGTTTCTCGTAAGCGCAAATTGCTGGAAAAGCAGAAAGAAGGTAAGAAGCGCATGAAGCAAATTGGAACAGTCGAGGTGCCTCAGAAGGCATTCTTGGCTGTGTTGAAATTGGATTGATTTATTAGGGAACGAGTTGATAAGGGAACAAGGGGACAAGGCTTTAGGAAAAGGAGAGCCTTGTCCCCTTGTCCATTTAAAGCTCTCCGAATAATAGTTTAGCATCCCGCTCAGCAGCCGGCTTAACCCATTCTTCCGGAATCATTTTCCATTGATTCAACGCTTTGGGGGTAAGCGTTCCCTGTTTCTTGATATATTGGATTAGGTAATACCTCAGGTCTTTGTCGGTTGAATGAATAATTCGCTCTTTCAATTTATCCATAGGAATACCGGCGCCTTGGGTTAAGAGTTCACCTCCTCCGTTACCACGATAGGAATTGATAGCGACTTTGTAGGTTTTGTTCAAGTCGAAAGGTTCTCCGTTTGCCATTTTCAGGATAGTGATTTTTTCTCCTTGGGGTTGTGTGACATCTACCGTATAGATAATTCCGGCCGCCGAATCGAAATTGAAACTTGGATTTACGAATGTATAGCCTTTTCCGTCCCGGCGTTGAGTCAGGAGGAGCAGATGATCATCGGGCGACTCCATGCGGTTGGTCCAGATGGTATATGATTCTTCCAATACGCCTTTTATTTCTGCTCCGGTCAGCTCCATCGTGTAAAGCAGATTTTCGTATTTGTAGAGATTAAACATATCGCTGATACGGATATCGCCTTTTTGAATTTCCGCATCGAACGATAGGGGTGCTGCGAATGATATATCCGCACCGGTGATGTCTAATTGCAGGGTATGGATAAAATCAATGAAAGCCGATGGACCAAAATAGGCGGGTCTGGTATAAATGCTCTCCGTGAAAGTTCCTACTTTTTCCGATACAAAATTTTCGACCTCCCGGTATTGCGGAGCAAATTCCTGCATGAATGCCGGGTCCGGTTCTAAGTTATCGGTAGGGGTTAATCTTCCGTTTATCGATTTACGGGTGACTTCTCCATCGTTGAGGGTCAGGGTCATCTCAATATTGCCTATCCATCTGCCATTATTCGCCGGATTGATGAGGAGAACCGAATCGCCTTCGTTGTTCGCCACTTTTCCGCAAAAACGACGATGGGCATGTCCCATTAGGATGATGTCGAATCCCGGTACACGTTGGGCTATCTCCGTACAGGCATCTTCGCGATACTTGCCACCTACGGTACGCGCTTCGCGTCCGGCGTGGAAAACTCCGATTACTATGTCCGGTTGCTCTTCTTGCTGAATGACCGGCATCCATTTGCGGGCGGTCTCTTCCATGTCTGCAAAATATAATCCACTCCAAAGGGTTTCCGGAAGCCAAGTGGGGATGGCTGGGGTAATCATGCCTAAGATAACGATTTTCACCCCGTCCCGTTCTACGACTTCGTAGGGTTTCAGATAGGGTTTTCCGTCACTTTTCCGGATGATATTGGCCCCCAATACCGGGAAATCGCATTGCTTGATCCATCGGTCATATACCGCATGACCCGCTTCTACATCGTGGTTCCCCATATTCCCGGCCACATATCCCATGTAATTCATCATAGCGGCCGTGATGTGGGTAGAAAGGGTGTCCATGAAGTTATAATAGTAGGCGGAGGGTTGTCCTTGCAGGATATCCCCATTGTCTATCAATAAAAGATTCTCGCCATATTGTGTGCGTTCTTGTTGCACGAATGAATAAACGCGGGCGAAACTTCCGCCCCATTCCCGTTGTTCTATAAAATTGTAAGGAAAAAAGTTTCCGTGTATGTCGCTTGTTTCCACCAATTTCAGCTTTACCTCGCGTGTCTCGGCGGATAATCCGCATAGCAGTACGCTTAACCATAAAAAGATAAATCTCAACTTTCTCATCCTATATAGTTTTTAATAGATGCGTATCCGCAAACGTCCATTCATGGGGGGACGAGTTGACAAGAGTCGCGTATATAGAAATAATTCCTTGCCTACTTGTTGCCTTGTCTCTAACGAATAGGAACTTTGCAGATGTTCGTATATATGTATCGTTATCTTGAATGAAGCTCCTGAAAGGTTCAAGCAAAAGTAATAACTTTTCCGGAATAAGGAATAACATACAATTAATTTTATTAGTTATTTAATATTGTATAAGATGGTTGAATTTAAGATTGATTTCAAGGTGTCTTGCCCCAAGAGTCAAGAGGGCATGGTGTATTATCAAGTGAGTTACAAACGTACGATGAAGCAGATTTGTACCGGGTATAAACTTTACCTTCATGAGTGGGATAAGCGTTCGTCTGAAATTGTTTTTTCTTCTTTCTCGGAAGAACGGAACGCCTATTTGCAGGTGTTGCAAACAAAAATTGTGAATGACAAACGGATTCTGAAAAGAATTATTGCTGTTTGGGAGAAACGTGGCGCTTCTTATACCGCAAAAGAAGTGGTACAGGCCTTTATGAGGTATCAGGAGGGAAGTTTGCTTTTATCCTCTTTTATGGAGAAAGTGATGGAACAATTGAGACGTGCGGGAAAAGTGCGGACCAGTGAGACCTATCGTTCTACGTTGAATAGTTTTATGCGGTTCCGGAAAGATGAGGAGGTGTTGTTGGAGGAGATAGATTCTGATTTGATGATGGATTATGAAACGTGGCTCAAGTCAAACGGTATCTCCATGAATACCGTTTCTTTTTATATGCGGATTTTGCGGGCTACCTACAATCGGGCCGTGGAAAATAATTTGATTGCTCAGCAATATCCCTTTAAGCATGTCTATACCGGAATAGCCAAAACGGTAAAACGGGCTATTCCTTTTCGGCTGCAGAGTCCAACAGCAAATGCAACATTACGAAATATTTTTGAAAAAACACAATTTAGGAGTATCAAATTGTAGT
>URGO01000181.1 GCA_900547435.1 uncultured Parabacteroides sp.
GTTGCGCCTTCCTCCCCGATAGCTATGGTGCTGAAGAAGGTAGCATTGAAAATCATCGCTTCCTGATTCACATTTCCCATCAGTCCGCGCAGGTCTACCAGACGTATATCCCGGATATCGGCCCCGTCTATGGTAATTTCTCCTTTTGTGACATCATAGAAACGGGGAAGCAGGTCGACCAATGTGCTCTTTCCCGAACCGGACTGGCCTACCAAGGCGATGGTCTTGCCTTTCGGAATGGTCAGGTCTATATTCTTCAGTACCCAGTCGTTCTGATACCGGAACCATACCTTATTATAATGTATTTCCTTGTTAAATACGACAGGCTTCGGGTTTTCCGGGTCATTGATATCCGATTGGGCCATCAGTATCTTGTCGATACGGGTCATCGAGGCCAACCCCTTCTGTATGGCGTAAGCCGCTTTGCTCAAATCTTTTGCCGGATTAATCAGACTATAGAAAATAACCAGATAATAAATGAAGGTTGCTGCATCAATGCTGCTATTGTTGCTCAGGATTAACGAACCTCCATACCAAAGGACTATGGCTATCGTGGCCGTTCCCAGGAACTCGCTCATAGGGTGTGCCATCTGTTGGCGCCGGTAGACGCGCGTGATGGTCTGGCGGAACTGTTCATTGGCCTGTTCGAAGCGATGATGTATTTAGGTCTCCGCGTTGAATGCTTAGATGATGCGCAATACGCTGAGTGTCTCTTCGATTTGGCTCATCAACGCGCCCCATTGCTGTTGTCCTTCTAAGGACTTGCGTTTTAGTTTCTTTCCGACCTGCCCCATGATGTATCCGGCAAATGGAAGCAGGATGAAGACGAACAAGGTCAGTTGCCAGCTGATAAGAATCATTCCGACCAGGTAAATACCGATAAGAATCGGGTTCTTGAAAAGCATATCCAGCGAACTCATCACCGAGGCCTATATCTCGTTCACGTCTCCGGATATGCGTGCCAAAATATCCCCTTTGCGCTCTTCCGAGAAGAATCCGAGCGGGAGCTGGGTGATTTTCCGGTTGATTTGATTGCGTATGTCGCGCACCACACCGGTCCGGATGGGAATCATCATAAAGAATGCCAGATACATGGTGGCTACTTTGAAGAAGGTCATCACCACCAGGAAGATTCCCAATACGATAAGTGTGAATGAACCTCCGTGTGTCTCAATCAAATCACTCACAAACCAGAAGAAATTGTTCTTCAAAGCCTCCGGAATCTCCTTCAGGGCTTCCCAATCGCCGAAGTTCCACACAATTGGCGTGTAAGTATAAATATCCTGATCTATCTTGAACAAAATCTGAAGTATGGGAATAATCAGTGCAAACGAGAACAGGTTCAGGATTGCCGAGAGGATATTAAAAAGCACGTTCCCCACCAGGTATTTCTTGTAGGGCGGGACAAAGCGTCGCAATATGCGCAGGAAATCTTTCATATTATCGTATTGATGTGAATTAAATTCGGACAAAGATAAAGGATTTATTTATTGTTTGGAAAGAAATGGCTGAAGGAATTGTGAATTGTATCGGATTTATTCTTACCTTTATGCCGGAAAAAGAATCGTCTAACAGCTGTGCAATTTGCGTCTAACGGTCGTGTACGTTGCGTCTAACAACTGTGCAACTTGCGTCTAACAGCTGTTAGACGATTTTTATGTAGGATAAAATATAAAATTAATCAGGAATGAGTGCAAAATATGCCCTATTTGAGAATCCGGACCCGATGAAAGAGGGATCGGAAAAACGGTTTCACGCGCGGCTCGTAGCCCAAGGCGTGGTACGGACGGAGGAGATTATCCAGTATATATCGGATGCAAGCAGCTTCAGTTCGGGAGATGTCAAAGGTTTGCTGGATACGCTTTCGCAAGCCATTGGTATGTATTTGGAGAGAGGATATACCGTGGATATTGACGAGCTGGGTACGTTCAGCATTTCGTTGAAGTGCGACCCGATAGAGAACCCGAAGAAGGTGAACGCCCATGCGGTGCATTTCCGGAATGTCCATTATAAAGCAGACAAGAAATTGATGAAACGTTTGCAAGGAATGCGTTTTGAACGGGCTGAAGAGGCTCCGGTTACCCTGTACACGCAGGAGCAACGCCGGTCAAAAGCGTTGAATTATTTGAAAAAACACGAGTATATGACCCGGAGCGACTATATGCGTATGAGCGGATGCAGCCGGGCTACGGCTTGCAACGATATACAGGAGTTATTAGACGGAGGGGTTATCCGGAAACTCGGAGCGGGGCGTGCCATTATTTATGTGAAAGCATAAACTTTTTGGTGCTGAATGTTTAATAAATGAAAAAAATCTCCGGCGGATTTAAACATTGCTTTTGTCCGGAAGTCTATCTTTTCAGAATGTAGAGTTAAAAACAGACGAAAGCAGATGAAAGCGATAGTAAGAATCTTGTTGGGGTTGATGTTTGTGGCGAATCCCTTGTTTGCACAACAACGCGGTGTGGATATCACAGGGAAGGTGGTTGAAAAGGCGTCTCGTTTACCGATTGAACAGGCAAGTGTGCGGTTATTGAGTGTGAAAGATAGTTCGATGGTGCGTGGCATGGCCAGCAATACCGATGGCTCTTTCGCTTTGAAGAATGTACGTTCGGGTTCTTATATCTTGAATATCACCTATATCGGTTTCGAACCGATTTACCGGAATATATCGGTGGATGGGAAAAAGAATCCGTTGGGTGTGGGGACGCTGGAGATGGATGACTCCGGTGTGCACCTGACTACCGCCGTAATTACCGGGAAGGCCCCGGAGGTGGTGGTGCGTAATGATACAACGGAATATAATGCCGATTCGTTTAAGGTGACGGAAGGCTCGATGCTGGAGGATTTGTTGAAGAAGATGCCGGGTGTGGAGGTGGACAATGACGGGAATGTAACGGTAAATGGCAAGTCTATCTCGAAGATTATGGTGGATGGCAAAGAGTTCTTTTCGGACGATCCGAAGATTGCTTCCAAGAATCTTCCGGCAAAGATGATTGATAAGGTACAGGTGCTGGATAAGAAAAGTGATATGGCGAAGATGACCGGATTTGATGATGGTGAGGAGGAGACGGTGTTGAACCTTACGGTTAAACCGGGCATGAAGCAGGGATGGTTCGGGAATGCGTATGCGGGGTACGGGAGCAAAGACCGGTATGAAGGCAATGCGATGGTGAACCGTTTTTATGGGAACGACCAGATTACCTTGATGGGGGGCGCGAACAATACGAATAATATGGGATTCTCAGACCTTGCCTCGTCAATGTTCTCCGGAATGCGGGGCGGTTTGCGGGGTGGAGGAGGAGGCTCCGGAATCACCTCTTCCGGAAATGGCGGATTGAATTTCAGCAAGGAGTTCAATTCGAAGGTTACGTTGGGTGGTAATGCCCGTTATTCGCATTCGGCCAATGAAGCGGAAAGCAAGAGCAACGAGCAGACGTTCTTGCCGGGTGATAGCGTTTCGTATTCCAGCAATCAGGTCCTGTCGAATACACGGAGCGATAATACGGGTGTGAATTTCCGGTTGGATTGGCGTCCGGATTCCTTGACGCAATTGTTTTTTACCCCCGATTTCGGGTATAGCCGAAGCCATTCTTCCCAAATGCAACAGACGCATACGCGCATGGACCAGGACACCTTGAACCGAAGCAACTCGGATGTGTACTCGGACGGAGCGGGGTATAACTTGAACGCGCGTCTGGAGTTCAGCCGGAAATTGAATAACAAAGGGCGTGTGCTCAGTTTCTCTTTTTCCGGAGGAATTAATGATTCCTACAATGATGAGGTCAACTATTCCAATACGGAATATTTGCAGGAGAATCGTTCGGAGTTGATAGACCAGCATATCCGTTACGATAATAAGAGCTTTAATTACCGGGCTTATGTGTCGTGGGTCGAACCGTTGGGAAGAAATAATTTCCTGCAAGCGACGTATAGCTTTTCCCAGCAACGCCAGGAGTCGTTGAAGAATGCTTATACGCAGGATGCCGGAACCGGTGAGTATAATGTGCTGGATACGGCCTATAGCCGCAATTACCGGAATAGCTATATTAACCAGCGTGCCAGCTTGAGCTTCAGGTCGCAACGCGAAAAGTTCAATTATACGATAGGTATCAATCTGGATCCTTCTTATTCGCGAAGCGAGAATTTTATCGGAGATACGGTGTTGTCTGATTTGAGCCGGAGCGTGATAAATGTCTCTCCGATGGTCCGTTTTAATTATCGTTTCGATAAACAGACCAACTTGCGTATCCATTATAACGGACGGACCAGCCAGCCAAGCATGACGCAATTGCAACCGGTGGTGGATAATTCGGACCCGCTGAACATCATTACCGGTAATCCCGATTTGAAACCGCGCTATACCAATAGTATGCGTATTGACTTCAATCAGTTCAAGCCGGAACAGCAACGTGCGCTCATGGCTTCGCTGAACGGGAGTTATACGTTGAACGATATTGTAAGCAAGACGATTTTCGACGGGACGACCGGAGGAAGGCGGACTACATACGAGAATGTGAACGGAAACTATAGCTTTAACGGGCGATTGATTGTCAATATGCCGCTCCGGAATAAGAAGTTCTCTATCAATAGCAATAGTATGGCTTCTTTCGGAAATACGAATAGCTTCGTCAATGGCGAGAAAAACCGTAGTAAAAGTCTGGGGGCAACCGAGCGCGCCGGCATCGATTTCCGCTCTTCTTATTTGGATATCGGGGTGAACGGGAATTTCCGTTATAACTCGACCCGCAATTCTTTGCAAGGACAACAGGATTTGAATACGTTCAATTATGGTGTGGGAGGTTATACGACAATTTACCTGCCTCTCGACTTTAAGATAGAGAGCGACATTAACTGGTCGGCCAATTCCGGTTATGCAGAGGGCTTTGAACAGAAAGAGGTGCTTTGGAATGCCTCCGTTTCCAAATCTTTCCTGAAGAATAATCAAGGGACTTTGCGATTTAAGATTTATGATATCTTGCAACAACGCAGCAATATCTCGCGAAGTGTAACGGCAAGCAGTATCCGTGACTCGGAATACAATACGCTGAACAGCTACTTTATGTTCCATTTTATTTACCGGTTCAATATATTTAAAGGAGGAGGCGGGGGAGGTCCGGATGCCGACCGTCCGCGTGGCCCGCGTCCTGGTGGAAGAATGGGACCACCTCCGCCTCCTCCCGGAAGATTCTGAAACGGGTAAAGGCCGGTAAAAGCTTTTCCTGATATAAAGATGCAATTGGAGGAGGCTAAGGTACTATTAGAAGAAAATCCCGATAGTGCCTATCTATATTTGCAATCAGGGGTGAAAAGTGATGTCTGTTGAATAAAAAATAATATTATGGAAACGAGAAAGACAAAAAGTAAAAAGCAATTCTTATTATTAACAGTTGTAAGCCTATTCCTATACGCTTGTAGTTCATCCGTCCAGAATGTAACTACCGTGAAACTGGATGATGCCCAAATCGTTGTGTTGGACGAGGCAAAGGTAACGGAGAAAAAGACCGTGAAACTGAGTGAACTGGTAGAGGATTTCCAAATCATCCGCTTTGACAATAAAGATGAG
>URGO01000182.1 GCA_900547435.1 uncultured Parabacteroides sp.
GTGCCCGGATATTCCCGAAGTAGCCGACCGGCATAGTGTGCGACGATGCCTTTCCAAGAGACAGGCAAAGCTAAAAATAAAGTGTTCAGGCGTGGATAGTCGAAACCTTCACCCACATATTTCCCAATTGCTACTATGACGAGCGGTTCCGAGGATGGTATGTTTTGCAGATATTCCATTTTCAGACGTTTCTCCTTTGCCGATTCGGAACCGACAAGGGTAATGACATGTTTGCTGTGAGGAGTCAAAGCATTTGCCAATGTTTCGACATGGGCGGTGAGGCTGGTCAGTACAATGGGGCAACGTTCTTCTTTTATGGCCTTGCACACATCGTCTATTATGAGCCTGTTTCTGTTTTCGTCTTCAGACATTTTCTGAATCATCCGGACATAAGTGGATTTTTCATCTGTTAATTCTCTATACGAAGTGAAGCGGGGAACAAGCAGACGCGTGAATGTCTGGGATGCCATTTGAGCTTTGGCGCAACGGCTGTTCAAAGAATATCCAAACATGTGCGCCGTTCCCGGAACGGGAGCGTTCAATGGAGCAAGGAACATTCCAATCCTTGCAGACCCCGACATACGCCAACACATCTTTCTTGTATCCATGTTCGCAGGACTTGTCATCAAAATCCGCGCACAGGAAGTTACACGTATTGTCGGCAAGAATGGCATAGGCACCGATTACATCCTGCCCGTCCGAATTCTTCCCTTCAAGATGTCGGTAGATATCCTCATACTCCAAGGGCTTGAACGACCTGTTGGGGCATTCCGTACATTTATATCTTTTCTTGTCACACAATTGCCTGTCCCATTCGTTCCGACATACAGGCTGGTAGCCGGATTTTCCGCTTGTCCGGCTGTACCATCTCCGTGCGAATACATCCTCACGTCCTTTGAAAAGATTGCGAAACACATCCACTTTTTCTTCCAAAGACAAATGTCGCTTTATAATGGGTAGTGTCAAGGGAAAACCTTTGCTGCTAAGCAAAGACTGTAGTCTGTCTACCTCCTTATGAAGAAGCTCATTTCCCATAAGAAGTTTGTTGTATGCCGCCAACAGTTCTTGGTATGTAAGCTGTTTTCCCATATCATTCAAAGCAACGGTGTCATATATAAAGGCAGGTACACAATGCCATCTTCTGTTTTCACATCCTTGTCGTGAAGCACGTAGGGCGTGGATAACTGGGAGCCATACTTGGCTATGCACTTTCTCAATGAATTCAGTGTGTAACGTTGCCCGGACTTCACCTCTATGGGGGAAATATTATGCCTGCTGGTCGTTACAGGTTTGGCTATCAGGAAATCAATCTCCATGCGGTCGTCCGCCGATGTCCGTGAACTGTTACTGAAAAAATAAAGTTTGTGTCCTGCCGCACGAAGCATCTGCGCTACGATATTCTCCACCAGCATCCCCTCGTTCACTTCCAGTTTGTCAAACATCAGTTTCCGGTACAGGTCGGCACTGACAATTCCACGCTCATCAAAGGCATGGCTGATGAGCAGTCCGGTATCGCCCATGTAGCATTTCAGCGTGGTACGCTCTTCATTTAGTTTCAATCCGATGCTCGGTTCCGTAGAATTATAGCAGCAATTGATGATTTTAGCGTCACTCAGCCAAAAGAAAGCCTGTGAATAGTCACGCATACGGGCTTCGTTCTGCAAGGCGGACAAGACAAACTTCTTTTCGTGCTTCTGCAATTGTCCCGGTATTTCCTCAAAGATAGCGGCAACTTTGGTTTCTTGATTGTCGGCATATTTGTGAATGTCATTACGGTAAAGAGCCAATATGTCGCGCTTCACCTCATCCACCTTTTCAAAATCCCGCGTTTCCACATACTTGGCGACAGCCTGCGGCATACCCCCGACAATCAGATATTGCCGGAAATAATCCATTGCCCGGCGGTGGAAAGTCTCCATCGGAAGGCGTTTGTCAAACCTCATTCGAATATAAGGCATCAGCATCTCGTCTCCCATAGCCCACAGGAATTCCTCAAAATCCATCGGGAACATTTCGATGGCGTGTTCTTCGGAAGGCAGCATGATGTCCTTGACATTCTTCTTGATGGAAATGAGCGAGCCTGTCTCAATGTAATCATAGCGACGGTCTGCCACCAAATGCTTGATGGCGGCACGGGCACGAGGACAAAACTGCACTTCATCGAATATGACCAAGGAACGGGCTTCCTCGTCCTTCATCTGACGTGGGGTGAGCTTCCGCCTGAAGTAAAGCTCCAGATTCATGAAAAGCATATCGAGGTCGTCCAAATAAAGGTTGAAAAACTCCATCACTTGCGGATTTACCTTGCTGAAGTCCACCAGAATGTAAGACGCATATTCCTTGCGCGCGAACTCTTCAACGACATAACTTTTCCCTATACGTCTGGCTCCTTCTATCAAAAGAGCCGTATCGCCCTTATGGTTCTTTTTCCATTCCAGCAGTTTATCATATATCTTCCTTCTCATAATTCACGTATTCGTTTTTATAGCCGCATTAAAATTTCACGTATTCAAGATTATTACACTTGTAAAAGTACACTTTTTCTTGGATTAGAAAGAACTTTAGCATGTTTTTATTTCAATCTGTCTTTGACATTGGTATATCGCCACATTAATAGATGAACGTATTGTTCCACCGATTTACATCATTCAAGCTCTACCCCTCTAAATCCACCCCATTGTTGATACTTTTATTTGAAAGCCAGCACATCATAAAAACTATGTTGTTTCCTATCTGTATGGGAATCCTCTCTGTTATCTCTCCTCACTCCGGCTTCCCGACCTTGCCCATAAACAGGACAGTATTGGTATCGCTTTCGGTAATCAGGAAGAGGAAGGGGCGGTCAAGCGTGAAATTAATTTGCTTCATCTCTCCCGGGAGATTCGCGGTAGATACCAATATAGCCGTTACCGAGGCTCCTTCTGAGCCCTCTTCGTTGACCTTCAGGCTGGAGGCTTGCAATACCGAGGAGATTATGCTTGGCTTATCGGGTACGGAAAGCAGGGCGGAAAAGTCTGCTTCCGGAGAAAATGCCTGTTCCATGCCTAAAGCACGCAATGCCTCTTTCAGTTCGAACCGGTTTTCTATCTCAAAACGGGGAACGGAGAAGTTGACTTCAGCCACTTCCCCCTCTTTCCAACAAGTATTCCAGGCACCCGGAGCAGCTATCGCACGCACCACATCGTCCATTGCTACGCCTTCATGGGGCAAAACAAAGTACATGTAATAGGCATTGCGCACATAAGGGAGACTGGTGCAGGAAAACAATTCGTTCTGCACAAAAGACCGGATTTGCATGCTATGCATGAAGTGGGCCGGAGTATCGCCCGACTCCGCATGGAACGTCCCGCTTGTGGTCTGTCCTTCCGAGAACTCATTTTCCCAACGGGCCTTGAAGTAAAGCGCGTTCAGCAAATAAACATACGCCGAAGCATCAACGGATTCCAGGATTTTCGGGATTTTCCCTTCCGTTTTTTCCTCGCACCAAGCGTTGATCACGTCCACCGAAGCGGGATTGGTAAAGTCGAGCGCCTCGATCTGTGCCTTGTATTTCTCGCTATTCACCGCACAAAACGCCGGGAGCAACTCATATCGCTCATTATTCCAAATAGAATTGGCGGTACTTACGGAGGCATCCGGGTCCACTCCGTTCAATCCCTCCATCAATTTTTGGAAATAATCGTTCACCTCGTCTTGAGAATAGCCCTCCATGCCCATAGTCCGAAGAATGGCATCGCGTGTTTCCCCATTCGCTCCGTTCGACAACATGCCCAAGGCGCAATGCAAACTGAACGGAGAGACCAACAGATTTTCCTCTTTACCCTTTTGCTGGTACAAAGCCGAGAAGAAGGAAGTCGCAAAGTCCAATTGTCCGCTTGCCATAGCCTGTTCCGTCACGTTCAGCACGATAGGCTCCGGAGCCTTTATTCCCGTTCCACCCTCTATGTTATCACTATCGTTGCAAGAGGCAAAGGATAAAGCGCAAGCGATTGTTACTAAAACTTTCCAAGATTTCATACGCATTTGCATTCAATAATTAATAGATTGGCAAGTTACACATTTTTTTACAAAAAAACAATTCCCAATCTTTTTTTGTTACTCCTTATTTATTTTTCTTGTTGCGGAATATCAGTCTTATTATATCGGATGATTTTACGGAAAAGAACAAACTCATGAATCGTCTAACAACTGTGTACTTTGCGTCTAACGGCCGTGTACGTTTCGTCTAACAGCTGTTAGAAGCAAGTTGCACAGCTGTTAGACGATTCTTTCATCGGATACTTTCCCGGACATCTTCTCCTATTGGGAAATTTTCTTCCAATCTTTTTGAAATCCCTATTCCTTTTCTGAATAAAGATGTTTACTTTTGTGAGAAACAATAAATATTTTGGCTTATGAAGAAACTTTTTACTTGTTTGGTGATAATGTCGGCTCTGCCGATGATGGCTTCTGCCCAAGTGTGGAACGGAGAAGGGACGGAAGATAATCCATACCAGATTACCTCGGACGAGGAGATGCAGGCTTTTGCCCATTTCGTAAATGAGGGAAACACCTACGCGGGTGTCTATTTTTCGTTATCCGAGGATGTTACGACCAGCGGCCCGATAGCTGCAGAGGGGAATGTGTTTAGCGGTGTTTTTGACGGGAACGGGCATACGGTCTCGGTCAGTATCAATTCGGGCTATAAGGATGTAGGTTTGTTCGGGCGCATCGAGAATGCCACAATCCGGGAATTGAAGGTGGCCGGGAGTTTATCGAGCTTTGGCGATCTGATTGATGGAGGCTCCGGAGCCTTGGTCGGATATGCCAAAAACAGCACGATAACGGATTGTCATAACTCGGCAGACATAGCTTGCGCCTATAAATGCAATGGAGGCATTTGCGGATATAGCGAAGGGAGCACCATCCAATATTGCACCAATAGCGGAGATGTCCGCGCCATGCGGGATAATCAGGACCGGACAGGAGGTATATGCGGATTGAATTACGGAGGCACAATCCTGAATTGTTCCAATAGCGGACATATTAGCGGGGATGATGGCGTAGGAGGTATCGTCGGAAGAAACGAAGAAGGGGGAACTACGAAGAGTTGCCTTAACTCCGGGGTTGTAGAAGGGGACCTGTACGTGGGAGGAATCGTAGGGGAAATCTATTCCTTAACTCCCTTGCGTTCTGCCCAAGAAGCCCAAGTGGCTTATTGTTATAACGAAGGAGGCGTGATAGGAAATGAATCTGTAGCCGGTATCGTTGGCGAAGCAGATAAAGATATAATCGGGGCTTGTTATAATGTAGGCCCGATACGCGGAGGTTCGGAAGAGGGGCCTGCGGTAGGTATAGCCGGAGGAGAAAATGTCACTATCACGGAGTGCGGTTATCTGAAAGGATGCATCTCGGATACGGATGGAGGGATGGAAGCTCCGGCCCTGATAGAAGCCATGTCTGCCCTGTTCATTCCGGAAAACGGATGGGAATCGGCTCCCCACTTAGATGAAAACGGAGAAATTGTAGCCCCGA
>URGO01000183.1 GCA_900547435.1 uncultured Parabacteroides sp.
TTTACCGATTGGCTAACCGATCCGGTACAAAATGGCGGAGGCGCGGTAATCGACTTCGGATGTTATGGGGCCAATTTAGCCACATGGCTTCTGAAAGGCGCGAAGCCCAAGCGTGTCTACGGTGTATTGCAACAATGCAAGCCGGACAAATACCCGAAAGTAGATGATGATGCCACCATCCTCGTGGAATATCCGCACACGGTAGTACAAATCATGGCCTCCTGGAACTGGCCGATGAATCGAAAGGATATGCATATCTATGGCGGAAAGGGATATATCTATCAGGACACGCCTACTCAAATGCGGATTGGCATCAATGGGAAAGAAAAACAACTGAAGGCCCCGATGCTGGAAGCTCCCTACAACGATTCGTTCTATTATCTGAAAGCCGCCGTAAGAGGTGAAATAGAGGTCAAGCCTTACGACCTTTCAGCACTTGACAATAACCTGATTGTGGTTCAAATCCTGGAAGCGGCTATCCAAAGCGCAAAAAAAGGTCGGCCGGTGGATTTGTAACCGAATTGTAACACGTGTTTCATAAATCCGAAATATCGGATGAATACCTTTGCGGCAACACTCAAAAAAATCAACAAACTTAAAAAGTCACAAAAGCATGGAAACAAAAGCACCCCATATCTTAGTAGTCGATGACGAAGAAGATTTATGCGAGATTCTGAAGTTTAATTTAGAGACCGAAGGATATCAGGTAGATACTGCATTCAGTGGAGAAGAGGCTCTCACGCTCGACTTAGAAAACTATGATTTGCTATTGCTGGACGTGATGATGGGCGAAATCTCCGGATTCAAACTGGCAAGCTTGTTGAAGAAAGAGGAGAAGACGGCACACTTGCCTATCATCTTCCTTACGGCAAAAGATACGGAAAACGATATGCTCACCGGATTCAACCTGGGTGCAGACGATTACATCTCCAAGCCTTTCTCCATCCGTCAGGTACAGGCCCGTGTGAAAGCCGTACTCCGCCGGAGCTTAGAAGCCAAGAAGAACGGCACGAAGGGCAACATCCTGCAATATAAAACACTGGTACTCGACACCGAACGCATCAAGGCCAGCATTCAGGGAGAAGTTATCCCGCTGACCAAAAAGGAATTCGAGATATTAAAATTATTATTAGAGAACATCAACCACGTTTTCTCCAGAGAAGAAATCCTCTCCCGGGTATGGAAAGACGAAGTGTATGTCCTGGACCGTACTATCGACGTAAACATAACCCGCCTGCGGAAGAAAATCGGAGAATATGGTAAAAATATCGTTACCCGTTTAGGATTCGGTTATTGTTTCGAAGGATAGAGATACTGTACTTATGAAAAGAAACATACCTTTTAGCCAAAAACTTTTTTGGTCTATATTCTTTATATTTTTAGGTTTCACCGGATGCTTCTTCATCTTTCAGTATCAACGGGAAACCGAATTTGCCCAGGAGAAACTGGACACGGTACTGAAGACCTACAATCACCAGCTTCATTACCGGTTATCGCATGACCCGACACACCGGGTAGATAGTGTCGTGCGGACTTTCCTGGACGAAGTTCCCAACAAAGATATCCGTGTGACGATTATCGACCCGTCCGGAAACGTATTGTTCGACAATAGTGCAGACGAGGCAGGACTTCCCAACCACAACAATCGGGAGGAGGTACAGGAAGCACGGAGAATGGAAAAGAGAAGCTTTGCCATCCGCTTGTCCGAGACTACCGGTATACGTTATTTTTACTCGGCATCGAACATCAACAATTATATCTACCGGACGGCTTTACCTTATGACCCCGACACGAAAGGCATCTTGGCGATAAACAACGATTTCATCTATTTTATGGCAATCATGGTGGCTATCTTCATCATCGTGCTATCCCGCTATTCGAGACGAATCGGACAGACCATCGCCAAGCTCCGCGACTTTGCCCGGAATATCCGTGACGTAAAACAGGATGACAAGGAATATGTCTTCCCGAACGATGAACTGGGAGATATATCGAAGCAAATCGTCACGCTCTATCATAAGCAACAAAAAGCCAAGAACGATCTGGCAATGGAGAGGGAAAAGCTCATCAAGCATTTCCAATATTCGCGCGAAGGATTCGCCATGTTTACCGATGACGGACAAGAGATTCTTTCAAACATTCTGTATATCCAGTTCGCCAACCTGATTGCCGATGAGGATATACATGCAGCAGAGGAGGTGATAGACCTTCCGGAATTGCTCCCTATCCGGAAATTCCTGGAAAAGCAAAAGAGCGCCACCCGGAAACGTGTCCTGCGCGAGACCGTAACAATAGATAAGGCCGGAAAGATTTTCCTGGTGGAATGTATGCTCTTCCTCAACAACAGTTACGAAATCTCCATCAACGATATCTCACGCCAGGAAGAAGAAAGCCGGATGAAAAGGCAACTGACGCAAAACGTGGCGCATGAACTGAAAACCCCGGTGAGCAGCATCCAAGGATATTTGGAAACTATCATCAGCAATCCCGATCTGCCGGAAGACAAACGCGCCTTCTTCCTCGACCGGTGTTATGCACAAAGTACACGCCTGACCGGATTGTTGCAGGACATATCTGTCCTCAACCGGCTGGAAGAGGCAGGCGACCTCTTCGACCTAACCGAAATAGACCTCACGAAGCTCATCACCGACATCAGCCGGGAATGCGAACAACGGATGAAGACCAAGAGTATCTCCTGCAGGCTCCGCTTGCCGGATAGCCTGCCTATACATGGCAACTACTCCCTGCTCTATTCCATCTTCCGGAATCTCTTTGACAACTCCATTGCTTATGGGGGGGAGAACATCACCATTTCCGTCAATTGCTACAAGCAGGATGAAAAATTTTATTATTTCAACTTCTCTGATAATGGTGTAGGCGTTGAAGAGAAACACATTAACCGGATATTCGAACGGTTCTATCGCGTCGACACCGGACGAAGCCGCAAATTAGGCGGAACCGGATTGGGCTTGTCTATCGTCAAGAATGCTGTAATCTTCCACAAGGGACAAATATCGGCGAAGAGCATCCTCGGCAAAGGAATCTCTTTTCTATTTACATTACATAAATAGTTGACAAGGAAACAAGTTGACGAGTTAACAAGAGAAAAAGCCTTTTCCCTTGAATCCTTGTCAACTTGTTTCCTTGTCAACTCATCCCCCATACATCCCATGTACCGCTTCCGCACACCGTTCGCCATCTATAGCCGCCGACACGATGCCTCCGGCATATCCGGCACCCTCTCCACAAGGGAATAACCCGCGAAGAGAAACATGCTGCAAACTTTCCGTTTCCCGTAAAATCCGGACCGGCGCGGAAGTTCGGGTTTCTATCGCAATCATCACGGCCTCGTTGGTCAAGAACCCTTTGGATATCTTGCCGAAGTGCCGGAATCCGTCACTCAATCTGTCACGGATAAACTCCGGCATCCAGAAATGCAAAGGCGAACTGATCAAGCCCGGAGAATAAGACGATTCCGGCAAGTCATAGGAAAGTTTCCGATTCACAAAATCCTCCATACGTTGTGCGGGAGCAGTCTGTTTCCGATTTCCTTGCAACCAACACAACCTCTCCAGATGTTCCTGCAGATACATCATCCCAAGCGGGTTTCCTTCTTTCCATTTTCCCTCCGGCAACATATAGGGGAGATCTTCCACCCTTACCTCCACCACCATGCCTGAATTAGACCAACGGGAGCCACGATTGGAGGGCGACATCCCGTTCACCACAATCTGTTCGGGACCGCTGGCCGCAGGGACCACAAATCCGCCCGGACACATACAGAAGCTATATACACCCCGTCCGCCCACCTGCGTAACAAAGCTGTATTCCGCCGCAGGAAGATAAGCCCCACGTCCCGCCGGATTATGATACTGTATCGAGTCAATCCGTTTTGCCGGATGCTCCAGCCGCACCCCAATGGCTATTCCTTTCGGCTCAATGGGAATATGTTCATTATATAGATAACGATAGACATCGCGTGCGGAATGCCCCGTAGCCAAAATGACCGGACCCAAGAACTGCTCGCCGGTATTCGTTTCTATGCCCACCACTTCTCCATCTTTCATAATAAGCGCATCCATCCGTGTTTCAAAATGCACCTCGCCCCCCGATTGTATAATCTGGTTACGCATATTTTCAATCACGCGCGGTAATCGGTCCGTACCGATATGCGGATGCGCATCTATCAAAATAGAAGTACTGGCCCCATGCTGGCAAAACACATTCAGAATTTTCTCGACCGACCCGCGTTTCTTACTCCGTGTGTACAGCTTGCCATCCGAATAAGCACCTGCCCCACCTTCACCGAAACTATAATTCGATTCACTGTTCACCACCTGTTGCCGGGATATTTGCGCGATATCCTTCTTACGTTCCCGTACATTCTTACCCCGTTCCACCACAACAGGTCGCATCCCCAATTCGATAAGTCGCAAAGCAGCAAACAGACCTCCGGGTCCTGCCCCTACCACAACTACCGGCTTTCCTCTATGCACATCGCCATATTCCACCCGGGTATATTCCGGTTCAGAAGGCAATTCACGGATATAAGCCCGCACTTTCAGATTAACCTGAATAATCCGCTGGCGCGCATCTATCGAACGGCGCAAAACACGTACAGCCTCAATCTCCCTTGCCTCAAAACCAATCTCCCGGGCAACACATTCCCGCAATTTATCCTCGTTGGCCGCCACCTCCGGCAACACACGCATATTAAGTTCCTGTATCATTATTCTTCATCATTTTCCAATTTCGGGCGCAAGTTAGACATTTCTTGTCATTCCTCCACCATTTCACACCCTTTTTCCCTTTTATGAATCTGCTTATATTCCAGGCAAATCGACTTTATAATAGCTTGGAGCCATATTACTTTTTTCAAGGAACAAAGCAATTTGATTTCACCGCTTTCCCATAATAAATAATCTCATCCAACAAAACATTTTAAGGAACCAATCTTTTAAACCTATGCTGCAATTTGGCAGAAACAACTTCTATTTTTGCCCTACATAAAAATAATAACTCACTCAAGCCTGCGATTTGTCTTTTTTTATTTGCCTGTTTCTGAAAGTTTTTGCTTACCTTTGTGTATGAACAAAAACAATAGTTGACAAAACAGACATAAAATAAATAATTAAGACATATTGCATAACGTGCTGACAATTATTTGATTCGGTTAAATCTGGTAAATTTAAAATAGAAATCAAGAATTATTGTCGAAGCATTGTTTGCACCCCACAAGGGCGCAGGCTGCTTTCACTTATTCTGATTTCAGGCTTACCAGAGCCCAACCGAATGGATAAGAAAAAAGGTAGTGCTGTGTCCTTTTTTATTAACTGATATCACTACTGTCCACTAAAAATGGACAAGGTTAAAAATTAAATAAATTCGGTTCACTTGAATCATATCGTTCTTT
>URGO01000184.1 GCA_900547435.1 uncultured Parabacteroides sp.
ATATATTTCGATTGCTTGTGCTTGTCGTTGCATTCGCCGTGTTGTTATATCCTACAGTCAGTAGTTATGTAAATGAAAAGAATGGTTCGAAAGTTGTATCGAATTATGATGCGGAAAGTGTTCGTTTGAGTAATGCAGAAAAAGAAAAGATGCTTGAGGACGCTCGTGCATACAATAAGGAAATGCTGAGTAATATTGATTTGATTGACCCTTTTTCTCAGGGGGAAAAAAGTTTGGATGCTCGATATGAAAGCTTATTAAATATAGATGGATCTGGCATGATGGGCTATATTCGTATTCCTAAGATCAAAGTCGAGATTCCTATTTATCATGGAACTTCTGAATCTGTATTGCAGGCTGGTGTTGGTCATTTCTGGGGAACTTCTCTTCCTGTTGGTGGCAAAAGTACGCATACGGTATTAACAGGTCATAGGGGTTTGCCTACAAAAACATTATTTACGAATATGGATAAGCTTGTCGAAGGGGATGTGTTCTACATCAAAGTCTTAGATGAGACATTGGCATATAAAGTGGATCAAATACTTACTGTATTACCAGAAGAAACAGAAGCTTTATCAATCGTACCTGGACAAGATTATGCGACATTAGTTACTTGTACTCCATACGCAATCAATACGCATAGACTCTTGGTTAGAGGTCATCGTATTCCGTATAAGGAAGCTGTAAAGATTGAGAAAAACACTAGTACAGGTATAGAATTATCATTTACTACAAAGGTATTGATTGTAACACTTGGAATTATTTTTATAGGACTTGTTATAGCCATGCTATATAGTTTGTATGATAAGAGAAGGAGGAAGAAAAAGTGATTAAACAATTAAAGATACATTCGCTCTTTCTACTCCTTATTAGCTTGTTGTTTGTCTCTCTTATTCAAGTTCATGCGGACAGCAGAATGGGAAGTATTGACATTGATTATAAGGGAAGAACAGATAGTCAGGAAGAGATTATCTTGTCTGGAGCTAAGTTTGAGATTATACCCATTCAATATGTAGAAAATGGAAATTGGGCATGGCAATCTTCATTTGTGGATTGTGGTGTTTCACTTCATGATACAAGCGCTGAAGCTAGAAATAAACAGGCAAAACAGTTATTAGAATATGCTAGAAAAAAAGGTATTTCTGGAAATCAACAGCGTACAGATAGTATGGGGCATACTGTATTTAGTAATTTAAATGAAGGTATGTATTTGATTGCACAGATTGGTTCTTTAAAGAATGGAAATGATACGTTTGAATCTGCACCATTTTTAGTAAGTGTTCCATCCGATATAGATGGATATCTCATGTATGATGTAAAGGTAGAACCAAAGGTGACATGGCTTACAAATAATGTGCCTCCTTCTGTTCCAAAAAAACCAAGTGAGAAGAATCCTCCAAAAGATACAAATACGGGTGTTCAAATGAAAAAAACGATTTGGATTCGTTCATACGCTTGTTTTAGTTTGGAATTTGTCCGCCTGAAGGCATTCAGAAACTATTTATAGATAGTGTAAATCGTTGGTTTATAATGAATAATGTGTCTAAGTAATTGTCCGGCAGCATTCTGATGATTCTTCGAACGGGAGGTTTACCTTTGCGACATACTTTTTCAATCGTGTATGTTTATAGAATAAAAAAATCGAATTATGAAAAGCATGAAGCAGAGTAATTGTTTATTGTATCTGTGTATGCTGGCGGCTTTATGGCTTGCCGGCTGCACTCCGGGAAAGAAGGGGAAAGTCCTTGTCGAAAAGCGTTCTACCGGATTGCCTTTTGAGGTGGTTGTGGTCAGTGAGACCAAGTATTGGAAGAGCATTCTCGGAGAGCGTCTTCGGGATGAATTGGAAAAGCCCTATCCGGCACTTCCCCAGCGTGAGGCGACTTCGCGAATCAGTTATTGCGAGCCTTATCATTTCAACGGATTGATGCGTTATGTGCGCAATATCCTTATTGTAGATATAGATGATAAAGTCTATACACAAACGAAATTGGTTTCAGAGAATGATGTTTGGGCAAGTGCGCAATTGGTCTTGCGTCTTCAATCGCCTTCATCGGTCGATTTGGAAAAATACTTGATTGAGCGGGGAGATACGTTGAATACGCTTATCCGCCAATCTGAACAGCAGCGTTATGTTGCGTATTTGGCCGATTATCACAGTTCATTTGTCGATAAATCTGCTCGTGAGCAATTCCATCTTCGCGTTCATGCGCCCGAAGGATTCGATTCGTTTAAGGAAGATTCTCTGTTCCTCTGGGTGTCAAACAATGCGAATAGCGGACGGATGGATATGGTTTTCTATGACTTTCCGGCAGAAAGCGAGCAGGACTTGGCTATCCCGCACCTGATTGCTATGCGCGATTCGGTCATGAAGCGGAATATCCTCGGAAGTTTCGATGGCTCTTATATGACTACCGAAAAACGAGTTGATGTGCAGGGCGAAACGATTAAAGAGGGCCAATCCCCTTCGATATTGATTCGCGGCTTATGGCGTGTGGAGGGAGATATGATGGGCGGTCCTTTTGTATCGCGCGCTTTGTTCGACAAAGCAAGGCATCGCGTGGTTGTGGCTGAAGGTTTTGTCTATGCTCCGGAGACGAATAAAAAGAATTATATGCACCGTTTGGAGTCTTCTCTGAGGACTGTTCGGTTATTGCCTTGAAAATACCCATTAGTTTGCTGAAAATAACCGATATTTTTTTAGAATGTCGGTTATTTTTGCGAAAATATCGGTTATTTTTGTAGGAGGATAAAATCAAGGGTTGGAATGACAGAAAAAGAGAAAGCAAAAGCAGGTTTGCTGTATGACGCAAACTATGATGAGGAATTGATTCGTGAACGCATGGTTTGTGCGGACTTGACGTATGAGTTGAACCGCCTGAGTCCGTCACAGACGGGAGAGCGGGATGCGTTATTGCGCCGGTTGTTCGGAAAAACAAAAGGTTCGCTTATGGTGGTATCTCCTTTCTTTTGTGATTATGGCTATAATATAGAGGTAGGCGAGAACTTCTTTATGAATATGAATTGCGTGATTTTGGACGGAGCAAAGGTTACTTTCGGCGACAATGTCTTCGTTGCTCCCGGATGTGGTTTCTATACGGCCGGACATCCTTTGGATAAGGAGCGGAGAAACCAAGGGCTGGAGTATGCCTATCCGATAACCATCGGCAATAATGTCTGGATTGGCGCGCAAGTGTGTGTATTACCCGGTGTAACCATCGGTGATAATAGTGTGATTGGCGCGGGAAGTGTCGTTACGAAAAGCATTCCCGCCAATGTCTTGGCGGCAGGAAACCCTTGTCGGGTAATTCGGTCGATTGAAAATGAAAATTTAAATAAATAAGTATAAGAAAGAATTTCGGGGCAAAGACTTTTTGCCTTCTACACCCCGTATTCATTATTCCGGCAACTTTACTTCTTCCGGAATATAGCTGCTTCGGATTCTCCATTCTTGCGGATAGAGGTTGTTGGCCCGGTTGCCTAAATGCTTGACGAAACCGATAGGTCTGTTCCGGTAAGTCAGCAAGGCATATCCTTTGGGAGTAGTTTCGGATAGAGTCAACGTTTCTTTCCGCAGGTAAGCGATGGCTTGATTCCAATCTACTTCTACTTCTGGAAAAACATTCCGGTTTAAGCGGATGCTTAACGCTAAGGATTGAGCGGGAATCAAGTCTTTTCCTTTCAACTCACCGATTTCGACACCGGCGGTCAATATATGGAGTTTTTCTTGTAGGAGCGGATAAATAGCCTGTACTTCCGGCGGAAGAAGATAAAGGGTGTTGTCTTTCCATGCCGGGGTATAATCGTCCGGGGTGAGGTAGTTTATGACCTCTTTCGGCATAGCCGGTGTGTTTTTCCCTTTTGCTTTTTTCTCTTTGGACTTATTCCGATAACGGATTGTTTCGACATCTCCCTCTGCTTTTCGTAAAACCGCTAAGAAAAATCCTTCTCCTTTTGTGCGGTGTGGGAAGAAACGGTAAACCGGAATGTCATGTTTCAGTGCACCACAGATGTTCCATTCCGGATTGACCGGAATATTTTCCGGCTGGGCTCCGAGCTCTTCTATTATATAATGGATATTTTCTTCATCCTCTTCCGTATTATAGGTGCAGGTACTGTATATTAATAGTCCTCCGGGCTTCAGGGCATTCCAGATATCGTGGATGATTCTTTTTTGGCGTGCGGCACAAAGTTCTACATTTCCTACGCTCCATTCGCCGGTACTGTCACTGTCTTTGCGGAACATGCCTTCGCCCGAGCAGGGAACGTCGGCAACGATTATATCAAACAGATGTGTCAACGCGCCGATTTCCTCCGGATCATTGTTGGTGACGATGTTGGCGGGAAATCCCCATTTCTGTATGTTTTCCGCCAGGACATAACTGCGTGAGCGAATGACTTCGTTGCTTACCAGGACGCTTCCTTGGGGTAATAAGCTCTGCAGATGAGTGGACTTTCCACCGGGAGCCGCACAAAGATCCAGACATACAACCGGTTTGTGTATCCATTGCTTTAGGGCTTGTTCCAGAAACATGGAAGATGCCTCTTGTACATAATAGGCTCCGGCATGAAAAAGCGGATCGAAGGTGAACGAGGGGCGTTCCGGCAGATAAAATCCTGTTTCGCACCACGCAACCGGAGTGCCGTTTGTGATCTGCATACCCTTTTGAGGATTCGTCCGGATGCTTACCGGTACCTCTTCTTGCAATGCTTTTGCAAACTTTTCATATTCTTTGTCGCCTAAAAGCGCTTGTGTCCGATGTATAAAATCAATAGGAAGTGCCATTTTGCATAAAAGTTTGGTGCAAAAATACTACATTTGCGGAAAAATACAGATATGCAAGCATCTCTATTTCTTATACCGGTTACATTGGGCGATACGGAGCATCGCCGTGTATTGCCGGAATATAATCTTGAAGTCATTCGGGGTATCCGTCATTTTGTTGTCGAGAATGTCCGGACGGCGCGTCGCTTTTTGAAGAAAGCAGATCCGGCCATCGTGATAGATGACCTGACCTTTTATGAGTTGAACAAGCATACTTCGCCGGAAGTGGTGGCGGGCTATTTGGCTCCGTTGGCGAAAGGAGAATCGGTAGGGGTTATCTCAGAAGCCGGGTGTCCGGCGGTGGCCGATCCGGGAGCGGATGTCGTGGCCATAGCGCAGCGGAAGAGATATCCGGTCGTGCCGCTTGTCGGACCATCGTCTATCATCTTGTCGGTTATGGCTTCCGGTTTCAATGGG
>URGO01000185.1 GCA_900547435.1 uncultured Parabacteroides sp.
CGCGCGGCGTTCCCCGACCGATGAGTTTTTATCCTGTTTGCTAACGAATCGTTGCGTTTCTATTTGGATTCTTCAATCATTTTTATTGCTGTAACTGCAGCTTCGTCTCCTTTATTGCCATATTTCCCACCGGCACGGTCTTCAGCCTGTTGCATATTATCGGTTGTTAACAGCCCGAAAATGAACGGTATATCGTACATGAGGTTCAGTTCGGTAATGCCTTGTGTTACGCCGGAGCAAACATAGTCAAAATGTGGTGTGTCTCCTTTTACGACGCATCCTAAAGCGATGACAGCATCAATATCCTTAGTGTCTGCCAATCTTTTTGCGGCAAAAGTCAATTCGAAACTGCCCGGAACTCGTTTGACAATAATATTCTCTGGTTTTACACCATGTTTTTCCAACGTATTGCAAGCTCCTTCTAAGAGTTTTTCTGTGATGTGTCTGTTCCATTCAGCAACAACAATACCGATATTCATATCGGATGCATCCGGAACACTATTAAAATCGTAGTCTGATAAATTCTGATAAGCTGTAGCCATGATGGATCCTCTTATATAATAATATGGTAAAGGTTCCAGTAAGCCTTTGGACGGGCTGACTGAAACCTTGTTTTTTTATTGCTTATTTTGCTAATGCAGTGGCGCGGGCGATATACTTGTCGATATCAGCGGCTTCCATCGAATTAAAGTATTTTTCTTTAATCTGGGTGTACACTTTTACCGCATCGTTGTATTGCTGCATACTTTCGTAAGCAATACCTGCCTTTTTCAAATAAATCGGGCTGATTACTTCATTGTCTGCGGCGTTGGCTGCTTTCTCAAAGTAGGTAACGCCTTCTTTTGCATTATCCATATTTACATAGCAATCGCCTATTAAACCGATGATGGCTGGTGAAATCATGTCATCGCTGGCATCAAACGATTTCAAATTTTCCAAAGCCTGGTCGTATTGGCCTAATTTGGCGTAGCAGATACCTGCGTATGCTTTTGCCAGATTACCTGGTTTCGTATTCCCATATTGGTCAATAATGGCTTCGAAGCCTTCATAATCAGCTCCATTTCCGTTCAGTGCCAATTGGAAAGAGTCTTTCGCGAAATACTGCTCCCCTTTGAACAGGGCAACGCTTGCTTTTTTCTGCAAAGGGATCAGATAGCCATGTCTGTAGCCGAAGAATGCACCGACAATGACAGCTAAGGCCAAAATGCCCAGCATGATTTTCTTTGAATTGTTTTCAATAAATAGTTCCGATTTCGAAACAAGTTCTTCAACTTCAACGGTTTCCTTTTCTTTAGTAGCCATAATTTATTTATAGTTATTTTAATATTTATTTCTTGAATCCTTTAGTTTTTGAGTTTATGAGTTTTTGCTTTGTTTCTATTTAAGAACTAAAAACTTATGAACTAATAAACTTACAAACTTATTGCTCTAAACGAAGCCTTTTTTACTTCAAAGCGCAAAAGTAGTTTTTTTTGCTGAATAATCTGCATTTAAAAGGATATTTTTTACTTTTGTAGGCTCATAACGTGTTAGAAGATGATACTGAAACGACTTTCTATTGTTAATTATAAGAATATAGTTCAGGCGGAAACCGTTTTTTCTCCGAAAATCAATTGCTTTTTCGGCAATAATGGAATGGGAAAGACGAACCTGATGGATGCTATCTATTACCTTTCATTCTGCAAGAGTCATCTTAATACGCCCGATAGCCAGATTATCCGGAATGGCGAGGAGATGTGCGTGTTGCAGGGATGGTATGATTATGAGGGGAGAGGGGAGGAGTTGTTTTGCGCGATTCGCCGGAAGCAGCGCTAGCTGTTCAAGCGGAATAAAAAGGAATATGATAAGTTGTCCGAACATATAGGTTTGCTTCCGTTGGTGATGGTTTCGCCGGCCGACTCGGATTTGATTCAGGAAGGGAGTGGGGAGAGGCGCCGGTTTCTGGATTTGATTATTTCACAACAAGATAAAAATTATTTGCATGCCTTGATACAATATAATAAGGCGCTTTTGCAACGGAATACGTTGCTGAAAGGGCAAGTCCGGGATTATTCTCTGTTTGATGTCTTGGATATGCAGTTGCAAATGTATGGTGAGGTGATTTATGCCAAACGGAAACAGACGGTTGAAGAGTTAATTCCGCTTTTCAACCGGTATCATCAACAGATATGTGGATCGGCCGATTCGGTCGGATTGCGTTATATTTCCCCCATGGAAGAGGGCCCGTTGGACGAAAAGCTTAAAACCAATCTGGAACGCGATTTTATTTTGGGATATACTTCAGTAGGTATTCATAAAGACGATTTGGATATGACATTGGATGATTATTTGATTCGTCGTATCGGTTCGCAAGGACAACGGAAGACTTTCCTTATCGCGTTGAAGTTGGCGCAATATGCTTTGTTGGCACGGCAAGGGGCTACGATTCCGGCTTTGCTTTTGGATGATATATTTGATAAGTTGGATGCGCAACGGGTAGCGCAAATTATCCGTTTGGTCAGTGATAATCAATTCGGACAGATATTCATTACCGATACGAATCGCAATTATCTGGATGAGATATTGGAAGCGATAAATCATGAGTTTGCCTTGTTTGAAGTTGAGCAGGGGAATGTAACTTCTATAAATAGGAGATAAACCAATGAGGAGGAAGAACGCTCAGTCTATCGGCGAAATCTTGCGGGATTATTTTGAGGATAATACCGAACTTTATGAGAAAATCATGGAATCCCGTATCCGATATGCTTGGAGGCAGCTGTTGGGACCGATGGTCATGCACTATACACGTACTATTTATGTGCGGGACAGGGTGCTTTATATATCCATAACTTCCGCTGTATTGCGTAATGAACTGCTCCTTACGAAAGAAAAACTCAAAGAGAGCCTTAACAAAGAGATTGGGAACGCTTTCTTGTTTGATCTGGTTATCCGATAATCTCCTTTTCTGTAATGAGCAAATCCATTTTGCGGTCGAACGCTTCGATCGGAACCTGTTCCCGAAGCTGGAAGGAATAGGCTATTCCGATTTTGGGAACCTGTTAGGTCGTCAGTAGTCGGTCATAGTATCCTTTACCTCGTCCCAAGCGGTTCAGTTGGCGGTCGAATGCCACGCCGGGGACGATTATCAGGTCTATCTCTTTTTCAATGGAGGTGCTTTCAGGAGAGAATGCCGGTTCCCAAATGCCGAACGGTCCGCGCCGGACCGCTTCTTTTCCTTGATAAGGAAGTAGCTGCAAATCGTTACCTTGCACGACCGGCAAGGCAATCTGTTTTTTTTGATACCATCGGTTAAGGAAACCGGCAGTCTGTACTTCTCCCGGCAGAGCATGATAGCAGGCTATGGCGTGAGCTTTTCGGAACAGCTCAGTCTGTTCCAAAAAGCAAATGATTTGTTCCGACCAATATGCCAATGTCTCTGCCGGATATTGCTTCTTCTGCCAAGCAATCTCTTTCCGTAACCGTTGTTTTTCTTCGCTGATTGTCATAAAGGAAAAGCTCTGCCTGCTTCAATGACCTCTATTGCTTTCAGTAGGGTCGGATCGTCTTTCAAGAATACCGGATAGAAACCATCGTCTTTGAAAAAGTTCCGGATGATGTAGGCTTGCAGTTGATTGGCTATCAGTTCGCGTGAGATGGCAATCAGATACGGACGTTTCTTGATTCCCTTCTTTGCTGCATAATTAGCAAAGTCGTTTACCAGTGGCTGGGATTTCAGGAAGTCCCAAAGCTCTTCATAATTTTCATATTGGGCAAACTCATGCTTGTGCCAATCTGAGTATTCCAATGCATAGCGGTATAATATTCCCGAATTGATGACTTTAGAGAAATAAGAGGTCACTCCGGACGTATCGCGCGGAATGAAGATGTCCGGCATGATACCTCCCCCGCCATACACCGTGCGTCCGCCTACCGTCTGGTATTTTAGCGAGTCATCCAGCTTGATGCTGTCTGCCGTGTCAAATTCGCCATGCAGATAGCGGTTGTAGATGTCTTGGTCGTAATCATCGGTTTTTCCCAATTCATATTGTTTTTGGATACAACGTCCGGATGGGGTATAATAACGGGCTACCGTGAGCAGCAGTTCTGAACCGTCATTCAGCTGGATGGGGGATTGAACCAATCCTTTGCCAAAGGTACGGCGGCCGATAATCAGTCCGCGATCGTTGTCCTGGATGGCTCCGGAGAAAATCTCACTTGCTGATGCCGAACCTTCGTCGGTCAACACCACCATCGGACTCTCTTTGCAGGTTCCCGTGCCGTTCGCATAGAAATCTTGCCGGGGGAAAGCTTTCCCTTCGGCATACACGATCTGACGACCTTCCGGCATGAACTCATTAATCATATTGATGGCCGCATCCATATCTCCTCCGGTATTCCCGCGCAGGTCTATGATGAATGCTTGGCAACCTTCTTGCTTCAATTTGGCGATGGCAGTGATAAACTCGTTGTAGGTGGTACGGCCGAATTTGCTGACTTTGATCATTCCGATGCCTTCCTTTATTTTATAGGCCACGTCAACGGTATTGACCGGTACATCTCCGCGTGTTACCTGAACGTGGAGCAGTTCCGGGTTGTTATCCCGTTTGATGCCTAATTCTACCGTACTGTTTTTCATACCCCGGAGGAGTTTCATGATTTTTTCGTCATCAGTCTTTGTTCCGGCGTAGACCGTATCATTGATGGTAACGATGCGGTCGAAAGGCTTGATGCCTGCTTTTTCGGAAGGCCCGCCGGGCACGACTTCTATCACCAGGATTGTGTCAGTCTGCATATTGAACGATACACCTATCCCGCTAAAAGAACCTTCGAGGTCTTCTGTCCTTTTAGCTACGTCTTTTGCGGGGATATAGACCGAGTGCGGGTCCAGTTCGCTGAATATTTTAGGAATGGCACCCTCTACCAAATCCTGCATATTTACGGTATCCACATATTGTTCTTTGATGATTCCCAATACGGCACTAATCTTATTCGTGCTGCCGAACATATTCAAATTTCTTCCTTGGTTTAGGAACCAGAAATGGTTTCCTATAAAAATCCCCAACGCGATACATACAGCGATGAGAACCGGCATCCAAATGGCCAACCGTTTGTTTTTGCCCATAAGACTTTTTTATT
>URGO01000186.1 GCA_900547435.1 uncultured Parabacteroides sp.
TTGGGTCAAGATGCCCAACTACCGCCTTAATCTGCCAGACTATTCCGACCGTGCTATCTTTGAAGGATTGGTAAACCACCTTATCCATCGGGATTACACGGTAATGGGCGGCGAAGTACATATCGACATTTACGATGATCGTGTGGAATTGGTGGCGCCCGGTGCAATGCTTGACGGCACACAGATACAAGACCGCGACATTTACAATGTTCCGTCCATACGCCGCAACCCCGTCATTGCCGATATGTTTACTCAGCTCGACTACATGGAGAAGCGTGGCTCCGGCCTCCGCAAAATGCGCGAACTAACTGAGAAGCTGCCCAACTTCCTACCCGGCAAGGAGCCTCGCTATAAGACCGAAGCCTCTTCGTTCTTCACCACTTTCTATAATCTGAATTGGGGCGAGAACGGCAGAATCCCCGTAGAAGAAGTGGCCGACAGGGTAAATAGTACCCTCAAAAAGTACCCTGTAAACGAAGAAGGTTCGGAGAAAAAGTTCGGTGTAAATGCAGAAAAGTTCGGTGTAAATGGAAAAAGTTCGGAGGAAATGTTCGGTGTAACCAATAATGCTTCGGAGAAAAAGTTCGGTGTAAAAGGAGAAGAAGCATCCAAAAGAGTTAGCCGTACAGGGCAAAAGATAATAGACTTGGTTATTTCCGACCCTTCTATAACAGCAGAAGCAATGTCTGTAAAAATTGGCGTGTCTAAACGGGCTGTTGAAAAGAACATCAAAGAGCTCCGTGATAGAGGCATCCTTGTTCATGAAGGCTCTGACAAGGCAGGCTATTGGCGCATCATAGTAAAGCCATAACAGGGAGGACGTGACACATGACAATCTTTATATTGACATCCATCTTATTGGTTGCTGCTTTGGCTATAGCTATGCTTGTGGGCGTTTCTCCTGCGAGCCAAAAAATCAAAGTCCGGGCGATGTATGTCGGAGCTGCGCTTATGCTTGTAGTTGCCCTTATCGTTTGCGACAATGTTGATGCTTTGCCGGACTTTCCTTCCAAGTTCCGTTTCCATGCGGTATTAGTGCTTGCCATAGCCGTAGGTTATCTCTGTATTTCCATTGCCTTTATGGAAAAGTACAATGTTCTGAAGCGTAAGAATCGCATACTTGAAGAAGCCCTTACGGAAAAAGAGCAAGAGAAAGTATCTATTCTGATGGAACGCCAGAGCGAACAGCAACAAGCGCTTCAAAAAGGAGAACTTGAATGGTTTGCCGGAAAAATCAAGATGTTTAGCGAAGAGGAACAAAAGGCCATTCTTGCCAGTGCCTACCCTTTGTAGAACATGACCTGATTCTTCCACCCTCAATTACAATCCAACCAAATGAAATGTGCAGTCAGCAAGAACTCATGTATTACGTTTACTCCGCTTTCTCCAATATGGGCAAGAAGCGCAGCGACATAGTAAGTTTCTTATGTCAGAAAGTGTTAAAAACAAAATAGGGCGTAACTCATTGAGCTACACCCTACTTTTCTATCGTTGGTTATCGTTGTTTGCCGATACTTACTTCACCTCTTCAAAATCAACATCCGTTACGTTGTCTTTGCCGTTGTTATTATTGTTTCCGGCATTGCCTGCGTTCGGATTACCTTGCGCACCGCCGAAGTTTGTGCCACCTTGTGCACCGCCTTGGTTGTACATTTGTTGGCTAGCAGCTTGGAAGATACTGTTCAGTTCGTTCATCGCTGCATCGCATGCGGCTACGTCCTGAGCCTTATGTGCATCTTTCAGTTTCTGCAAAGCTGCTTCGATCGGCGCCTTCTTGTCGGCCGGAATCTTATCGCCCAGGTCTTTCAGTTGCTTTTCAGTCTGGAAGATCATGCTGTCGGCTTGATTCAACTTGTCGATACGTTCTTTCTCCTTCTTGTCGGCTTCAGCATTGGCCTGAGCTTCTTCTTTCATACGTTTTACTTCGTCTTCGCTCAAACCGCTGGAAGCTTCGATGCGGATACTTTGCGTTTTGCCTGTTCCTTTATCCTTTGCCGATACATTTAAGATACCGTTGGCATCGATATCGAAAGTTACTTCAATCTGAGGCACGCCACGCTGTGCGGCTGGAATTCCATCCAAGTGGAAGCGGCCGATGGATTTGTTGTCCTTAGCCAACGAACGTTCACCCTGCAATACGTGAATTTCTACCGATGGCTGATTGTCTACGGCTGTGGTAAAGACTTCAGACTTCTTGGTCGGTATAGTCGTATTGGCTTCAATTAACTTCGTCATGACACCGCCCATAGTTTCAATACCTAATGACAATGGTGTTACGTCCAACAACAAGACATCTTTTACTTCACCCGTCAAGACACCACCTTGGATAGCAGCACCTACAGCGACTACTTCATCTGGGTTCACACCTTTCGATGGAGCCTTGCCGAAGAATTTCTGTACGATTTCCTGTACGGCCGGGATACGTGTTGAACCACCTACCAAGATAACTTCATCAATATCTGATGTGCTCAAACCTGCATCCTTCAACGCCTGCTGGCAAGGAGGAATACATGCCTGGATCAAGCTATCGGCCAACTGTTCGAATTTTGCACGTGTCAAGGTCTTAACCAAGTGCTTAGGCACACCGTTTACTGGCATGATGTACGGCAAGTTGATTTCCGTAGAAGTTGTGCTCGAAAGTTCGATCTTCGCCTTTTCGGCAGCTTCCTTCAAGCGTTGCAAAGCCATCGGGTCTTTGCGTAAGTCAACACCTTCATCTTTCAAGAACTCTTCAGCCAACCAGTCGATGATTACGTGGTCGAAGTCATCACCTCCCAGGTGTGTATCACCGTTGGTCGATTTCACTTCGAATACGCCGTCTCCCAATTCCAAAATTGAAATATCGAACGTACCACCACCGAGGTCGAATACGGCAATCTTCATATCCTTATTGGCCTTATCCAAACCGTAAGCCAAAGAAGCGGCAGTCGGTTCGTTTACAATACGGCGGACATTCAGACCTGCAATTTCACCTGCTTCCTTCGTAGCCTGACGCTGAGCATCGCTAAAGTAAGCCGGTACGGTAATAACGGCTTCCGTTACTTCCTGTCCCAGATAATCTTCTGCTGTCTTCTTCATCTTCTGAAGAATCATCGCCGAGATTTCCTGCGGTGTATACAGACGACCGTCGATGTCTACACGCGGAGTATTGTTGTCGCCACGCACTACCTTGTACGGTACGCGGGAGATTTCTTTTTGTACCTGATCATACGTTTCACCCATGAAGCGCTTGATTGAGAAGACGGTCTTCTGCGGGTTTGTGATGGCTTGACGTTTTGCAGGGTCACCCACCTTACGTTCGCCACCTTCTACAAATGCAACGATTGAAGGAGTAGTCCGTTTACCTTCGCTGTTTGCAATGACAACCGGTTCGTTGCCTTCCAAAACGGCAACACAAGAGTTGGTTGTACCTAAGTCGATTCCTATAATCTTTCCCATGATGTTTATATTTTTTTATTGTTATTATTCTGTTTATTTATGTCCACTCTTTCAAGTAGACACAAAGAAAGAAACAAATGGTGTGCCAAAAAGAAAAAGGAGAAAATGCTTTTGTTTCGTGTCATGTTTTCTGCCAAAAAGGCATATCAAAAGTAAATGAATAAGGAATAAGAGGACAAGATGGCAATTGCTTATTCCCAATAATAGGTTAATGGAAGAAGCCCGAAAAGCTCCCATCCTTTGGATGAAAAGGTCGGCATAAACGGAGACAAACGTCCCATCCTTTTTGGATAAAGGTAGGCATAAAAATAAAGAGGTTTGAAATAAAATCGTCATAACGTTTACATATATTTGTCATACGAGTTCTGTTTATTTGCATAAATAACAATAAAAGAGTTCATTATGAGAAAATTATTTTTGGCTTTGTTTGTAGCCGGCATTTCTTTATCCGCACAATCGCAGGTGCGAAATGAAATTCATATACCTGATTTGGGAGGTTATGAAACCCTAAAATGCGACTTTCATACGCACACAGTGTATTCCGATGGTTTGGTATGGCCTACTGTACGGGTTGCTGAGGCTTGGCGTGAAGGATTAGATGCAATATCTTTGACTGAACATATCGAATACCGGCCTCATCAGGAGGATGTGAAAGGGCATCATGGCCGATCATTTGAAGTGGCTGAAGGATCAGCGAAAGGGCATGATATATTGTTAATCCGAGGTAGTGAGATTACCCGTTCGATGGCACCAGGTCATTTCAATGCGATTTTTTTAAGTGATTGCAATGCATTAGACCAGCAAGACTGGCACGATTCATTTAAGGCTGCTAAAGATCAAGGCGCTTTTATTTTCTGGAATCACCCCGGTTGGGACAGACAACAGCCTGATACTACTTTGTGGTGGAAAGAACATACAGAGATTTATAATAATGGTTGGATGCAAGGTATCGAAGTGGCCAATGGCGGATCTTATTTCCCCGAAGCGCATCGTTGGTGTTTGGAGAAAGGCCTGACTATGCTTGGAAACAGCGATGTTCACAATCCGATTAATTTGGATGTTGAGTTTTATAAAGGAGAACACCGCACGATGACATTTGTTTTAGTCAATGAACGTACCTTAGATGGTATCCGTGAGGCTTTGAATAATCACCGTACGATTGTTTGGATTAATGATTTGTTGGTTGGAGAGGAGCACTGGTTGAAAGAATTGTTTGAGAAGTCCGTGAAAATAGTTGATGTCAAGCGTAGTAAGACAAGTTGCCGACTTGTCCTTCAGAATGAATCGGACTTACCTTTCTATCTTAAAAAGACAGAACATAAGAAAGAATTGGAATATTTCCGTGAGTTCAAAATCGAGCCGCAAAGCCGGCACACAATTACGGTTTATTATCCCGAAACATTTCAAGGTGAGGGGCGAATTAATTTCCGTATCACCAATCTATTGGTTCGCCCTGATCAAGGAATGGATTATAGCTTTTCATTTTAAAGGTATAACATAACCTATAGCTGCCAAGGATTTTGGTTTTATCCTTGGTAGCTATTTTATGCAGATTTTTTCTTCTTACCGATTCCCTAACTCGATAACCTCCAAATCGTGTACTTTATCGTCCTCGATAACGAAGCGCACCAAGGTGCGTTGCAGGTGGAAGCCGCTCTTTCAG
>URGO01000187.1 GCA_900547435.1 uncultured Parabacteroides sp.
TAAGCATTAGGATAAGGATCCATTTCGAGATAAAACTCAGGTTCTGAAATTGAGAGCCTTTGACAAATCGGAGGCAATTTCTGATAAATTTCAGGCAGCTGAGTCGGTGAAAGCCGAATTTTATTCGCCATATTCATACCGTGCACAATCTGCTCGTCATAATAACGCATAAACAATTTCATCGCTGCTGCAAACCCAGGGATAGCTTCCATATTCCGGCGTGCAGCTTCATCTTCCGGATGAATATAATCAGCAGGTCTTACCATAACTTAACTTATTAATTTATACTAATCATATAATATTTCGAATCTTTCCAACTATCGATAAAACGATCCAAAGGATAATACCGGACAGGCTCTTCCATCGCAACATCGTAGACTTCGACCCGAGGCGGTTCCGAATAATCTATGTTACGAACGAGGACTACGTGATCGGGTATTTCCCCAATCCAGCGATCCTCGAATTCCTCCTGTTCAAGATTCCCGCTCAGCTCACCACCATCGACACAAGCAATGACATCGTGCCCTTGTTCTAACTCCCGGAACAATTCGTTTATCTCCCGGCAGAAGCGTCTCTCCACCTTCAATCCGAAACTCTCGACCAATTTTCCGATATATTTCAAAGGAGTCCCTTTCTCCTCCTCATACCAATGCTGCTTCAGCGCAATCTGTATCAGTTCCTCTTCCGTCACCTCTTTCCCTCGCTTTTGTAATACAGCAAGTTCAGAACGAATCACACACAGATTCCGACAAGACGATGCAGCAAAAAACACCGGAATATCGAGACTATTGCAAGCCACCTCGAAAGCCTCTCTCTCTTGTCCGTCATGCTGCAGGACCTGCCATATTTTCAGATTCTCCTCAGGAGTAGTATTCCCATCCAGATAAGCAGCCAAAAGCTCATCCGATAAAGAGTCCAGACGATCAAACATAATGTTCCTCCTCTCTTATTACTGCTATTAACTGTTTTACAGCCCGATGCCGGATGTTATACAAATTTTCCACAGTTACATTCATTTCCCGGGCTAACACTTTCGGGTCGAGGTCCTTTAACTCCAAATCGACCAACACCTGACGATATCGTTCATTATTCATTTTACGAATAGCATTCCAGACGTCCATCTTACTGATCAGTTCCGGTAAAAAATCAAAAACTTTCTCTTCTTCTTTTATTGGAGCCGATTGATTCCGATAATCCATCAGTACCCCTTTTCTTTTTTGAAAAAAACGTACAGCAACAACCGTCAACCAGGTCGTCAGTTTACTCCGGAAATCGAACTGCCGAAGTTTATACCAATTATCCGATTGCAAATAAAGATACAACTCGTTGATCAGCTCGTTTTTATCGAGTTGACAAGGACAAAACCGATGCAGTATATAATTGAACATCGGCGTACATTTATCAAAAAACAAATAACGGACAATCTCTTCATCACCGATAAGTAACCGATCGACTAATTCCCTATCACTAATCAGTGCGTAATCTTTTTCCTCCATATCCCATTAATCACCATAAAAAATACTCCTTATAGCACAATTTGTTTTAGTATTGCAAATATAAACATTCGTTCATTTTTCCAAAATTTTAATTTTGTAAATATCTGATTTTTCTTCTCCCGAAGCGATGATTTTTTTCTAACAAATATTTGTTTCACCGAAAATAAGCATTAAATTTGCGACCTGAAAATTTTCCTCAGGGGTACAATAAGCGGTTCATAACCCACCCCATGGTATTAACATTAAAACAACAAAACAAATGTACGCTATTGTTGAAATTGCAGGACAGCAATTTAAAGTAGAAAAAGACCGTAAGGTTTATGTTCACAGACTGGCAGCCGAAGAAGGCGCTCAGATAGAATTCGACAGTGTTCTTTTAGTGGACAATGACGGTCAGGTTAAGATCGGTACACCGAAAGTAGAAGGCGCAAAAGTTACCGCAAAAGTATTGAGCCACCTGAAAGGGGATAAAGTGATCATCTTCAAAAAGAAAAGAAGAAAAACTTTCGAAAGAAAGAACGGTCACCGTCAATATCTGACTCAGATTCAAATCGAATCTATCAACGCTTAAGCTCTGTAGAGTGATTTTATTATTTTGTAACTTCTAAATTATTAATACGATATGGCACATAAGAAAGGAGTCGGTAGTTCAAAGAACGGCCGTGAATCAGAAAGCAAACGATTAGGTGTTAAATTGTTCGGTGGTGAAACCGCTAAAGCCGGTAACATTATCGTTCGTCAAAGAGGTACTGTTCATCATCCGGGTGTAAACGTTGGTATGGGTAAAGACCATACACTGTATGCATTGGTTGATGGCGTGGTTACTTTCCACAAAGGAAAAGCAGATCGTTCTTATGTTTCTGTAAAGGAAATTAAGGCGGAAGCTTGATTTGCGCGAGAGAAAGTCTATACAATAGAATAAAGGACGGTCGGTATAAGTAATATGCCGGCCGTTTTTTATATCTGGTCCGAAACGTTTTCAAATTATCGGTTATGATGGAAAAGATATATACCTATTTTCAAGAGAATATCCGGAAGAACGAACAAATGATATCCCTCCTTAAACGGAAAATTCATACCATCGGGACACTTCGTCTGCTGATTGTCTTAATCGCTATTTTCCTATTCTATTTTGTTCCGTTTCCGACATGGCCCGAACGGATAGCTGTGCTGCTCCTTTTCGCCATTCCATTTATCGGATTGATGGTATATCATAATCGCCTGTTCTCCAAGCGAACAGATTGCGAGACGTTATTGACTTATAACCAAAACGAGTTGAAAGCATTGGATTATGACTTTTCTGCATTCGACGGAGCCCCGGAAGAACAGGATAGCGAACACGCTTTCTCGTTAGATCTGGATCTGTTTGGAGAACATTCCCTGTTCCAATCCATGAACAGATGTACAACATATTTCGGGAAGAGACATCTGGCGGAATGGATGAAGCAGCCTTTAACTGAAAAGGATTCCATCGTGAAGCGCCAAGAAGCCATCCGGGAACTGGCGGGCTTACCAAATCAATTCCAATCTTTTTACCTATTAGGACAAAGAAAGCAAGGCAAAGGGAATGACATCCGTAATCTGGAACAATTAGGAAACGATTCGAATCATTTTGCGGGCAATCATTTCTGGAGGGTACTGATATGGGCTGTTCCACTCCTTTGGGTACTCCTGACCGGAGGATATCTACTGGGATTTATAGCCGAGGAATGGCTGGGGATGTATCTGCTTATCTCTTTCATTATCGCATATTGGCGGGCCAAAGAAATCTATCGGCTTCATCTTTCCGTAGACAAAATAGAACATATCTTAGAAACCTATGCAGAATTGATTAAGCATATAGAAGAAAGAAATTTCAAAGCTCCTATCTTGAACGAACTGCAAAGGCATTTCTTCAAAGGGAATCGGAAAGCATCCGGTTTGTTGAAAACCCTATCCCGACATATCGGAGCTTTAAACCAGCGTTTTAGTCTGGCGGGAATGATATTAAATATATTATATTTGAGAGATACGCGCCAAGCTATTGCATTAGAGCAATGGCGTACTGAACACAAAGAGGATATTACGGATTGGATTATGGCCTTAGCAGATTTCGATGCGCTTTCTTCATTAGGGAATTATGCTTTCACGCATCCCGATTTTACCTACCCGGAGATTGCTGAAAACTATTTCCGGATGCAAGGAGAACAGGTAGGACATCCTTTATTGAATCGTAAGCAATGTGTAAAGAATCCGATTGATATTCCACGAAGTCCTTGGTTCCTGATTATTACCGGTGCCAATATGGCCGGGAAAAGCACCTATTTGCGGACGATTGGCGTTAATTATTTACTTGCTTGCATGGGACTTCCGGTATGCGCGAAACGATTGGAGATTTATCCGGCACGATTAGTCACTAGCTTACGTACATCCGATTCTTTAGCCGGTAATGAATCTTATTTCTTCGCGGAGTTAAAACGATTGAAGATGATTATCTCTCGCCTTCAAGCGGGAGAACAACTCTTTATTATTTTGGATGAAATACTGAAAGGCACGAACTCCATCGACAAGCAAAAAGGTTCAATGGCTTTGATGAAACAATTGATTGCCTATAATGCGTGCGGAATTATAGCCACGCACGATTTGATACTCGGAAGTCTGGAACAGGAATTTCCTCATCAGATTAAGAATTATCGTTTTGAAGCGGATATCCGGAATGATGAATTAAGCTTCTCCTATCAGTTACAGGAAGGAATCGCCCAGAACATGAACGCTTGTTTTCTGATGAAGAAAATGGGGATTACCGTCGATTAATCAACACAAAACCGGAAAGGGATCTTTGAGATAAAATCCGCTTTCCGGTATGCATATGAAAAGAATCGGTTTAATTCTGTTCCTTCAAGATAACATCATGTGCTCCACCTTCTACGATTGAAGTAGATGAAACCAATGTGATCTTAGCGGTCTTCTGCAATTGTTCGATAGTAATCGAACCACAACTACACATCGTTGCTTTAATCTTGCCTAAGGTTACCGCCAAATTATCCTTCATCTTACCGGCATACGGCACATAGCTATCCACGCCCTCTTCAAATTTCAGCGCTTCGCTTCCGCCCATATCATAACGTTGCCAGTTCTTTGCCCGGTTAGAGCCTTCTCCCCAATATTCTTTTACGAAGTTATTGCCAATTTTCAACTTTTTGGTCGGCGACTCATCAAAACGGGCGAAGTAACGTCCCATCATCAGGAAGTCGGCGCCCATAGCCAACGCTTCCCGCAGGGCCAGGTCGGCCTGCATCGGCCCCATGCTGCCCACCGTGACATGCGCGCCGGTCTGGTCTTTGCTGCGCACAGCGGCTTCCAGCCCCGCCTTGTCGGCAAGCAGAGCGTAATATATTTCCTGCACGGGCGCCAGGGCGGCGGCACCTTCTTCTCCTCCATCGCCTTCCAGTCGGTTGTCATCTTCGGGATGTGCTTCTCGGTGCTGCCGGTGGCCGGTCTGTCCCTTCCCTTCTTTTCGGCGGGCGGCTCCTCCACCGCCACCCTCTACATCGGCATCGGGCTGGT
>URGO01000188.1 GCA_900547435.1 uncultured Parabacteroides sp.
CCGTTGCCCACACCTCACGCGAATTCTTGTTAATCTATTTACAGTCAAATAAATAGCGTCAGACTGTATCAAATATAAGAAAATAAATGTAGATTCTAAGAGGTATCCTCTATAAACAATTAAAGGCTGTCTCACGACAACCCCTAATCAACTTTGTTAACCTTAAATCTAATACTATTATGAAAAAACCACATTGCAAATGTACGGTTTGTCTCGGTTTCCTCCAAACATTTTCCTGATAAAAAATATTAAATGCATTTTTTCTCTCTTTTTTCTCCCCTTTACGAAAGACAAATCCCGGGACATTTCCGGATAATTATCCGACCATTTTTTCGTCTAACAGCTGTGCAACTTGCGTCTAACAACTGTTAGACGAAACAAACACAGCCGTTAGACGCAAAGTGCACAGCTGTTAGACGATTCTTTTATGAGAAGAAAGGAGAAAAGCCCCAACTATCAAAAAAGAAAAAGATTCTGAAAATTTTTTTCTACTTGTAAGGCAAGTTGTTCGATAGGTATTTGTAATGCGGAGGCAATAGATTGGTAAATTTCGGAAATGGGGAGTAGGGATTCATCGGTTTCAAGGAATAAATGATCCGGCCATGCGACATAAAGAGAATCTTTTCGGAAACGTTCTCCGAAAGAAAGGTAAAATCCTTGTTGAATCAATTGCTCGGCTAATTCTTTTTTTCCCCGAAATCCATGAATAATCCAGGGTTGAACCGGTTTAAATTCTTTGTGTAAAGACATCAGTTCCGACCAAGCCTTGACGCAATGAAGGATAAGTGGTTTATGAAGGCTTTCCGACAAACGAATCTGTGCCCGAAGAAGACGGATTTGAGTCTCCCAAGGGGTAATCATCAATTTATCCAGTCCCGCCTCGCCAATCATTCGGATTTCCGGAGCACATGCCTCCTTTTCCAGCAAAGCCCTTTGCTCTTCGCCCTCCTTTTCGATAAACCACGGATGAATACCTGCGGAAAGAAACCCGAAGTCCGGTTTCTCTTTTCCGATAATCCAGTTCAAACAAGTTATCGGCCCGGCCGATTTGCTCTTAGGAATGCGGTGTGTGTGAATATCTATATATTCCATGATGAAAGCGTTGGATATAAATTGATGAAAAAAGGGGGATGTGTCAAATTGCTTTGACACACCCTCCTCATCTTCATAATTGTCAATTGTCAATTATCAATTGCTTAGTAGTTCTGCTTCATCGGTTCGAAGAAAGCTTGCGGATGCAGACATGCCGGGCATTTCAACGGAGCTTTCTTGGAAGAAATAACGAATCCGCAATTACGGCATTGCCAAAGGATTTCTTCATCTCTTTCGAATACCTTTTCAGCCTCAACGCGAGCCAACAAAGCGCGATAACGTTTCTCATGTTCCGCCTCAACCTTAGAAATCATGCGGAAAGCCGTAGCAATCTCCGAGAATCCTTCTTCATCTGCAATTTTAGCAAACTCCGGATAAAGTTCCGTCCATTCCTCGTTCTCTCCAGCAGCTGCTGCGGCCAGGTTATCTTTAGTTGTTCCGATTACTCCGGCCGGATAAGCCGCGGTAATCTCAACCATTCCGCCCTCCAAGAATTTAAAGAAACGTTTAGCGTGTTCTTTTTCCTGTTCAGCGGTTTCCAAGAAGATAGCCGCAATTTGTTCGTATCCCTCTTTTTTTGCTACACTTGCAAAATAAGTATATCTGCCTCTTGCTTGTGATTCGCCGGCAAATGATTTCAACAGATTCTGTTCTGTACGCGTTCCTTTGATACTCTTTTCCATATTCGTTCCAATTTATGTAAGTTAATAATAATTATCGCTTTATCTTTACAACAGACAAAAGTAGGAATTAGTTTTGGTTTTTGGGTATTTATTTTCAACGGTTATTTTTATGAGGCGATAGATTCTATTTATAATAGGTTTATCACGCATCCTCATTAAATCATAATGCTATAAAATATTCGCGAACATATTAATAGAAAACCTTTTCAGATTACAAAATGATAGTTATTTTTGCAAACAGAATAAAGATGGGTTTATTAGTTTATAAGCTCAACTAAAAACGGGGAACTTACAAACTCAATTTGGTATGGAGAGCAATACGCATCAGACTTCTATCCTGTTGATTTATACAGGTGGGACAATCGGAATGATTCAGAACTTGGAAACAGGGGTACTCGAACCCTTCAATTTCCAACATCTGCGACGACACATCCCGGATTTAAACCGCTTGAATTGCTCGATTTCAACAATTCAATTTGAAACACTTCTGGATTCTTCTGAAATCGGACCGGAATCCTGGGTAAAAATCGCCCGTATCATCTCAGACAATTACGCGAAATATGATGGATTTGTTGTGTTGCACGGTACCGATACCATGGCATTTACGGCATCTGCCCTAAGCTTCATGTTAGAGAATCTGCACAAGCCCGTCATTCTGACCGGTTCGCAATTACCTTTAGGAATGCTTCGCACGGATGGCAAAGAGAATTTGATTACAGCCATCGAAATTGCTTCCGCACGTGATGGTGATGTAGCGATGATTCAAGAAGTCTGTATTTTCTTTGAAAATGATCTGATGCGCGGAAACCGCACCAGCAAAACCAGCGCAGACAACTTTAATGCTTTCCATTCTTATAATTATCCGGCCTTGGCACATGCGGGGATCTCAATCCATTACAATCTGCCCCATATCTATCGTCCGGTATTACGCAAACCTCTGAAGCCACACTTCGAGTTTGATAATCATATCGCCATACTCAAACTCTTCCCCGGACTATCGCCATCGGTTGTAGAAAGTATCTTGAATACGCCGAACTTGAAAGGAGTTGTATTAGAAACCTTCGGAAGTGGCAATGCTCCGACCGCGGAATGGTTTCTCACTCTATTAAAACAAGCAACAGATAAAGGTATTGTTATTGTAAATGTAACGCAATGCCATACGGGAAGCGTAGAAATGGAACGTTACGAGACCGGTCACCATCTATGGGAAAACGGAGTAATCAGCGGCTATGATAGTACTACCGAGAGCGCCATCACCAAACTGATGTTCCTTTTCGGTTCCGGACTTACCCCCAACGAAGTCAAAGAATATATGCAATGCTCGCTGGCCGGAGAGATCACCGTACCCCAATAAGTTTATAAGTTTGTTAGCTTTTGGTTTTTCTGTTCTTCTATCTCAACTAAAAAACGAATAAACCCAAAAACTAACAAACTCCTATTAGGCTTTACCTATTCTTTCTTTTGTTTATTCATTTCCTTTATACTGCATCCGCGCATATTCGAATACCGCAACGCCTTCGCCTTGTTGGAATAATCCGGGCCGGGCTACCCGATCCCATTGAACCAAACTACCCTGCTGTTCTTTTTTCTCTTGAATCGGGAGCCAATGTTGCCTATCCCAACTATACGAGAAAACTTCAGGATGCCCTCCTTTGACGTTCATACGCAAATAAACAGCAGAATGCTTATCCGGTAATGGAATAGGCTCGCTCAGCATGATTTCCTCGCCGGATTTCACCATCTTCAGTTGTAATTTATCATCCTGTACTCCCAAAGTGACAAAATTCTTATCATCCCCATACAAGGTAATGCCTTTCCAGGCTTTATTCTGATTAGCAATCGCCGTTTCCAGGCAATATTGCGAAGCCTCCGGTCGCAAACAAAGAGCTGTTCCACCTGTACACTCCGGCTTCAATGCGCCCTCCAAAGATAAACGTCCCTTGTCCAATCGGATATCCGGTGTGGAATAGGGATAGTTCCACGACCATGCTACATTCAAATTCTCTGAAGCGAAATCATCCTTGAAATCAAACACAGGCTGCTGGGCCGTCAAAGGGAATGGTGTCGGGTGCTGTATTTTTGCCTCTTCCCCTTCTTTGAAATGGAACCAACCATCTTCTCCCAAAACAATTTCCTGAAGGATAGGCTGGCGTCCCATAAAGAAATCATCTCCCATCAGGTAGGCATGACAAAGATAAAACATCCGCCCGTCAGGAGTTGTCGTTATCGTTCCATGTCCACAAGATTGTATCGTTTTCCCGTCACCATGCAGAATCGGATTGCCTTCATACTTCTCATACGGTCCTTTCAGATTCTTGGAACGGGCTACCGAAACCGCATAATCACTCTGTGGTCCGCAACATCCGTTTACCGAATAAATCAGATAATAATAATCACCGGCTTTCAACCAATGCTGACCTTCCATGCCTCTCCGTTCATCATCTTTCAATAAGGAAAATATTTCCCCATCCAAGCGCAAACCATCATCCGACAATTTGCATCCCAGCAACTCAATCGGACGCTTATCCAATCCGTATGCCTTCCAACTGATATACAATTCTCCTCCATCTTCCAAAATAAAGGCATCTATCGCTTCCGTACCATATTCCACAATAACGCCATGGTCCGTGTAAGGTCCGGCCGGAGAATCAGCCGTTGCCACACCGATATACGATATGCCATCCGACTCCCGCCGTGCTGTATAATATACATAGGTCTTACCTTTATGATAGAAAAGCTCCGGAGCCCAAAAAGAAGATTTAGTCCATTCCGGTTGTTTATCAAACAAATGCCCGATTTGTACCCAGTTCACCAAATCGGAAGATTGGAACAAAGGATAGAACGGAGCCCATTCCGATGAGGTACCCGCCGCATAATACGTTTGATTGACCCGGATAATTGTCGGATCCGCCACATCTCCGTGAATAACCGGGTTCTGATACATCTGTTGTGCATTCAGCCCGCAAAGGCAACACGCCCCTAAAAGAGATAATAACTGTTTTTTCATGCCTCGTAGATTTGTTTTATAGTAAAATGAATTGCATACAAATATAATCATTTTCTGCTTCATACAGCTTATCTAAAAAGAAAAAGGAGTCGAGCTGATTGGCTTAACTCCTTTTATCTTTTTAAGTCGGGGTGACTGGATTCGAACCAGCGACCACACGCCCCCCAGACGCGTACTCTAACCGGGCTGAGCTACACCCCG
>URGO01000189.1 GCA_900547435.1 uncultured Parabacteroides sp.
CGGCCCCCCCCGAGACCTACACATCGAGGCACCCCCTTCCCCTCCACGACGCTCTTCCGATCTATCGAAGCCCTGGCCAGCACACACCTGCCTCAATGTGATGAGAACGAAGAGCTCCAGCCCGATGCGCACGAATTGGTTCGCGAACTCTATAACCTATGGGACAACCTGAATCTGCCCCGTCTTATCGAGACCTGGCACGACACGGTACAATGCCGTGAAGAGGCTCTCGAATTGTTCAATCTCGGACTAATCGACCTCCGGACACGCGCCCAAGTGGAACGTCTTTTCTGGTCTATCGCGCGGGATGTATTCGACATGGCGGAAAACGTGAAGCATGCGCCCGATGAGTTGAAGAAGATTTCCAAACTTTTGCCGGACAAATACTTCTGTAATTTCTCGTTATTCCAGTCTTTGCCGGACTCATGGGCCATCGACCAGATATTCCCCGTCATGCCCATCAGCCGGTTAAATGAACAACCTACCAAATCGGCTACTTTGCAAGACATCACGTGCGATTCGGACGGAAAGATTGACAATTTCATCTCTACACGCAATTTCTCCTATCACCTGCCTGTACATCCTTTAAAACAGGGAGAGCATTATTATTTAGGTGTTTTCCTTGTCGGCGCTTATCAGGAGATATTGGGCGATTTGCATAATCTGTTCGGAGATACCAACGCGGTACACATCAAAGTAAAAGGAGATAAATATGTTATCGATAAGGTAATCGAAGGCGAGACCGTAGCCGATGTATTGGAATATGTTCAGTTCAACCCCAAACGGATGGCACGCGCCATCGAGGTGTGGGTGGCTTCATCTGTCAAAAAAGGCACCATCACCGCTGAAGAGGGACGTGAATTTATCTCCAATTACCGTTCAGGATTGTATGGATACACCTATTTAGAATAAAAAAACTCTTTTATAGGGAATATAAAAATAAAAATGTACTTTTGTCGAAACGAATTATAAACTATCAAAAATAAACACTTAATAATATGGAGAACACTCGTCGTTCATTTTTAAAGAAAGTATCAGTTGCAGGCTTAGGAGCAGCCGGTTTAGCCATGACCGGCAATGCATCTGCGGTAAACGCCATTCCTGAAACCCAAGCCAAAAAGAAACCGGCCGGGAAGGATGACGGGAAATTACGTTTCGGATTCATTGGAACAGGTTCACGTTGCCACGAACATATCAATAACGTGTTGGCCATTCCCGGTAATAAAATCGTAGCCATCTGCGATGTACAACAGGGTCCCATTGAAAAGACGCTGAAACATATCGCGCAATTCAACGTTCCGGCTCCCAAAGTATATACCGGAAGCGAACGCGCATTCGAACAGATGTTGAACAACGAAGAATTTGATTGCGTTATTATCGCCAGCCCGTGGGAATGGCACGTACCGATGTCGGTAGCAGCCATGAAAGCAGGCGTTCCTTATGTAGGCGTTAAAGTATCAGCCGCCAATACATTGGAGGAGTGCTGGGATTTGGTTAACACTTCCGAAGCCACCGGCAGCCAGCTGAACATTTTGGAAAATGTGTGCTACCGTCGCGATTGCATGGCCGCATTAAATATGGTCCGCCAGGGATTATTCGGAGAGATGCTGCATGGGACATGCGGTTATGAGCATGACCTGCGTGATGTGAAGTTTAATGACGGCGTACATTATACGTACCAACCCGGAAGTGGAGACTTACGGATGGGCCCGACCGCTTTCTCTGAAGCACAATGGCGTACAAACCACTCTGTACATCGCAACGGAGATGTTTACCCGACACACGGAATTGGCCCGGTAGCTCATTGCATGGATATCAATTGCGGAAACCGCTTTGTATCTTTATCGGCTATGGCCACTCAATCCAGAGGTCTGCATAAGTTTATTGTAGATAACGGAGGAGCCGACCATCCGTTGGCTAAAGTCCGTTTCAACTTGGGCGATATTGTAACATCCATGATTAAATGCGCAAACGGACAGACTATTATCGTTACCCATGATACCAACTCTCCGCGTCCTTACTCTTTGGGATTCCGCATTCAAGGTACAGAAGGTTTGTGGATGAACGACGGAGATACAGTGTACGTACAAGGACAATCCAAACCGCATCGCTGGGATAACTCGGAAGATTGGTTCAAAAAATACGACCACAAGCTTTGGGCTGAACATGAAGCTGAGGCTTCCGAAGCCGGACACGGTGGTATGGACTATGTGATGATGTTCGACCTGATCAATGCTATCCGCAACAAGCAGCCGGCTCCTATGGATTGCTATGACGCGGCAGCTTGGAGCGCAATTTCCGGATTGTCTGAAATGTCTATTGCCCGTGGAGGCGCATTGGTTGACTTCCCGGATTTCACACGTGGAAAATGGATTAACCGTAAAAATAACTTCGCGCTATAATAGAGCGAAATTGACAATAAAAAAGCGGAGGCGTAAATACGTTCTCCGCTTTTTTATTGTCAGTCCTTGGCTGTATCTACTTTCGTCAGTTTCATCTTCTTTGCCCGTTCAAGCATAAACTGATAAGCCGCCTCGCGTTCGTTGGGAATAACACCGTCCAATATCGCATTCTTGATAGCCTCTTTCAACACCCCCACAGGACGCGACGGAGGTAAGCCGAATGTATCCATAATCTCCTCACCGGTTATAGGCGGCTGAAAATTCCGCACCCGGTCTTTCTCTTCTATTTCAGCCAACTTAGAACGGACTACCTGGAAATTGTTCAAGAAACGGCGTACTTTCTCTGGATTTTTGCTGGTAATATCCGCTTCACACAATTTCATCAGGTCATCAATATCGTCACCTGCCTCAAACAACAGACGGCGGATAGCCGAAGCGGCTACCTCATCGTCCGACAAGGCAATCGGACGCATATGCAAGTTCACCATCTTCTGCACATATTTCATCTTCTCGTTCATCGGGAGCTTCATCTTTCGGAAGATATTCGGAATCATCTTCTCACCAATAAAGTTATGATTATGGAAAGTCCATCCCAAACGCGGGTCAAAACGCTTGGTGGCCGGTTTGCCGATATCATGCAACAGGGCACTCCAACGCAACCAAAGGTTATCGGATGTCTTGCTCAATCGGTCCAAGACCATCAACGTATGGGCAAAGTTATCTTTATGCCCGATGCCTTCCTTCGTCTCCACGCCTTTAAGCGCACACAACTCAGGGAAAATATACGGAAGCAAACCGCTCTTGTCCAACAAGTCAAATCCCAAAGAAGGTTTCGGCGAAAGCACTATCTTGTTCAATTCGTCCGCAATACGCTCTTTCGAAATAATCTCAATACGTTTCCGGTTACGGATGATGGCGTCGAACGTATCCGGGTCGATAAAAAATCCCAGCTGTGAAGCGAAACGCACCGCGCGCATCATACGCAACGGGTCATCGCTAAAAGTTATATCCGGATCAAGCGGCGTACGGATAGTCAGGTCATCCATATCCTCCAGTCCGCCAAACGGGTCAACCAACTCACCATACCGGTTCTTGTTCAAGCAAAGCGCCAAAGCATTGATGGTAAAGTCGCGTCGGTTCTGGTCATCTTCCAACGTACCGTCCTCTACGACAGGCTTCCGGCTATCATGACTATACGATTCACGACGCGCACCGACAAACTCCAGATCCAAATCGCCGCATTTCACCTGTGCCGTTCCGAAGTTCTTAAATACCGACAAGTAAGCACGCTTGCCCAACTTTTCCGCCACACGCTTTGCCAGTTCAATACCGCTTCCCACCGCCACAATGTCAATATCTTTTGAGGGGCGGTTCAGAAATATATCACGGACATACCCACCTATCACGTATGCCTCCACGCCCATTTCATCGGCCGCCTCCGAAACCAATCGGAAAGGCTTTGCCGCTATATGATTTAAAAGTTCCTCTTCGCTTATATACATCCCTAAAAGGCTAAAAAATTTCAGACGACAAAGGTAGTGCTTTTCTTCGTTCCCTGCAAAGACAATCACGCTTTATCCATCCAGACCACCTCCTTGCAGAGTTGGGATATTTGCTTTTTATGCGTAATAAGAATAAGCGTCTTGCCCTGTATCTGCCTTTCCAGCCGTTCCAATAAGATACGCTCCGTCTCACTGTCCAGAGAAGAAGTAGGCTCGTCCAGCAACAGAAGACTGCCGGGGCGAAGCAATCCGCGGGCAATCGCAATCCGTTGCGCCTGTCCTTCGCTAATCCCCGTTCCTTGCTCTCCGCAACGGGTTTCCAAACCATCCGGAAGAGCATAAACAAAATCGGCCGCCGCCGCATAAAGAGCCTGCGACAAGTCCTCTTCCGTAGCTTCCGGATTCCCCATCAGCAGATTTTCGCGTATTGTACCACAAACCAGCGTATTCCCCTGCGGTACATAAGATATATTACAGCGAGTCAACGGTGATGCCGTGACCTGCTTGCCATTGTCATCATAAAATGTAATGCTCCCTTTATCCGGCACAAACAAAGCCAATATCAAACGGAACAACGTGCTCTTTCCGGAACCGGTCTCACCGACTATGGCAGTCAGACTGCCCGGACGGAAATCATGGGTAAAACCATCCAAGACCTTCCGTTCTTGAACGGAATAGGAAAAGACAAGATTCTCTATCCGGATTCCCAACGTTCCCTCCAACCGGATAGCTTCACCTTGCTGCTCCATAGGAATATCAGACAATTCAGCAAGGCGTTCCGTAGAAGTACAGACACGGATAAAAGCCGGTATCTGACGGCTCAAATCCACCATCGGACGTTGTACCTGGGCCACCAGTTGCAGAAATGCGGTCATCATACCAAACGTAACCGTCCCCTCATGCAACCCGAATATCCCCCATAAAAAGGCCGTAGCATACCCTGCGGCAAATCCTATCTGAACCATCAAACGCGAAAAGACGGAAAAGTCCGTACGATAACT
>URGO01000190.1 GCA_900547435.1 uncultured Parabacteroides sp.
TACAACGATAAGTATATGTTGTCTGCAACCATCCGTCACGAAGGTTCTTCTAAGTTCGCCGCAGATAACCGTTGGGGTAACTTCTGGTCTGTATCCGGTGGTTGGCGTATCTCGGCCGAGGAATTCATGAAAGACTTTGACTGGTTAAGCGACTTGAAGGTTCGTTTCGGTTATGGTGTAACCGGTAACAACGACTTCGATGCTTCTTATATGGCGAATTTGTTAGGTTCGGATGCCTACTGGATGCTGCCTGACGGAACTTGGGCTTATTCATATGGTAAAACACAGAACGTGAACCCGAACTTAGGTTGGGAGGAAAAGTCAGAGTGGGACTTGGGTGTTGACTATGCATTCTTCAACAACCGCTTGTATGGTAAGTTCGATGTGTATCGCCGTAAGATTGACAACATGATTTATTCGGTTAAGGTGCCTCAGCCTCCTTATACACAGGGAACCCAGTGGCAGAACATCGGTTCGATGGAAAGTAAAGGTTGGGAATTTGAAATCGGTGGCGATATCATCCAGACTAAAGACTTTACTTGGACTTCCAACCTGAACTTGACGCACTATACCGGAAAAATCCTGACGTTGGACGGAAGTAGTACCTACCAGAACGGTAACGGATTCCCGGCTCCGGGGTCTCCGGGTGACGCGGCACGTATCGAGTCCGGTTCTACAGTAGGTGATTTCTATATTTGGAAATTCGCAGGCTTTGACGAAGAGGGTAACTTCTTGTTGTACGACAAGGATGATAATATCATTCCGGCTTCGCAGAAGTCAGAAGATGACAAACGCTATATCGGCAATTACATCCCGAAACTGATGTTGGGCTGGAACAACTCATTCCGCTATAAGAACTTCGATTTGAACATCAGTATGCGTAGCTGGCTGAACTTTGATGTGTACAACCAGTTGAACATGTACTTCGGTATTCAAGGCTTGACGGAACTGAACGTATTGAAAGAAGCTTATGGCAAGTTCAACGAAATCCGAGGCGAGAAGGAGCTTTGCGATTACTATCTGGAGGACGGTTCGTTCTTGAAGATCGATGCCATTACTTTGGGTTATTCGTTGAATCTGAAAAAATATACGAACAATCTGGTAGACCGCTTGCGTGTTTATGGTACGGTCGGCAACGTTTGCACGATTACCGGATATAGCGGTATGAATCCGGAAGTGGATATCACAAGCTGGGATCAGGGAACTGAAAGATTCGACGGAATCTATCCGTTGGTACGTACTTACACATTAGGTATTCAAGTAACATTCTAAAGAAAGGATTGAATCAACATGAAAACAAATAAATTAGTTAATTGGCTATTAGGGGGTATCGCCTGTGTAGCCGTAGGAACTTCCTGCGATGTAGAGCCGACGTTCTATTCTCAAGTGGTTCCGGAAACATTCTATTCATCGCAGGATGCGGTTTGGGAACGTTTTAACCGTCCGTTCACCCACTGGCGTTGGTGGGTAGGCCAAGACCGTGCACGCTGGGAATTGCAGGAGTTCGGAACGGACGAAATCTGCGTGCCGACTCGTGGTAGCGACTGGTATAACGGTGCGGTTTACCAGAAGTTCCATCACCATGAATTCGGAACCGATATGGTTAGTATCGAAACCGGATGGACAAACTTCTCGATGGGTGTGGCTTTGGCTTGGGATGCCATGGAAGATTTGGCCCAAGTTGACTTTGACGCATTAGGTTTTGAGGAAGGAACTTACGAATCGATGGTTAACCAGATGAATACGTTGGCGGCTTCCTTCTATTTGGACGGATTGGACTTCTTCGGAGGTGTACCTTTGTATAAGACCACCCAAAGCGATGTCCTGCCGCGTTCTACCGATGTGGAGACATTCCACTTCATCGATTCGTTGTTGACGCAATCGCTTCCGAACTTGCCGGTAAAGACGGTATTAGGTCAACAGGAAACCAATACTATCCACCAGGCGGTAGCAGCAGCGTTAAAGGCACGCTTGTATTTCAATGCAGAAGCTTATATCGGAGAGCCGATGTATGAAGAGGCAGCCCAAATCTGCCAGGATATCATCGATGGCAAATATGGCGAATATGATTTGGCCACAGATTGGACCAATATCTTCGGTTGGGGTAATGAGAATTGCCCGGAAATGATTTGGGTAGTACCGAGTGAAAATGCTAAATTGGAAACTGATGGCGCATTCTGGGGCTTCACCGTTCCGTATAATTACAAAGATTATCTGGGCGGTTTGGTTGACTCCGGTTCCGATAACGGTTGCTGCTTGTTGCCAAGCCGTGACCCGGAAGGCAATCTGTATAACTATAAGTTAGGCAATAACTACGAAGGATATCACGACAAAGATGTCCGTAAACAGAATTATGTTTACGAAGGTGAAGGTAAATACCGAGGTATGTTCATTGTAGGCGAGTTGATTAACCCGCTTAATCCAAGCTGGATTTGTACCGGTACGCGCGAATACAACGCGCAGACTTTGACCGTTGTTGACCAGGTAGCCCGTTTCTCGGAAGTAGGTCCGGGGAAAAAGTACAGCAGCGTATCTGAGTTGCCATCTACGGTAGCCGATGCCGAAGAGAACTCCGGTGTTCGTCCAATGAAGCGCAGTCCGCGCCCGAATCAAGATGAGTACAAACAGAAGTTTAATCCAGATATTCCCGTTATCCGCCTGACTGAAATTTATTACACCTTGGCGGAATGTAAGATGCGCTTGAACGACAAACAAGGTGCAGCCGACCTGATCAACAAAGTCCGCTTGCGTTACTTCGAGGATGGTGTGGATCCGGATCCTGTAACTGCGGCCAATTTGGATAAATATCGTATGTTGAAGGAATGGAAGCTGGAATTCCTGAACGAAGGCCGCCGTCGTACAGACTTGGTACGTTGGAATGCTTACGTAACGGAAGACTGGTGGGACCATAAGGCAACCAACAACGAAAATTACAACCGTTTCCCGATTCACTACAGTATCATGGGTGCCAATACTTTATTGGAACAGAATCCGGGATATTAATTGCGGTAGAAAATAATTTATTAGATATGAGAGGCTGTCCACAAGGGCGGCCTCTTGTTGTATAAATACCAAACAAAACACCGCAAAAATGCGAAACAAATAACCACAAAAATACCAAGTAAAATACCACAAAAATACCAAGCGATCAGTCGTATTTCAAATAAAATCAGTACCTTTGCACTAAAAATAAAATAATCGTCATGAAATATTTATCAAGAGTCGCTGATAAAATGCTTCAAGAACGCTTGGAAACATTTGGGGCAGTGTTAATAGAAGGTCCAAAATGGACTGGAAAAACAACCACAGCGGAACAACAAGCCAAAAGCGTAATCAAGTTACAAGACCCGGATAAAGCGGAAGAGTATCTTGCCACAGCAGTTACCAAGCCATCTTTATTATTGAAGGGAGAGCAACCGAAGTTGATTGATGAATGGCAAGATGCCCCGATGATATGGGATGCTGTACGCACAGCTGTCGATAATGCAGGAGGTAAGCCTGGACAATTTATTCTGACGGGAAGCAACACCGTGGATAAAACAAAGATTCGACATACTGGTACAGGACGCATTACACGAATGAAGATTTACCCGATGAGTTTATGGGAATCTTTGGAATCATCAGGAGAAGTTTCTATTCAGGAACTTTTCGACAACCCTAATTACGATATTGATGGTGCTTCAAGCAAATTAGATATTCCAGAGCTGATTATGGCAGCCTGCCGGGGTGGTTGGCCTGCCACGTTACAGATGCCCGCAAAAGCAAGCATGCTCATCGCTAAAGATTATGTAAATAGTGTTTGCGAGAATGATATTTCGGCAGTGGATAATAAACAACGCAATCCCAAAATTGCCCGACAAATCATGAAGTCGTATGCTCGAAATATCAGTACACTGGCCAAGAAAAGTAATATCCTTGCAGATATCACTGCGTCAGAAGACATCAGTTTGTCCATGAATACCTTTGATGATTATATCGCTGCTTTGGAAAAATTGTTCGTTATCCAAGATATTGATGCATGGTGTCCCGCTATCCGTAGTAAGACAGCTATCCGTAGCTCTCCCAAGCGTTGCTTCGTTGACCCGTCTATTGCAGTAGCTGCCATGAATATCAATGCAGAAGCATTAGAGACTCAACTCAAGACCTTTGGCTTTATCTTTGAACAGATGTGTATCAGAGACTTGAAGGCATATACAGCTGATTTCAATAGCCATCTTTCCTATTATAGAGATAGATATGGTTTGGAAGCTGATTTGGTTCTGCATCTGGAAGATGGCCGTTATGCCCTAATTGAGTGCAAGCTCGGTAGTAGCGAAATAGATAATGGTGCAGAACATCTGCTTGAACTTAAAAGACTTATACAAGAGCACAACAAAACGGAGAAGCAGATGCCTATTCGTGAGCCGGATTTACTTATCGTCATGACTGGTGGAACTATGGCCTACACTCGTCCCGATGGAGTTAAAGTGATTCCTTTGGCATGCCTCAAAGATTAACCATTTAGCGAAGCTGTTTATATGGACGATGGAGACAACTACGCTACAAAGTATCACCACCCCACCTTAATGAATTTATTTTCCCAAGGCAGGAAATCAGAGGAAGGGTTACCGGGGAGAGGGTTGCACACCACATCGCAGACTTTGACCGTTGTTGACCAGGTAGCCCGTTTCTCGGAAGTAGGTCCGGGGAAAAGTACAGCAGCGTATCAGAGTTGCCATCTACGGTAGCCGATGCGGAAGAGAACTCCGGAGTTCGTTTGATGAAGCGCAGCCCACGTCCGAATCAAGACGAATATAAGGAGAAAGGGAATCCGGATATCCCTGTGATTCGCTTATCCGAAATTTATTATATGTTAGCTGAATGCAA
>URGO01000191.1 GCA_900547435.1 uncultured Parabacteroides sp.
AAAACTTTTTCTGTATAATAAATGTTATATCTGTACATAACAACATTAAAAAGGAAAGGCGGTGAGTTTGGAGAAAGTACAAATCATTATAGAAAAGTGGACTGATTTTCCGGAGTGGAGAGTTGGTTTATATGAGAAATAAAACTAAGTATTAACGGACTAATTTATTTATTATGAAAAATCTAAAACTACTATTCTGCCTTTTCGCCCTGCTTGGCTTTGTGGCATGTGGGGATGATGAAGACGGGAAAGTTCGGGTGGCAACTACAGCGGGTTGCAAAACGGATTTGAATACCACGCGGGCGATTGATGCCGAGCATTATCTGCAGGAAGACTCTATCATCTATGAAGTAAAAGGGGGAAACTTGGAAATTCAGATGATAAATTGCGTGGTGAACTGTGCATTTGAAAAGATGGATTATGAAGTTTCATTAAAAGATGACCAAATTGCCTTGAGCTTGACACCGCATAATGGTCCATCTGTGAATTGCGTATGCCCGATGGATTTCACATTCATTGTAGAGAATCTGGAGGCCGGGAAAAACTATCACTGCACGATAAAAGACTATACCTCGTTCGATTTTACGATGGAAGAAGGCTGTCGGGGCGTGATGGTGAATGAGGATAAGTACAATTACTAATTAAATAGGGAATAGCCCATCCCGGCGGATATGCCATCCGCCGGTCATTTGTATCAGGATTTGTAATCCGATAAATAGTATAACAATGATATACAGATTGCAAATCCTGATACTCAGAACAATCGGATTGTAAAACCGATTGGACAGGTGATTTTCAAAACCGGAATAATCAGAAATTATATCCTACGCGAACACCCAGCCAAGCCTGGTCCAAATCTTTTACGATGTTGTATTTTACTTCCAGACCGATGGTCATCTCTTTGGTGGCATAGACTTCGGCACCCAGACCTAAATTCACACCTAAACGGGTTTCTTTATGGTTGTTGTCTTTTTTTCCGAAATCATTGACATCCAGTTTGGCATGATGCCATTTCCAGAAAGATAGGTCTACGCCGGCCAGCGGATAGAATCCGAATACATCACTTAGCTGAACTACATAATGCGCGTTTACGTCAAGAGCCACGGCACTCAGGTTGTCCGCTTTTACAAAATAGGTCAATGACGGAGCAACGCGTACCTCATCGGTGATATTGTATCGATAGTCGATTCCTAACGTGGCGTTCTCGGATTCGAAACCATAACCTAAATTAAAGCCCAACGAAGAATCACCCCGGTTGGTCTGGGCAAAGCTTTGCATATAGCCGCAAACCATACAAGCAAGTAATAGAACAAACTTTTTCATATACATTCCTATTTTATGTTATTTGACTTTCAATCTGTCTCCGGCCTCTTTGACGATGGCGCGATAGAACTCTTCGCTATATCCGGGAGAGTCCGGCGCGGCGCCTAACCCATAACCGTTATCCAGGAATTTGCCATCTTTCTCTTTGCGGATTACTCCGTCCGAATATTTGACAATCAGAAACTCACCCAACTTTTTCCAGCGGTCGACGGACTCGTCTGCGGTCGTGGTGCTATACCAGGTCAGGAACTTGACCGCCTCTTTCGGGTCTTTGTTGTAGAGTTCGGTAGCGGCTTTGTCGATAGCCGGTTGCATATCCATATAGCGGTTCTCCAATTCGGATTGCACTTCGCGTACATCCCCAATCATCTGGTTATACCGGTAATAAACCATATTGGCCACCCAGTTGCGCACCCAAAAGGCCGAAGTCCAGGAGAATTGCATCATGCTTCCGTTTCCTTGCCGGTAGCATTCGGGAGTTGTGGTGGAAGAACAATAAATCGGAGTAAATACGGTCGTGTTGGCATCATCTACGGCAAACCAGAGGACTCCTCCGATGGCATCCGGGAGCCAGCTACGCATCTGAGGCACGATGACAAATCCGCTCTGCTGGGTGGATATCGGGCGTTCGTTGGTATATTCCTGTCCGTCTACCTTATAGCTCAACGGGCGGAACCGGTAAGGCGCTTTGTAGGGACCGGCACCCGGATCGTTGGTCATATCCAGTTCTGTTCCTTCGTAATGGTCGCGCATCATATCCCGTACATCCGATACCGAAAGCTTTCGGTCCGGTTTGATGTAAAGCGGCATCGGCTCAGCATTGACATCCCCCTTGACCAGGTCGATGTATTTCCCCATATCCTTATTGTATTTGTTGAAGAAAGCCCATACACGAGCTTCGCACGCCCGTAATCCGCCGAACTCGTAAGGATTATAAGCCTTGGCAAAGCTGAAATCTTTATCTTTCCCTTTGAAGTAACCCTTCTCGCGGGCAAAAGATACTACATCCGGCGAGTACATACAATTTTCTTTGTCATCGAACGGAATCTGCTGGATGCGTGCCTGATTGGCATGGGCCGAGATGCAATCGTCCGGAATACGGATGGCTACCCATACCGCACCTTTATTACCCGCACCTTTTCCAATCATCTCCATAATCCAGGCTTCGTTCTTATCGGCAATGGAAAATGATTCGCCACTACTGTAATAGCCATGTTCCGCTACAAGGTCGGTCATGACTTTAATCGCCTCGCGTGCCGTTTTCGAACGTTGGAGCGCGACATAAATCAGACTTCCGTAATCCATGACACCGGTCGTATCTACCAATTCGGGGCGTCCTCCCCACGTACTCTCGGTAATGGCCACCTGATGCTCATTCATATTACCGATCACCGAATAGGTCTGTCTGACTTGCGGAATCTTTCCCAAAGGCTTGCCCGTATCCCATTCTTTAATCTCCAGCATGGCACCTTCGGGCCAGGTTGCGGCAGGCCAATGATATAATTCGCCATACAACGTATAGGAGTCGGCTGCATAGCTAATCATTACAGACCCATCTACCGAAGCTTTCTTCCCGACTAAAAGTCCCGTGCAGGCATCAACATTTGTAAACGATGCCATTCCTAAGCACAAGGCTACACTTATCCAAAATTTCTTCATACGTAATAATTTAATTAAGAATGAAGAATTAAGAATGAAGAATCTTTTGATATTACGTTTTTACTCTTCATTCCTCATTCTTCATTTTTCATTTTTCAAGTGAATATAATAATTTGATTTCTTCAGCCCAAAGCGATTCGTCCGGTGTTTCCAGGATGAGGGGGATGCCATCGAAACGGGAATCGTTCATCAGGAGCTCAAACATCTTCAGTCCCATCACCCCTTTGCCCACACTATCGTGACGGTCTACCCGTGTAGCCAGCTCCTTTTTCGAATCGTTGATGTGCATACCACGCAAATAGTTGAAGCCAATTATCTCATCAAACCGGGCAAAAGTGTCGCGGAAGCCCTCTTCGGTCCGGATTTCATAGCCTGAAGCCAGTGTATGTGCCGTATCCAGGCAGACTCCGACACGCGATTTGTCTTCTACCTGGTGGATGATCTCCGCAATCTGTTCGAAGGTATAACCCAAATTCGAGCCTTGTCCGGCTGTATTTTCGATAACGGCCGTAATCCCCGATGTCTTGTCTAAAGCCCAGTTGATAGATTCGGCTATCCGGGTGAGGCATTCGCTTTCCGTCATTTTGTTCAGGTGGCTTCCCGGATGGAAATTCAACCGGTCAAGTCCTAACTGCTCGCATCGCTGCATTTCATCTAAATAAGCCATGCGCGATTTCTCCAATCCCTCTGTTTCTGGATGTCCTAAATTAATCAGATAACTATCGTGGGGCAGAATGTCGCCGGCCGTATAGCCAAACTCCGCGCATCGTTGCTTGAATAGTTCGATGCTCTTCTCGGATAAGGGGGCGGAACGCCATTGCCGCTGGTTCCGGGTGAACAAGGCAAAAGCCTTTGCGCCGATATCATGCGCATTCTTGGGGGCGTTTTCCACACCACCCGTGGCAGATACGTGCGCGCCTATTTTTTTGTTGCTGACTTTATTCATAACTCGTAATATGCTATTTTTCCGACAAATGTACCTTATTATTTATTCCCATGCAAATTATCGGGAAATTCATGCCTAACTTTGATTCCATTTATGCCTATGTTCGATTCTGTTTATGCCTAACTTCGGATTCGTTTATGCCTATGTTTTTTTGAAGAAAATGCGGGCCTGAAAGCGCATTTTTCGATTAAAAAACTTTATCCTTCGAAAAAAGGTGCTAACTTTGTGCGCTGTAATAAAAAATATTAATGAACAGATTATGATTAAGATTACATTTCCGGATAATTCCGTGAGAGAATATGCTGAAGGAACAACTGCTTTGCAGATTGCGGAAAGCATCAGTTCTCGTTTGGCTCAAGACGTTTTGGCTGCAAGTGTAAACGGGGAAGTCTGGGATTTGACTCGTCCTATCAACGAGGATGCAAGTGTAAAACTGTTCAAGTGGGATGATGAAGAAGGAAAACATGCTTTCTGGCACTCAAGTGCCCACCTGATGGCTGAAGCTTTGCAGGAGTTGTACCCTGGAATTAAATTCGGTATCGGTCCGGCTATCGAAAATGGTTTCTACTATGATGTAGATCCGGGAGAAGCGGTGATTAAAGATAGTGATTTTGCCGCCATCGAAAAGAAAATGATGGAGTTGGTGGCAAAGAAAGAGGCTATTGTGCGCCAGGATATTTCGAAAACTGATGCGCTGAAGATGTTTGGCGACAGAGGCGAAGAATATAAGGTAGAGCTTATCAGCGAGCTGGAAGATGGCAAGATAACTACTTATACGCAAGGGGCATTTACGGATTTGTGTCGTGATCCGCACATTCCGAATACCTATTATATTAAAGCGGTAAAGTTGCTGAGTGCTGCCGGTACTTATTG
>URGO01000192.1 GCA_900547435.1 uncultured Parabacteroides sp.
GCACCACTCTCGTAAGGAGGCACAAAGCGTTCGTTCAATTTTACCACTTTGCGGACAGCTTCCTCAAACATCTCAACCGGAAGTTCCGCCATCTTGATGCCCCGGCTGGACGATTGCATACGCTTGCCGTTCTCGTCCATGCGGAACACACGTATCTTCCCGTCTTTTCCCCGGAAGGCTTTCAAACCTTCGAACGATTCCTGCCCATAATGCAAGCAGGTAGCCGCCATGTGGATATTCAATATCTCTGATGAGCAAACCTCCAGTTCGCCCCATTTTCCGTCCCGATAATAACAACGGATATTGTAATCGGTCTTAATGTAGCCAAAACCCAGTTCTGACCAATTTAAAGTTTCCATACCTGTTTTATTTTTAAATTTCCGCAAATATACGTATTCAAATAACAATTTGCAATCAAAATATCATTTTTTTAGTTGACCCGTCTTTATAGAAAACAATAAATACCTTGGTCAACTCGCCAACCATAGCCTTGTCAACTACTCAACTATCCCATTATGTTTCAGCCAAAGATAAATAAGCTCTTTTGCCTCTTTCTTATACAAGAAATAGTCCTGCGTTCCCCAGCCATGTTCTCCATTCGGGAAAAGATATAATGCCGCCGGGATTTTATGCTGATGCAAGGCTTCGTAATAAAGCAAACTATTCTCGACGGGCACTATCGAATCGTCATCACTCAGCAAAAGGATGGTAGGCGGAGTCTTCTCGTCAACCTGTTCCTGCAAGGTATATCGTTTCACCAACTCTTTATTCTGAATCTCTTTCCCCAGCAAGTTTTCTTTGCTTCCGAGGTGTGTAATCTCATTGTCAAAACTAATCACCGGATAATACAGGACGGCAAAAGCCGGACGGTTCTCATCTGCGGCCAAGGAGCTCAACGAAGCGGCCAAATGCCCTCCGGCCGACGAACCGGCCACCCCGATACATTCCGGATTCACCCGCCATTCCTCCGCATGTTCCTTCAGGATTTCCATCCCTTTCTCGGCATCGCTCAGCGGAATCGTATGGTTCCCGTGCGGAAGCCGGTATTTCAACACGGCGGCCACCAGTCCTTTCCCGGCATACCATTTCGCCATGTTATGTCCCTCATTATCTATGGCAAGCCCCGCATATCCGCCCCCCGGGCAAATCAATATGGCCGGCATCCCGTCCGATTCCTTTTCCGGGTGATAGACATACAACATCGCGTCTTCCTTATCCGGATAGAGCTTCAACTCTTCCACCTGTTGTGCCGAAAGGCCACCCGTCAGCCATCCGGCCACCAAAAGCAATACTAATTTCTTCATGGCATACATTTTATATTTATTTCTCGCAAATGTAAACATTTTATTTGAGAATCCTTCTTTATCCCGACAAATTACCAACAGAGAAATTCATGGCATGTTTTTAAGGAGAAGATTGTGAATCATTCGGAAAATCTCTATTTTTGTATCAAATTTTAGAAAAATGAATGTAATCGACTTAATAAACAATAGCCGGACAACGGCTTTCTCGTTCGAGATTTTACCTCCGTTGAAGGGGAACAGTATTCAGAAAGTCTATAATGTGATAGACAAGTTGCGGGAGTTTGACCCCAAATATATCAACATCACGTCGCATCATAGCGAGTATATCTACAAACCCCAGCCCGACGGAAGCCTGCGCAAGGTGAATATCCGGAAGCGTCCGGGGTCGGTGGCCATTGCCTCGGCCATCCAAAACAAATATGGCATTCCGAGTGTCCCGCATATCATCTGCAAAGGGTTTACCAAAGATGAGACGGAGTACGCACTAATCGACTTGGACTTCTTGGGGGTCAGCAATCTGCTGCTATTACGGGGTGACATCAAGACTTTAGAGGTAGAGCAGCACCCGGAACAATACCACGAACATGCGACCGACCTTCAAGAGCAGGTGAACCGGTTCAACCAGGGTATCGCGCTGGACGGGTCACACATCGAAGGCATCGAAACGCCTTTCTCCTATGGCATGGCCTGCTATCCGGAGAAACACGAGGAGGCGCCCAACATGGAATCGGATATGTTCTACCTGAAACAAAAAGTGCAGAACGGCGCAAGTTATCTGGTCACACAGATGTTTTTCGACAACAGCAAATACTATGCTTTCGTGGAGCGTTGCAGGAAAGAGGGAATCATGGTACCGATTATTCCGGGCATCAAGCCAATCGTATTCCGTAATCAGCTTACCGTCCTGCCCCGCATATTCCGTTCCGAAATACCGGAACCTTTTGCCGCAGAGCTTCGTAAATGCAAAACGGATGAGGAGGCGAAAGAGGTCGGTGTGGAATGGTGCATCGAACAATGCAAGGATTTAATCCGCCATAACGTCCCCAGCCTCCATTTCTACACCATGATGGCCTCGGAAAGCGTACGGAGGGTAGCGAAAGAAATCTATTAGGAGGAGTTAGAGAATAAACACACAATATAAAAACAATAAAACAACATGAAGCACTTACTAATTGCCGCCCTTTGTTTGGCCGGCGCAATGCAACTATCCGCCCAAGAACCGTTGAAAGATTGGGCTAACCTGGGCAGATACCAGAAAGAGAATGCCGCAATCCAGCAACCGGTTAAAGCGGTATTCATGGGAAATTCCATCACAGACGGTTGGCCCGTAGCCGACCCGGACTTCTTCGCCCGGAATGGATATGTAGGCAGAGGCATAAGCGGACAGGTCTCCGCCCAGATGCTGCTCCGTTTCCGCCAGGACGTTATCAACCTGAATCCTCAAGTGGTGGTTATCCTCGCGGGGACCAACGATATCGCCCGCAATGATTATGCCATGACACCGGAACAGACTTTCGACAATGTGGTGTCCATGATTCAATTGGCCAAAGCCAACGGTATCAAGGTCATACTCTGTTCGACCATGCCCGCATCACAATTCGGATGGCGCCCCCAATTGAAACCGGCGGAAGACATCAAAGCCCTGAATGCTAAATTCAAAGCTTATGCTGATGAGCATCACATTCCCTATGTAGATTACCATTCGGCTATGCAAAACGAAGAGGGAGGACTACCGGAGAAATATTCAAAAGATGGCGTACACCCCACTTTGGAGGGCTATAAAGTCATGGAAGGATTAGTCCAAAAGGCGTTGGAGGATATCTTACAGAATTAATCCAAACCTCCAATCCCCCTAAAATACGGGGAACAGATAAATAAATTTGGCCCCGAATACCTGTGCGGGGGATTTGGCAAAAGGATCGCTCTTCGTACTATTGAAGATATCACCCAAGGCATAGTAATACCTCCCTTCGAGGATGAATGAGCCGATACCGGTACGAAGTTCGATGCCCGGCCCCCCGCACAGCCCCCAGTCGAAGCGCTTCTCAATGGCCATATCATGCTGGTCATTGGTACGGTTCGGCTCCTCGCCATTCAGGTTGCTCTCTGTCTTCTCATTCAGCGCATAACCAATCTTAGGGCCTAAATTCAGATACACATGGAAGCGATCGCTCCCGAAGTAAATATGTGTCAAGAAAGGCAATTCGATGTAATTGATGGTACGGTTGTAGGTATATTGGGGCTGCTCCTCGAAAACCTCTTTCCACCCCTGCTGGGTATAGTTGAGCTCCGCCTGCAATCCCAGGTTCTTTTCGGTTATCCAGCGCACCGCCACACCACCTGTATAGCCCTGTAGCATCCCTTGATTCACCTTCGGATAGAAAGAGATACTGGAGAAGGTCATACCGAAAGAGGGACCGACCGAAAATTCCCGTTTGAACTTATTTGCCTGTGCCATGCCCGACCCCGCGAACAACAAGCAAAGCGATGATAGTATAAGAAACTTACGTTTGAGCATATCCTGTTAATCGCGTGTTACCGTATAATCCCTGTGATAATGAACAATGAATATATTCGTATTGATGAATCCGCCCCAATTGTTGACCCGATGGAAATCGAATCCCGTCTGAATGCTCGGGTAATGGAACTCATCCAACTTATCCTCGAAGTTGGCGCCATACTTCTTCATCGCACCGAAGAAGAACATGCCCGTATCAAACCCCAGAATGCCATACTTAGGGTAGGTGTTAATCAAATCCTTACTATACCACGTCTTGAATTTGTCGTAGAAATCATGCATCGGCTGACCTAAATTGTCCGCATAGAAATTGGTGTAAATATAGGTATCCAACACATAAAAATCATCCAACGCCTCGCGCACGTAGGTCTGCCATTCCGGATAACCGAACAGAGCGATGGTATAGTCGGTCTGCGTCTCGGCCAGCATCCGGAGCGGAGTCTTGACCTTCTGCAACGCCTCGATGGAAGATGAAGTAGGAATCACCACATTCCGACAACTATCCACCATATAGAGCGAATCGATTTCTTCGGCAAATAGTTCCACATCATAATCCATCTCCTTGAACGGGATGTCATGATCCTTCAGTTCGGTCTTGAAAGCCTTGATAAACTCGGTCTTCTCGCCTTTATCCGGTACATTGACAAAGATGATATTATCTTTCGCGAACAATTTCCGCCCCCGTTCCGCCGCTTTCGAATAGAGATAAGAGTGCGGCGTATTCACCTGGAACACACAGGCGTTCGAGAGAACATCGTCATTCTTGGAGGTAAACGGAATCACATATTTGATGTTGTGCTCTTTGGCAAAATCAGCCACCAGCTTAATCTGGTCGTTCTGCACGGCACCGATAATCAGGTCGACATTCGGAAGCGTCTCGCCCGTCAGTATCTCGCGGATGCGCTTTGTCCCATCACCCGTGTCATAGACCGACAGGTCCAGCGAACTACCTTGACTGCGCAAACTATCT
>URGO01000193.1 GCA_900547435.1 uncultured Parabacteroides sp.
CCGGATGCTGGGAATTGCTGAATAGACGTCTTAGGACTATTGACCTGCTTACCTTGCAGAGTTATATAGTGGATATATGAAAAAAACAATGAAGAATAAATCTTCTTAACCGATTGATTTAGAGTGTGAATAATAAAATATGCCGTAAAACATATAAAATAAAAGAAAGATTTTTGAGAAATAATTTGGTACTTAAAAATAAAGTCTGTAAGTTAGCGGTACAATAATAAAATAAGTATTAACCTCATAAATAAACAAGGCCATGACAAAGACAATCACGTTTAACGAACTTCGTAAGATTAAAGATAGTTTACCTGATGGTAGTACTCATCGTATCGCTGACGAATTAGGAGTTTCTGTAGAAACTGTTCGTAATTACTTTGGAGGACAAAACTTCCAAGACGGAAAGAGTTGCGGTATTCATATCGAACCGGGTCCTGACGGAGGTATAGTCGTACTGGATGATACAACAATCTTAGACCGTGCTATGCAGATATTGGCTGAAAGCCAGAATGCATCAGCGCCCGAAGCGTAAAGAAACGTTTTATTTATGTTTGTAATCCCAGGGTAATTGTAATTTGACAGATTTACCCTGGGATTTTTTCCTTACAATTTATATTCACTTTTAAACAATAGGAATATGGAAGACAGATTGATCACATTGGCCATTCATACTTATGAAAAGGCTCAGATGCTGAAGATGATGCTTGAAGCAGAAGGCATAGAGGCTTATATTCATAATGTAAATCAGATACAACCGGTGATATCCGCCGGTGTTCGTGTACGGATCAAAGAAAGCGACCTGCCTCATGCTTTGCGTATCATAGAGGATTCCAAATGGTTGGATGATTCGGATGCAAAAGAAAATGAGAAAGATGAAAAACCGCGAAGAAAACGGATATTGGTCCCGGTGGACTTCTCGGATTATTCGATGAAAGCGTGTGAAATTGCAATTAATTATGCACATAAAATAGATGCCGAAGTGATGATTATGCATGCTTATTACAGCATTTATTATCCGTCGGCTATTCCTTTGGGCGATACGTTGGCTTATCAGGCGAACGAAGAGAGCACAAGGCGTATGGTGGAACGTGTGCAAAGTGATATGGGGCATATCTGTTCGGAGATTGATGCTAAGATGGAAAAAGGCGAGTTGCCGACCGTCAAATACGATTATACCTTACGGGAAGGACTTCCGGAAGAGGAAATTATCGCGTACGGAAAGGAGTATCGTCCGGATATGATTGTAATGGGTACACGCGGAAAAGATCAGAAGGATATTGATTTGATAGGAAGCGTCACGGGCGAGGTGATTGAAATGAACAAGGTGCCGGTGCTGGCTATTCCGGAGAATGTTCCGTTCAACGATTTGAGCGCAGTGAAGCATGTGGCGTTTGCGACTTCTTTTAGCCAACGTGATTTGGTGGCATTTGACCGTTTCATGGAGGTGATCAAGGGGTATGACATGCACATCCATCTGTTCAACATCTCGACAAGCCGGGATGAGTGGAACGAGATTCGCTTGACCGGAGTGCGCGAATACTTCAAGCGTCAATATCCGGAGGCTGACATTACCCATACCGTATTGGATGATGGCGATTTACTCCTGGCAATCGAGAAATTCGTGAGAGATAAGCAGATAGACCTTATCGCGCTGACTACCTACCGGAGGAATATCTTGGCTCGGATTTTGAATCCAAGCATTGCCAAGAAGATGTTGTTCCATACCGATACGCCTTTGTTGGTCATGCATGCTTGAGCCGGGTAAATGACATACGCTTTTCCGGAAAATTCATGCCTATGTTTTCCGGAAAAGATAGTTATGTTTGCCGACGAAGATGCCTATCTTTGCGCGCAAAGATAGGCATGAAATTTTCCCTTGAAAATGAAGGGAAAATGATACAAGTTAAGAAAAAGTTGTATATTTGTTCATCAAAACGATAAATAAGAGAAAGAAGCGATGGATCGATATTTGATAATTAAGACAAGAGATGAGCTGCTTCGTATAAAGATAGGACATATCCTTTATTTCGAGGCGGATAGAAACTATACGAAACTTCTTCTGTCCAATAATATACAATTCACATTTGCTATCAATATAGGAAAAATTGAAGAGCTCCTGGAGAAGCAGGTAGCCGGAAGTAATCAGATATTGATGCGTGTGGGTAAAAGTCATATTATAAACAAGAATCATATTTTGCAAATCAACTTGCCAAAGCAGAAATTGCTCCTTTTGACCGAAGACGGAAAGCCTAAGGAATTGCTGAATATTTCGAAAGATCCACTTAAAGTGCTGAAAGAAACTTTGGAAAAAGAGGCTGAGCGAAGTGCGGAAGAGACTAAAGGAGATAAGCAGGCATGATGGTAATTACAATAGGGAAAAGTCCGGATAATGATTGTGTAATAGACGATTCGCAGGTGAGTCGGCATCATGCAAGATTGACACGCGATGCAGATGGATACTGGTTATTGGAGGACTTGAATTCCTTGAACGGGACGTTTGTGAATGGGGTCCAGATATTAAAAAAGCGGACTACCCCGACGGATACGATACGGTTGGGCAAGGATTGCCAATTGGATTTCAAAAAACTTTTGAAGAGTAAAAATGATTATAGCGAAGAGTTCAATGCTTTGAAAAAGGTGTATGAGGAGTATACGCGCGAGAAGATAAAGATCCAGTCGGCCAACCAGTTCAAGACCCGATTGTTTCAATCTTTGCCTTTTGCCTTTTTGGGGGTTGTCGGCATAGTCATTAATTCTGTAGGCAAAGGGAGTTCCGTATGGTATATACTTTGTATGTTGTTGGTGGTATGCGCACCGGTGATAGGTGTCTATTTAGGGGCTCGCCAATCAGCTAAAATCCCCCAGCAACTTCAGGACTTGACTAACCGTTTCAAGATAGATTATGTATGTCCTAAGTGTGGAACTTTCTTGGGAGATATCCCTTGGGAATCTTTGAAAAACAAGAAGCATTGCCCGGTTTCCTCTTGTCAAGCCAAGTGGACGGATGAGTGATTTGTATAAGAAAACCACTCCTTTTGTACATAAATCCCAATTGTTTGATTATAAGGAAGGATAATTGTGAGCTGGTACGAATCAATTTTCTATTTTTGCATCGGGATAATAACAAATAAATTAAAGGAAGGGATAGTATTATGCATGAGAATGACTATACATTCGTTACTTTGGATACCAGCGAAGAGGCTCCTTTGCTGAATGATGCCGTAGTAGTGGATGTAGAAGGGGACGGAGGCATACTGGAAGCAGTGATGCTTGATGACGTACAGGCCGACAGTACGGATTTTATTACTTTGTCTGATGATACGGTAATGATGTCGGATACAGATGTGATGGATGAGGCTTTCTCGATAGATGTAGATGGCTCTGATATTTCATTTTTGGTATGATATCGATAAAATGTCCACATTGTCAAGTAGGATTGAAAGTAGACGAGGGGAAACTTCCCCTCGGAATTACTTCCTTTAAATGTCCTAAGTGCAAACAGACTATCCCCATTTCACTGGTCATGGAGAAGAAGAATGGTATGTCAGATGATTCTGAAACCATTCTGATTCAACCGGTGAAGGAAACGAGTGGGACGTTGACGGTCTTGTCAGCCCCAGATACTGATGAACAGGTATTCCCTCTGCACGAAGGCGTGTTTGTGGTGGGTCGTAATTCGTCTGCCTCGAATGCCAATATCAAGATAAAGACGGGTGATCGTTCTATGAGCCGTGAACATATCCGTATTGAAGTAAAAAAAGATGAAAGAGGTGGGTATAAACACTATCTTTCGGATAATAATAGCAAGAATCATACGTTATATAATAGTAATTACTTAGATGAAGGTGAAATCGTGGTGTTGAATAATAATGATGAGATTATTATCGGGCATACGATTTTGCGCTTTAACGTGTAAAAAGATTACTATGAATATAACATTAGGAAAACCGTTAGCCGTAAGTGATAAGGGAAGACGATCCAATAATGAGGATGCCCTTTATCCTCAATCAGAACTTGTATCTCCGGATGACCGAGTGTTTTTGGTCTGTGATGGAGTAGGAGGTGCCGAGCGGGGTGAGGTAGCAAGTGCTTTGGCTTGTGATATCTTCCCGTCTTTCTTTAGAACTTTCTTAGAAGGGGTTCCTGATGCGCATTTTGTCCAGCGGGCGGTGCAATATGTTGAGACTTGTTTTGATATATACATAGCGGAGCATCCTGATGCGATGGGTATGGCAACTACCATGACTTTGCTTTATGTTGCACCCTCGTCGGTTTTAGTTGCGCATATCGGAGATAGCCGTATTTATCAATTTCGGAAAGGAAAGATTGTGTTCCGGACAGAAGATCATTCTTTGATAAATTCTTGGCTGAAGTTAGGTAAGATTACGCCGGAAGAGGCTGCATCTCATCCTCAGAGGAACATTATTTTGCGGGCTATTCAAGGAAGTCAGCATTCGGTAGAGGCGGATGTCGAGATTTTGACCGATATTGAACCGGGTGATGTGTTTTTGATGTGTACGGATGGGGTGGTGGAGAGCTGGCCGGACAAGGATTTGGAAGATATGTTTTCCGGACAAAGTCCTTTGGATAATATTAAAGAACAGATTGTGGATAAATGCTTGAAAAATAGTAGAGATAATTTCTCTTTTTATCTGATTCCCATAGATTCGATACAAAAAAATTGAAGAATCCAAATAGAAACGCAACGATTCGTTAGCAAACAGGATAAAAACTCATCGGTCGGGGAACGCCG
>URGO01000194.1 GCA_900547435.1 uncultured Parabacteroides sp.
CTGTTTGGTGAGCACCTTTTGTCCTCCGACCAGCAGCGTCCGGTTGCCCTTGTGGAGAGTGAGAAAAGCGCTTTGATATCCAGCTTCTATCTGCCGCAATACCTCTGGATTGCTTCGGGCGGAAAGAACGGATGCTTCAATGAAAGCAGTCTTTCGGCTTTGACGAAAAGATGTACCGTCTTGTTTCCCGATTTAGGAGCTACCAGCTATTGGCAAAGCAAAATAGGGATGATGCGGAATCATGGAATCGAGGTGCAACTCTTCGACTATCTCGAAACAAATGCCCCCGAAAGTGAACGAAATGAAGGGTACGACATTGCCGATTACCTGCTGCAAATCCAGCCGGACGAGGCCATTCTCCAAGCGATGAGCAGGAAGTATCCGCACCTAAAAACATTGATTGAAACGCTTGGCTTGGAGTTGGTAAACGTACAACGGGACAGCTCCTGAACAAAGTTTCGGGCATACCGAAAGTGAGGGTTTTCAATACTGACCGTAAGGGCTGAAAACCGGAACTTTTTAGGGTAAGCAAGTTTATGTCGGTGTATTACATTTCCCGACAACTTGCCCACCCTGAAGTCCGGTGGAACAGCTCCCGATGGTCACAACTGCAACAATTAAAAGCAACGAAAAATGAACAAGAAAAATACGATTACATTACGCCTAACCGATGCCCAGTTGGCGTGGTTAGGAGCATTAAGCAGACGCAGCAAACGGAGCAAAAGCGAAGTCATACGTTCACTCATTGAACATGGGTCGGTACGAGAACGTATCACCTGCGACCACTTGCATATCATCCGTCAGTTGATTGGCGAAAGTACTAATCTGAACCAATTGGCTAAACAGGCAAACACCCACGGATTCTTTACCGTGGCTGACCACTGCGTGGAGATTTCGAACCATATTTCACAACTCATCAAACAACTGAAAGATGATAGGTAAACTGACAAAAGGAACTTCCTTCGGTGGCTGCGTACGCTATGTGCTAAAAGAAGAAAAGGCAAGACTTCTGGAAGCTGTCGGAGTGGAAGGTTCACCGGAACAGATGGCTGAGCAGTTTGAGCTGCAATCCTTGCTGAATGATAAGGTAAAAACTGTTGTCGGACATACATCGCTCAGCTTCTCCCCGGAAGATAGTCTGCGACTAAGGAATGATGATGCACTCATGTTGAAAATCGCCCGTGAATACATGGAACGGATGGGTATCCGAAACACACAATACATCATAGCCCGTCATACAGACCGCAGGCACGCACATTGTCATATCGTGTTCAACCGTGTGGGCAATGACGGCAAAACTATCAGTGACAAGAACGATCGCTATCGCAACGAGAAGGTCTGCAAGATTCTAACGGCAAAATACCGCCTGCACTTTGCCCAAGGTAAAGACCATGTGAACGAAGAACGGTTGCGCCCGTATGACAGAGCGAAGCACCGAATCTACAAGGCTTTGAAAGCAGAAGTGCAGAATGCCCAAAACTGGAACGAACTGAAAGACACACTTGCCGAATATGGCATCGACATGAAATTCAAGGTCAGCCACACCACACGGGACATTCAAGGGGTGAAGTTCGGATATGGGAGGTACATCTTTTCCGGTTCAAAAATCAGTCGGGAGTTCAGCTATCTGGCCATTGACCGCCAGCTGGAAAGAAATGCTTACGCTCCGTCCTATTCATATCGGGAAACAGTCAAGGACAATGCCGTACCAGCATCTCCTTTACAAGAACGGACATCTGATTTTGAAGAAGCACATTCTTCGAGATTGGGATTGTTCATGCCGACGCCGACATCCAACACATCAGACGAGGCTGCATTTGAAGCGGAACTGAAACGGAGAAAGAAAGCCAAACGCAAGCGCGGCTTCCGATTATAACAAACCATTTTATTAACATTTTAAATTTCAACATTATGATTGACAAGAATTTTGTGAAAGACATTGAACTTTACATCTGCGAGAAGTTCGGGTATCGTAACAGCGTGTATGTGAATCCGACCTGTAACGGTTGTTGCATTGACATCCGTGAGAAGGACGTGAAGCTGTATTTCCGCCTGTGGGAATACAGCAAGGGTGTCAACGGTTTTCCTGACCGTTGTATCATCTTGGTGAACCATGCCTTCGAGAAAAACTACCAAAAGAATTTATTAGACTTGGTAAGTTTCTTCAAGGAATACGCCCCACTCTACGGTTTCCGCTATCTTGGTATTGAAAATGACGTAAAGGGCGACCATCGTCTGTTAGGGCTGAAGCCGACCACCAATTATCGATTCGATTACGATTGCTATGCCGCACCATTGGCTACAATCAACGTCTGACAGAACGGTATTTGAATGAATTTGAGCGAAGAGGGAGAGTTTTCTTCCTCTTTTCTCTTTTTATAGCATGATATTTTATACCTTTGTAAACAGAACTAAGAGATAACAGACAATGGACAAACCCATGAACCGAATAAAAGAAGTGCTTGAAGAACGTGGTATCAAACAGACATGGCTGGCGGAGAAACTTGGCAAGAGCTTCTGCATGGTCAATGCGTATGTTTGTAACAGGCGGCAGCCCAGCCTGGAGGTGCTGTTTCAGATAGCGGATATTCTGAATGTGGATGTAAAGGATTTGATAAACGACAATAAATAAGGATGAAATGACGAGCATATCAATTTTCAAAGAGCCATTATATACATTTCAAAGAGCCAAAATGGCACTTTGAAACAACAAATATACAGTTAAGAACATGAACAAGCAATACCAAATAGACGAGCAAAGCCTCTTGAAAGCCAAACGATTGTTTGAATCGGGTGATATAGACAAAATAGAGGTTGGCACAACAAAAGGCCTGTGCGCCATACACAAGTATCTTTTCGACGGACTTTATGATTTTGCCGGTAAGATACGCAACCTGAACATTGCCAAAGGCGGATTCCGCTTTGCTAACTGCTTGTACTTGGGAGCGATACTTCCAATCATCGAAAAGATGCCTGAAAGTACCTTTGAGGAAATCATCGCCAAATATGTGGAAATGAACATCGCCCATCCTTTTATGGAGGGAAATGGCCGCGCCACCCGGATATGGCTTGACATGATGCTGAAGAAGAATCTCGGCAAAGTGGTAGATTGGCAAACCGTAAACAAAGACCTTTACCTGCAAGCCATGGAACGAAGTCCCATCAACGATTTGGAACTTCGCGTATTGCTCCAACCTGCACTGACCGACAAGGTCAACGACCGAGAAGTTATCTTTAAAGGAATTGAACAGTCGTATTATTACGAGGGGTATAGTAAAAATAGTGATTAACTTACAAGACGATTACAGATGGCAAAGAAAATAAAATCATTCTCCCATATAGAAGCGCAGGATGCGTTGGAACGGCTGAACGAAACAAAACCGACGGGTGAAGAATTGGTTTATGACCTGCTACGAATATTCTGTGGATACGGCGACGGGAACATACGCCGCATACGGGACGGTGTGGGCAACAAGGCGAAGGACGGTCGCACTGTGCTTATCCCCAACCTCATTGCATACCGTCCGAAAGGCGAACTTGACTTCCACGATGAGATAAAGGCGATGCAGGAAGATGCGAAGATTGCCAAACATTCGCCACGGCTTTACGTGGTGAGCGACGGCAAGACCATTGTAGCCGTTGACCCCAAGGAGCAAGATATTTACGAGAATGAAGTGGGACTGATGTGGAAAGACTTTGATTTCTTCTATCCTTTAGCTGGTATCGAGAAAATCCGTAATGTAGAAGAAGCTGAAGCCGACGTAAAGTCTGCCGAACTGATGGCAAAGATTTTCGACGAGATTCGCCGCCACAACGATATCAAGGACAAAACGGAGATGCACAATCTCAACATCTTCATGTCGCGTCTGCTTTTCTGTTACTTTGCCGAAGATACAAATCTGTTTCCCGAACCGCAATTGTTCACGAACTCCATCAAGCAACACACGGCGGAAGACGGGCATGGCTTGGCTGAGTTTATCGACCGTGCGTTCCTTGTCATGTCCACCAACGATCCTGCCGTGCGAGACGCTTTGCCCATGCTGTTTTCTGTCTTTCCCTACGTCAACGGCGGACTGTTTGAGAAGCATGTACCCATCCCTGTGCTCAGCCGTCGTGCCCGCATCCTGATGATAAAGTGCGGTGACTTCGACTGGAAAGACATTAATCCCGACATTTTCGGTTCAATGATACAGGCGGTGGTCACGCCGGAGATGCGTGCCGGATTAGGGATGCACTACACTTCGGTGCCAAACATCATGAAGCTCATCCGTCCCTTGTTCTTGGACTGCCTTTATGAAGAGTTCAACGTGGCGAAAGACACACACGATGTCAAACGACTACAACGCCTTCGTGAGCGATTGGGGAAAATCAAGTTCTTCGACCCCGCTTGCGGTAGCGGTAATTTCCTGATTGTAAGTTATAAGAAAGTCCGTGAACTTGAAATACTTATTTGGGAGGAGCTTCGCAAACTTGGTGTGCCCGAATTGCCACTTTCAAACATCAACCTGCAACAATTCTATGGCATCGAGATTGATGACTTTGCTTGCGACACCGCCACACTTTCACTTTGGCTTGCCGAGCATCAGATGAATAACAAGTTTGCCGAGGCTTTTGGCATTCGTCCGAATGCCCTGCCCTTGCGTTCAAGCGGACATATCGTATGAGGAAATGACAGTCGGTTGGGTTGGAATGTGGGGTGTCGACATACGGCAGAAGAGGAAGTGTATGTGGTGGGGGGTG
>URGO01000195.1 GCA_900547435.1 uncultured Parabacteroides sp.
CAGCATCCGTCCGAGCTTGTTCGAGTTTGGTCTGTTTAGCATTTTCAACGAGGATTCCATAGAGATTGGTATTCCGGATTTGAAGCATACTGGTGCCGACTATATCGACCTGCGGTATGAATTTTTTCCGAAATCTTCTGAGCAGTTTATGGTCGGATTGTTCTACAAGAATATTCAAGACCCTATCGAGTATGGTTTGATTAACGAAGGACAGGATACCTATTATCAGCCCATGAATTTTGGCGATGCCAAGAATCTCGGTGTGGAAGTTGATATTATGAAATACTTCAACTGGTATGGAATCAAAGCTAATTAAACCTATACGCACTCGAAGGTTACGACCGACAAGCGTATTATGGAGGGCTCTGAAGTAAAAACGATGAAACAAACGCGTTCGCTATTCGGTCAGGCAGCCCATGTAGCTAATCTTTCTCTCCTGTTCAAGGATACGAACCACGGATGGGAAGGACAATTGGCGGGAAGTTACACCGGAAAACGGTTGAGCGATATCTCCAACTGGTATGACGATGATATCTGGGAAGCCGGTTACTTCCAGCTGGATGCTTCGGTGGAGAAGAGCTTCGATTGTGGTGTAAGTATCTTCGCCAAAGCGTCCAACCTGTTGGATGTTCCTTTATTGCGCTATATCCAGAAAGGCCCGCGTACGGAAAATATTACCGAATATGAACGTCATAACGGGAATGTTGTCGAGCGCAAGGAATGGCACGGACAGGCTATTCTGTTGGGCGTGCGTTACAAATTATAAAATAACCATTTTAAACAAATACAAGTATGAGATTTAAAAATTACTTACTGATTGGTGCAGCTATGCTGACCACAGTGTCATGCTTCACGGCATGTGAGGAAGATGAACCGGAAAATAACGGAACAGAAGTGCCAACTCCCGCCCCGGAACCGGAACCAACTCCTGAACCTGAACCAACCGACCCTTGGGCTAATGCGGATGTCGTTACCTGGCCAGGCGATACAATTGTGAACTTGAGCGACCATTTTGTAGTTCCGGAAGGCAAATCATTGGTTATCGAAGCCGGAGCACAAGTGATATTCAGCACAAGCGGTGTAGGTGCCAATCACGTGCCTGTTGAATTTACGGTGGATGGCAACTTGTATTGTAAAGGTACGGAAGAGGCTCCGGTATTGTTTTCGGTTCCTGAAGCTGAACGTACAGAAGCTAATATCTTTGCCGGGCTGTGGGGCGGTATCGTAGCTTCAGAAAGCTGTGGTGAGATGCTTATCGACCATGCAATCATCGAATATACCGGCGGACAGGTAGTAGAAGGTTCTCCGGCAGCTACAGCAGGTGTTTATACGGCCGGTGATGATGCTTATCCGCAGATTACGACAAACAATATCAATGGTAAATATGTCATTACCAACTCCGTCATCCGTAATGGCTGGTCTGATGGTATCTATATGATGGGCGGACAGGGTATCATTGCCAACAATTTCTTTGCTGCTAACGGTGAGACTGGTGCTGAGGCAGTCAATGTAAAAGCCGGATGTAAGGTTGACATTGCCGGAAATGTCATGTTCAGCCCGAATACGAACGGTCTGAAACTTTCCAGCTCCGGTCAGAGCGAAAACCGTGGACAGGCCTTGGTTCAGGCTTATAACAACACAATTGTCAATGCCGGCTGGAGACGTGATGGAGAAAAAGGAGGGTGTATCTATGTAGAGAAGAACATCCTTGCAAATGTATTCAACAACCTGATTGTAAACTGCAAGTTCCGCGCCATGACTCCGAGCTTTTCCATTCCGAATGATCCGGAAGAAGGTTATGACGATAACTCGGTTATTGATTATAATTACTATGCTTCAGGAAGCCAGCAAAGCGAAATCATCTTTGAAGAGGAATCCGGTGTGGCTTATGCTTGGCAAGGCTATAATTTCGAACATGAAGATTATAATGTAGGCGTTGTTGACGCAAACAGTGTTATTGCTACGGAAGAAGATGGCAAAGACCCGCAGTTTGTAAACTTCGACATCAATGCTGTCCCGTTAATTCAATATACCTATGACGAGGCTTGGGACTTCCATTTGAATGCCGGTTCTCCGGCATTGGAGGGATACAGCGGCGCTGATTCCTGGAGCGCACCTTATTTCTCGACAACCGGTCTGACGGTCAATGGTGAAACTTACACCTCTCCGGCAGTACAGGCACATTATGGTGCATACGGAGTTGATTAAGAATGAAGAATTAAAAATGAAAAATTAAAAGGATTATGAACAGACGATCCTATCTGCAAGCTTTGTCTGCTCTATTTGCGACAGCTACTCTCGGAGGTTGTGTCAGCACAACTTCCGATAAAGAGGAGCGACGTGCGGCAAAAGCAGACAAGGCCAGTACAATCAATCCGAATCCGGCTGCCGGATTCGATGTGCCTTCCATTCCGGAAGATAATCTTAACTTTTATTTGGTCAGCGACCTGGGACGGAATGGGTATTATGAGCAGAAACCTATTGCCGAATTGATGGGAAAGCTGGCTGAGAAGATTGACATTGAGTTTGTGGTAGCGGCCGGAGATACGCATCATTTCAACGGTATTGCCAGTACGCAAGACCCGTTGTGGATGACCAACTACGAACTTATTTACAGCCATCCGGACCTGATGATTGATTGGTTTGCCGTCAACGGCAATCATGAATACCGGGGAAATACACAAGCCGTACAGGACTACAGCAAGGTCAGCCGCCGCTGGATTGCTCCGGCTCGTTATTATACCAGGACTTTCGAGGCCGGAGAGCGGGAATCCTTGGAAATCTTTTTTATTGATACGACTCCGCTTATTGAGCGTTATCGGGGTAAAGACAAATATGCGGATGCCGGAAAGCAGAGCATTGAGGAGCAGATTAAATGGTTGGACAAAGCATTAGCTGCTTCTAAAGCCAAGTGGAAGCTGGTGGCAGGACATCATCCGCTTTATGCTTATACCGATAAGTCGGAAAGCGAACGGACGGATATGCGCAAGCACGTGGAGGCATTGCTGAATAAGTACCATGTCGATATGTATTTGTGCGGGCATATTCATAACTTCCAGCATATCAAACCGGCAGGAAGTAAAGTGGAATATCTGGTCAACTCGTCCGGATCGTTGGCACGCAAAGTAAAAGAGACGGAAGGTACGGTGTTTTGTAGTTCGGATGCCGGATTCACTTTGTTTTCGGTCAATGACAATGAACTTTCGTTTTTCCTGATGAATGGTAAAGGAGAAATCATTTACCGGTATAAGATAACTAAGTAATCGTTCTTCTCCATGACTTATAGGGGCTGCTCAAAAATATTTTGGGGCGGCCTCTGTTTTTTCCCCATGTGTTTTTCTTAGTAGGTATAAAACAAGACAAAAAGAAGGCTGTCCCAATCGATTTTGAGACAGCCTCCACCTGGATTTATTTTACAGAAAACTTATAAATGCATTCGCTCTTGTAGGTCTGGCCCGGTTCCAGGACAACACTCGGGAAGTCAGGATGGTTGGGTGAATCCGGATAGTGCTGCGATTCGAGGCAGATAGCTCCGCGGCGAGGATAAACCGTGCCGTGCTTGCCGTTTTCCTTTTCCGCCATCATGTTTCCGCAATAGATTTGCAAGCCCGGTTCGCATGTGTAAACCTCCATCTGTACACCGCTTGTCGGAGCATAAACCGTAGCGGCTACCTGTTTGATGTCGCCTTTCGTGTTCAATACCCAGTTGTGGTCGTAACCGCCTGCCTTTACCAATTGTTCGAAATCGCCGTCGATTCTGTCCCCGATTGTAATCGGTTGGTGCAAATCCATCGGTGTCCCTTCTACCGGAGAGATACCTGTCGGGATAAACAATTCATCCACCGGCGTATATTGGTCGGCGTTGATGGACAGTTGATGGTCCATGATGGTAGAACCCGGAACACCGGAAAGGTTGAAATAGCTATGATGGGTCAGATTGACGATAGTCTTCTTGTCGGTCGTAGCCTCATACTTGATATCCATTGCGTTGTCGTCTGTCAAGGTATAAGTAACCTTTACATTTAAGTTGCCGGGGAAACCCGCTTCGCCATCTTTGGATAAATAAGTCAGTTCTACGGAATTGTCGCTAAGCTGCTTGGCATCCCACAACTGACGGTCGAACCCGTTAGGTCCGCCATGCAGGCAATTGGTCTTATCGTTTTGCGGAAGGGTATATTCCGTTCCGTCCAACGTGAATTTACCATTCGCGATGCGGTTGCCATAGCGTCCGATCAACGCGCCGAAATTGCCTGTGCTGGAGATATAATCCTGCAATTTGTCATATCCCAAAACGACATCAATCATCTTGCCGTTCTTATCCGGTACCATCATGGATACCCAGCGACCGCCCCAATTGGTGATGCAGGCCTCTGCGCCTTTCGCATTTTTCAGCACATACAAATCTGTCGGTTTGCCGTTTACTTCAGACACAAAGTCCGCTTTCTTCAACCCGGAAAGGGTCGTTTCTGTCTCCGACTGCTGTTGCTTCGGAGCGCAAGCCACCAATAAGCTCATAGCTATTGCGGCCATACCAAGTTTCTTCATCATAATTTGATACTAATTTTGAGTGTTTTTGCTATTTTCCGGCAAATATACATTATTCTGGAGAAAAGTGTAAAACAATTAGCATGGTTTTTCTCTCTCATCCCTCATGAAATAATTTCTGCAGAGTCCAACAGCAAATGCAACATTACGAAATATTTTTGAAAAAACACAATTTAGGAGTATCAAATTGTAG
>URGO01000196.1 GCA_900547435.1 uncultured Parabacteroides sp.
CGCGGCGTTCCCCGACCGATGAGTTTTTATCCTGTTTGCTAACGAATCGTTGCGTTTCTATTTGGATTCTTCACGTTAAAAAATTCATGCCTATGTTTGTTTCCGTTTATGCCTATGTTTGTCCGGAAAGGTAGGCATGAATGAAATCAAAGGTAGGCATGAATTTTCTCGTTCCTAAATCCTTGTGTGTCTGTTCCTTTTTCTATTCGTGATGATAAGGCTCATTATTCAGGATAGTCATGGCCCGGTAGAGTTGTTCGATGAATATCACACGGATCATCTGGTGGGAAAAGGTCATTTTGCTGAGCGAAATCTTTTCGGAAGCCGTTTTATATATCGTTTCGCTGAACCCGTAAGGCCCGCCTATGATAAACACCAGCCTTTTCGTCACGGTTTGCATTTTTTTCTCCATATACGAGGCAAATTGCATGGAGGTATATTCTTTCCCGTGCTCATCAAGTAGGACGATATAATCCCCCGGCTGGAGGAGTTTCAACAAGCATTCGCCCTCTTTCTCTTTTTGTTGGACTTCCGACATATTCTTGACGTTCTTGATATCCGGAATAACCAGCATCTCGAACGGAAGATAATGCACCAATCGCTTTTTATATTCGTTGATAGCTTCGGAAAAGTAAGAAGCATCGGTTTTGCCGATTACAAATAAAGCCGCTTTCATTATTGTTTGTATGTGATTATTGAATATCTGTACCGTGCCGATATAAATAATCCGGAGCAAAGTCCGCACCATTATACAATTCTAATGTCCAATGCGTAAGTCCGAACTGGATAAAGTTGGCCAAATCTTTCAATGGCTCAAACATTTTGCCTTTGAGTAAAGGCAGGAAATCAATCCGTTTCTTTTTCCCGTTACTAAACTCCAGGTCCATCGTGTAATCTTTGATGTATTCTACATCCGTAACTCTAATTAAATCTAAGTCTTCTTTCATAATTCTTATAATCCTGACAAAAATAATTATATTTGATGGATGTTCCAAATTTGAATTGGATTCATGGGGAAAAATATATACATTTGTGTCATAGGGCATAGTTCCATTCATTCAAAAAAGCTCTCTCTCTTCAATATGTCCGATAAGCGTTATTTAGTGTTACCGATTTCGCTTTGCATATCGGAAATCGTTAATTTTGTACTTGACACATTTCGTATAAAATCAAACTAAATAGAAGAACCATGAAGAAGTATGTTTTACCTTTTCTGTTGGCCATCTTGTTTATAGGGCATGGTACAGCACAGACCGATTTGCAGACTTGGGTCAACCAACGTCAGTATGAAAAAGTGCTTGCACAAAGTATGTTGATGGATATGGATACGTTGGATTATGCCAATTTATCAGCCATAGGACAAGCTTACGAAGGGTTGTTGCGTTATAAAGAGGCTTACCGGATTTATGAACGATGCCTTTCGATGGATTCGTCCCGCGTGGACGCGTTTAACTCGTTGGCACGTACCGCAATGAGTTTAGGAAAGATGCGTGTGGCTGAAGATTGTTTCCAAAAGACGCTTGCGATGGATAGTATGAATTTCTATGCGAACTATCAATTAGCTCGTGTGTATGCGTTGCAAGGAGAGTATGAACGGGCAATAGGTCAGTATAAAACCTTGAATCAGCTGGATACTACCTTTGTTAATCCCATAGTCTATAATAATATGGCAGATTGTTACCAGCGTCTGAATGATTTACCCTCTGCCACATTATGTTATCTGACGGCTTACCAGGCGAATAAAGAAAATGCGGGAATAGCCAACTCTTTGGTGACTTGTTTGTTGCGATTGGGACGGGAAAATATAGGGGATGCTTTGGCAATATGCGATACCGCCTTGTATTATAATCCGGAGAATAGGGTATTACAACGGAGTAAAGCGATAGCGCTCTATATGAATCGCGATTATTCCCGGTCCGATTCGTTGTATAGTCATTTATTGGCACAAGGCGATTCTTCGTTTCTTACAATTAAATATGGCGGGGCTTCCAAATATTATGCGGGTAGGCAATTGGATGCCATTCCGTTGTTGGAAATGGCTTATGTGAGAGATACGGCAGATGTTGAGGTGAATCTTTTATTAGGCGCTTCATTGGGTATGACCTATGACCGGAAAAGGGCTTACCAGTTATTTGATCAAGCAGAGGCTTTGATGCAACCCGATAAAGCGTTGACGAATTTATTGCTTGTGTCACGAGGGGAGACCTATTGGAGGGATGGACGTTCGGATGAGGCCATGCGATTATTTTATACGGCATGGCAACAACAAAAAGAGCGTTTGGATTATTTATATCGTATAGATAGGCAATTGGACAATTGGGGTAAATCCTATAAAACGGAAGAAGAGTTATCGAAAGCTCTGTTTATCAAGCAACTTTATTTAAAAGAATGTATGGCGACAGGGCGTTTGCTAAAAGGTTTCCATGTCTATCGTACGTTCTTGCAATATGTGTATGAAGATGCTTTCTTCCAAGGGAAAGAGGATATAACCATGATTTCACCCGATGGGAAATATTCGACCATTACTATAGGTGAAGTCAAGAAGCTGATGAATCTTTTACCTGAATCTCCTGACATAGAAAGGCATATAACCCCAGATAACGATACTATATTGGACAAGGATTCGTTGGCTGAAAGGTAAGTGGAAAAAACAAAGGGTTATTCTTGAAAAGATAACCGATATTTCTCAGCAAATAACCGATATTTTTTCAAGAATAGCCGATATTTTTTGGGCTCGCCCAGCACGGACATACTCTAATCGGTGCAAGTCCGTAACACGCCCGATGGCGAGAAGTGTATAGCCCAAGGCAATGGTGTCCATCGTGAGGTGGAATCTGAAGGAAGCCGGCGGCAAACATCTGGCCTGACGTACAGAAACTTGATTGATATAAGACAGGTGGGCATAGATGAGATTACCAAACGAATTAAAGTCCGATAGCTATACGGAAATGCCCTGAGTAAATTAAGTAGGTATAAGGTGAGATGATTCATTGATTGAGTAAGTTTGCAGGTTATATTCTTTTCTCAAAATGCTTGTAAGTACGCAAATAAGTACTTATCTTTGCGTCGAAACAAAGGAGGATAATATGAGAACAGCAAATTACACGGACTTTCGGGCCAACTTGAAAGGCTACATCGATTCGGTCATTGATGATTGCGATACCGTAGTTATCAATCGTGGAAACGGGACGGGTGTAGTGATGATGTCGTTGGACGAATACAATTCTTTAAAAGAGACGGAATATATCATGTCATCCGAACAGACGATGAATGAGATCCGTCAGGGTGAGGAGGACTTGAAGGCTGGTAAAGGCATTGAAGTAAACTTGGATGAATTATGAAACTGATATTTACTCCGATTGCCAAAGAGCATTGGGATTATTGGAAAGCGACCAATCCGAAGATAGCCCAACGCATCAAACGCTTGCTTGCCGATATCTTGCAACACCCTTATACAGGCATCGGCAAACCCGAACCGCTGAGATATGAATTGGCGGGCAAATGGTCAAGGCGCATCAACACCGAGCACCGGCTTATCTATTCTGTACATGATAACCAAATAGAGGTTTACATCTTCTCCATGCGTTATCATTACACAAAGAAGTAACAAACTTATTATTAGTAAAGAGAAAGGACATCCTTCACGGGGTGCCCTTTTTTCATATCTATTCTATCACCTATTAAACATCAATCATTATGAATATGGATTACAAAGTGGGCGAAGTGGAATTGTCTTATAAATCCACCGCCAAAGGCTTATATAAAATAACGGGTTCCGAGGACGTTTACAAACATATACTTTGAGGAGGTCGTTGGCTGAGAGGTAAGGGGAAGAAGCGAAGAGTTATACATGGAAAAATGTCGGTTATTTTTTAGGGAATAGCCGATATTTTTTTGGTTGTCTAAGACAAATCCAGGTTTAAGATTTGCCGAATCTGACAGGAATATGAATCATAAAGAAAAAAATGTCTATTTTTGAAGAAATAATATTCTCATTGAGCGTTGCATTGAAAAAGAAACGCTACCTTTGCAAAGAGCGGCGGGAGAAATCGCCGGCTTTTAAGAAAGCGTTTTTTGCTTTATCCGAGTTACCGAAATCGCCAATTTCAAACAGAAGGATAGAGACAATGTAACGCTCATTCTGTATTTGTATAGGTTACGAATACGCATTTGGCGTATTCCGTATCATTATACTTATCGGCGTGAGAATATTGTTTCTTCGTTCATTTCTTCAAGGCGTTTGGCGATGCCCGATGTTTGGTGAACAGCAGGACAAGTCTCACGCTTGAACCGGATAACATTCTATATCTTTCTGAGTATCAAATTATACATTCGATACTCATTGTAATTTGATACCACAAAGTTCCCGTCTAAAACGAAATCACATTAATAATTTGCACCATTACATAGCTTATAGATATCTTGTGTTATCCGAGTATTATTAAATCCCTAAAAATAGGTATTGCCCGACAATTTCAAGCCTTGTACCTTTGCAAAAGTAAAATCATGGTGTAAATGCAAATGTTGAAAGAAGACATACGAGGACGAATATTGACGGTTGCCAGACAACAATTCGGACAGAAAGGCTATTCCAAGACTTCCATGCGTGAAGTGGCGGAATTGGCGGGAGGTGGCGTCGGAAAC
>URGO01000197.1 GCA_900547435.1 uncultured Parabacteroides sp.
TTGTAGTCGAAATACAAATTATATTACTAAAACATTAAAGCTATGAAGTTCCCATGGAAAGAAACCCCGATATTATACGGGGAAGACGCACGTCGCTTCGAGGAAGAAATGAAGCGTGTAGACAACATGAGTAAAGAAGAGCGTCGGGCGAATGCAGAAGCATTGCGTAAGAGTTACGAAGAATTTTGTAAAAAGGTAAATGTTAAAATTTGAACGCAATGGAACTGATTCAACTGACTTCTGACTATGAAATGAAGCCATTCGATTGCGGAGATGCAGCATTGAATGGCTTTTTGTGCAATAATGCTAAGCCTTTTTTAGAGGCGCGATTAGCAAGGACCTATTTGCTGTGTGATGACAATCGGATTGTTGGCTATTATTGTTTGCTAAATGATAAAGTTGCGAGACGTGATGTCACGAATAGTGATTGGCGCAAAATCAAGAAGTTATTCCCCCATTCCAAACATTTTGGAAGCTATCCGGCGGTGAAGATTGGCCGGTTTGCTATATCTGTTTATTATCGTGGGAAAGGATGGGGAACAGAATTGATTAAAGCGATTAAATTGCAACTAAGCGAGGATCCCGGCTATTCCCAATTCCGTTTCCTGACGGTCGATGCCTATCAGAACGCTGTTCCTTTTTATGAACGGAACGGCTTTAAAAAGCTGACACCGACGCAGGAGCAGGGCGATACGCAGGCGATGTATTTCGACATCAAATCGATATTGGAGTCGTAAGCTCTCAGAATTACCCGTTCAATCGAATTTGTAATTCGATTGGTATTGCGTATCAGGATTTATAATCCGATTAATCGATTGTTCAGAAATATGGCGGATTGAAAATCCTTATACTCAATGACCGGCGGATGACACATCCGCCGGAACGTGAAGTTGCTTCCAAGACCGTAAACCCCTTTCCCCTTTTTTCAAAGAATCTTCCACATCCTCAATAAGCCTCTTATTCTTCCCGTCATTCTGAGCGGAGTCGAAGAATTTCTTACAAATAGTAGAGACGCAAAATTTTGCGTCTTAATACCATCCGGCATAGGATATCTTTCGACTTCACACCTACGGTGTTCCGCTCAGGATGACGCAAGAGAGAGAGGAGGTTCCCTGCTCCTCGGGTTTTAATCATGGTATAACGATTAAAAACTTAGAAACAAATGAGGAAGATTTTTACTTTATTACTCTCTTTAGTATTGCTGCCGCTTGTGACGTGGGGGCAAGAGATAACCGGATATTGGACAGATGAGGGTGTCCGGGAGGAGGTAACACCGGACGGAACTGTTTACAAGATATCGACACCCAGACAACTCGGATGGATATCTTGGAAAATCAATGAAGATGGTGGGTTAGGTAACGGTTATGAGATTGTACTTCTAAATGATATTGACCTAAGCGGTCATTATTGGATTCCGATGTCTGTGTACCGAAATTTTAAGGGGAACAATCATACAATACAAAATATCGCTATTTCGGCGAAGGAGGTTAAAAGTAATACATATCTTGGATTCTTTAATTCAACCAACTGCCATGAAGGTTTTTCTATTTCCGACCTGACATTGGAAGATGTCACTGTAAATCCGGAGAAACTCGATATCCGTAGGCTCGGTACATTCACGGCAACTCTGGGTGGCAATATGAAGAACTGCCACGTTAAGAATGCGACTATCCATGTTTCTTATGATAATAGTACGGCAGTAGGAGGCTTTGCGGGGACTTGTGAAAATGCAAAGGCTGATAACTGTTCAGTAGAAAATGTCACTATCTTGATAGAGGAACCTAATGAGAATACGAGTTTTTATAGTGTTAAGGCCGGAGGGTTTGCGGGATACATTTATAAAGGTGGTCCAAATAGTGCAAGCATGATTCGTAATTGTTCGGTATCTGGAACGATTAAAAGAGGAGATGCATGGACGACAACAACAACAGGTTTATATGATTCTTTATTTGGAGGACTGTTTGGCGAAATTCAAGGTTCTGCTGATCAACAAAAACATACTATTGAAAATTGTTATTCTTCTTTCAGCATCGAGCTGGATGCTATCCCGTTGCAATTGAACAAATATAGAAAACAAATCGCAGGAGGTCTTTGCGGTTCAATAGCGGGATTTAATCCACCTCAAATTTTTGTTGAAATATCCAATTGTGTATATAACGGAAAGATAACTCCGGATGCAGATGGAAAAAGTCAAATCGGATATCTTTTTGGATGGGTGAATTCAACGGTTGAAGCGACAGCAACAGTCAACAGTTGTTTCCATCCGTCCGGTACAACGCCAGTTGGTGATGGCGGAACATATACCGAAGGAATAGCGGAAATATTTGATGGCACATTAGAAGCGCTGAATCAATGGGTGACGGAACATAGTACGGAAGAAAACGAATACCGTACATGGAATACAGATGACAGTGGGAACTTGGTTTTCACCGAAGAAGAGACATCGCAGCCTGTTGAAGATACGGATTATACATGGAATGAGAATAGAGATGTTTGTACATTGCTTACGCCGAAAGGGTTACTATGGTTTGTCGATCAGGTGAATAACCAGCATAATACATTCACCGGAAAGACTGTAATGTTGGCGGAAGGAGATTGGGACATGACTTCGGAAAACTGGATTCCTATTGGAAATAAAGAACAGCAAACTCCTGCCTTGATTCCTTTTTCCGGTACATTCGATGGGAACAATCAGACCGTGAAGATAAAAGGCTCGAAAGGTGGTTTCTTCGGATGTGTGAAGGATGGTACAATACTGAATTTGACTGTTGACGGGACACTAACGGAAGTTGATGATGAATATGTGGGTATGTTGGTTGGCTCGATAGAGAATGGAACGGTTTCAAATGTAACGGCTAAAGGTTCTATTACAAATAAAACAACAGGAACACTTTATATAGGCGGCGTTGTTGGAGAAACCAATAAGAGTAAGATTATGGATTGTACCAATGAAGTGGCTATTACTATTTCAAACAATTCATCCTCTGCTCATGGTGGTATTGCAGGATATGGTGTTGATAGCCAAATATCCGGTTGTATAAATAAGGGTGATATAACATCAACAGCTCCTAGTGTCGGTGGTATCATTGGAAATGGAATTGATAGTCAAATATCAGACTGTATAAATGATGGTGATATAGAGGCGACAAGGAATAATCTACAGCACTGGGCCGGAGGTATTGCTGGTATGATGGAGATAGGAAAGGAAGGTGCGACATCGGTTGTTTCTGATTGTATTAATAATGGTTCTGTTACGAGTGGAGGCTCTTCTTCTAAATATGCGGTTGGAGGAATAATCGGAGCAACAGAAAGTCAGGACGATGCGGTTAATACCGGAGAAGTGACAATCATCAATTCAATCAATAACGGAGAGATAAAAGCAACAACTAATTGGGCTTATGTAGGTGGAATTGTTGGTATTACAGATGGAGGGCAAGTGTTCTTTCCTAAAGTTGGTAAAATAAACAGTACCATCATCAACTGCCTTAATACAGGAACCGTTACGGGAACTTCTTATGTAAGCGGTATCGGAACAGTACAAGCGCATGAGGAGATGAATACGAATATTGAATTTTGTATCAATCAAGGTGTGATTACGGGCAGTGGCACACCGACTGCGATATTTGCTGTTTATTCTAAGAAGGATGGAACTGTTACTATTAAGGATAGTTATTATCAAGCGCAAAGCGGATTGGAGGCGACCGCCGTTGACCGAGCAGGCGGAAACTTTACTATCGAGAGTCTACAAGAAATCCCAACAAATAAAGAATGGCTTGCGGATTTGAATGAATCTATTTCCGCTTATAACACTGCGCACCCTGGTGAACTGAAGGCTCTCTATTGGGTATTTGAAGCTAATGATAAACTTACCTTTGGCATTCCGGCTCCGACTATCGAAGGCGATACCCCGTTTGAAGAGTCTACAGAAATAACGATTAATGTATTAGCGGGTACTACGGTTTATTACACTACCGATGGCTCGGAGCCGACAACCTCATCAACAGAATATTCGGCACCGTTTGAGATTACCGAGACGACAACTGTCAAGGCGATTGCAGTGATGGGTGAAGATGAGAGTACGATATCAGAAGCAACATTTAAGACAGTTCCGAAGGCTCCCGTTATCTTAACCGAATCTACCACATTCGATGAAAGTATAACGGTTACGATTACGGCAGAAGAAGATGCTGCCATCTATTATACAACTGATGGTAGTGCTCCGACATCAAGCAGTGAGCTATATAACGAACCATTGACGTTCACGGAAACAACTACTTTAAAGGTAATTGCTGTAATAGATGGCGTTTCCAGTGAAGTGGTAACAGTTGTATTGACTAAGAATGAACCCGAAGAGCCGGAAACTCCCGACACCCCGGTAACCCCCGACTATCCCGACTACTATAATATATATGTAGACGAATGCGAAGGGGTAACGGTAGAGACCAGCACGAATGTGGTACGCGATGGCAATAGCATGAGCTTTACGGTAGAAGTAGCCGATGGCT
>URGO01000198.1 GCA_900547435.1 uncultured Parabacteroides sp.
GCGTTGACGGATTCGAACCGCCGACCCTCTGCTTGTAAGGCAGATGCTCTGAACCAGCTGAGCTAAACGCCCTTTTCAAATTCTTTATTTCAAATCATTTTATACCGCTTTATCTCTCTAAAGCGCTGCAAAGGTACGTCTTTTTTTTAATACACCAAATATTTTGCGAGAAAATTCAAAAAAAATATCGTATTTATTATTTCTTACCAAGAAATGCATTACCTTTGCAACACTGCTTTACTAATATAATTGTATAAATAAAAATGGTATTATCTACACTAACTGCCATTTCGCCTGTAGATGGGCGATATTGGGGCAAAGCCGAGAATTTGGCTGCCTATTTTTCAGAGTTCGCACTGATTAGATATCGGGTGCGTGTCGAGATTGAGTATTTTATAGCTCTATCGGAATATCTTCCGCAATTAAGCGAATTAAATACAGAAAATGTAAAGACATGGCTTCGCAATGTGTATAAAGATTTTTCGGAAGAAGATGCTCTGCGTATCAAGGAAATTGAAAAGGTAACGAATCACGACGTTAAAGCAGTTGAGTATTTTATTAAAGAAAAGACAGATCACTTCTTAGCTGAGAAATATCATGAATTCATTCATTTCGGACTGACATCACAAGATATTAACAACACAGCAGTTCCTCTATCTTTAAAGGAAGCATTAAACGATGTCTATTATCCGGGGCTGAATGAAGTTATCTGCACATTGGAAAATTATGCCAAGGAATGGATGAATATCCCGATGCTGGCAAAAACACACGGACAACCGGCTTCTCCTACCCGATTAGGCAAAGAGATTATGGTATTCGTCTATCGGTTAAAACAACAATTGGAATTATTGAAAGCTACTCCTATTTCCGCTAAATTCGGCGGAGCTACCGGTAATTTCAATGCACACCATGTCGCTTATCCGGAACAGGACTGGAAAGCATTCGGAAACAGATTCGTAAACGAGGTATTAGGATTGAAACGTGAGGAATGGACCACACAGATTTCCAACTATGATAATCTGGGGGCTATATTCGATGGTATGAAACGTATCAATACCATTTTAATAGACCTGAACCGTGATTTCTGGCAATATATTTCCATGGAATATTTCAAACAGAAAATCAAAGCCGGAGAGGTCGGTTCATCCGCCATGCCGCATAAAGTGAATCCGATCGACTTTGAAAACGCAGAAGGTAACTTAGGTATCGCCAATGCCATATTGGAACACCTGACAAACAAATTGCCTATATCCCGTTTGCAAAGAGACCTGACCGACTCGACCGTATTGCGCAACGTAGGCGTCCCGATGGCACACATCGAAATCGCATTCAAGAGTTTATTGAAAGGTTTAGGTAAATTATTATTGAACGAATCGGCCCTGTCTGCTGATCTGGACAAATGTTGGGCTGTAGTAGCAGAAGGAATACAAACCATCCTGCGCCGCGAAGGTTATCCGAAACCTTACGAAGCTCTGAAAGCTTTGACACGCACTAACGCCGGAATCACGGAGCAATCCATCAAAGATTTCATCGAGACATTAAATGTGAGTGATAAAGTAAAAGCCGAGCTTAGAGCGATTACACCTCATAATTATACAGGTATGTAATTAACTGACAAATTAATATATATTATAAGTAACGCGGTAGCCGTGAGGCTTCCGAAAATATCAACCTTTAATAATTAAAATAAGATGAGTACTGAAGAAAGAGACGACGCTCAGCAACAACAGCAACAACAACCGTCACGTCCAAGACGAGTGATACCGGGTATCCACACAGAGCAGGACGGTGAAAGAAGACCTTACAACCAGGGCTATAATCGTCCGGAAGGCAACAACAACTATGAACGTAGACCTTATAATCGCCCGAATCAGAACGACCGGGGTGGCTATCGTTCGTACGGAAACCGGCCATACAACGACTATGGCAATGGACAGAACAATTACCAGCAACGCTATGACAATCGCGGGAACAACAATTATGGAGGAGGAAATCGCCCTTACAACAACCGCAACAATAATTATGGTAATCAAAACCGTGATAATGGTTACGGGAATCGTTACTATGGCAACAATCGTCCACAATATAATAATGGTGGCGAACAACGCTCATACAACCGCCCGATTTATAGCAGCAATCCTAACAACGGAGAGAATCCGGTAAATGCAGGTGAAAATACCGGCATGAAGAAAAGAAGACCGCGCGTTGGCGAAAATCGTATGAACGCGAACTATGGCAATAACCGCCCAGGCGGAAATCGTCCATACGGAAACAATTATGGAGGAGGACGCTACAACAATAATGGTGGAGGTTATCAGAACAATAACCGCCGGCCGAATAATAACTTCCGGAAACAGCAAGGAAATTATAATCCGAATGCAAAATATAATTTACAGAAGCAACTGAAGTACAAAGAGGTTTTGGCCGATCCGAACGAACCGATTCGTCTGAACAAATTCTTGGCAAATGCCGGAGTATGCTCACGTCGTGAAGCGGACGAATTCATCCAGAAAGGGAATGTAAAGGTAAACGGACAGGTTGTAACCGAATTAGGAACAAAGATTACCCGTCAGGACGAAGTCTTGTTCAACGACAAGCGCGTTCAAATCGAAAGCAAGGTTTACATCGTATTGAACAAACCGAAAAATTGCGTGACCACCTCAGACGACCCGCAAGAACGGTTGACGGTTATGGACCTTGTCAAGAGTGCTTGCACGGAACGTATCTATCCGGTTGGACGCTTGGACCGCAACACCACGGGGGTATTATTGTTGACAAACGATGGCGACTTAGCTTCCAAACTGACTCATCCGTCATTCAAGAAGAAGAAAATCTACCACGTATGGTTGGATAAAAACGTATCAGTTGAAGATATGGAAAAGATTGCAAACGGATTGGAACTGGAAGACGGAGAAATCCATGCAGATGCTATCAGCTATGCCAGCGAAACGGACAAGAGCCAGGTCGGCATCGAAATCCATTCCGGACGGAACCGCATCGTACGTCGTATCTTCGAATCGTTAGGATATCATGTAACCAAGCTGGACCGTGTTTACTTCGCCGGACTGACCAAGAAGAATCTGCCGCGCGGAAAATGGCGTTTCTTGAACGAAAGAGAAGTGAACGCGCTGCGCATGGGAGCTTTTGAATAATGTTGGCAAGTTTTTAGTTTATGAGTTTTTAGTCTCAAAACTATAAACTCATAAACTGAAAAGCTCAAAAACGAAAAGACTAAATATTTAATAATCGTAGTTTACAAAATGGAAACAATAAAAAGAACAAAGATTGTAGACCTGCTGAAAAGCACAGCTTACGGGTCAACCGTAAACGTGAAAGGCTGGGTACGTACCCGCCGGGGAAGCAAACAGGTGAGTTTCATAGCCCTGAACGATGGTTCTACAATAAATAATGTTCAAATCGTTGTTGATGTAGATAAATTCGGCGAGGATTTCCTGAAGCCCATCACCACCGGAGCCAGTTTGAGCGTAAATGGCGAGTTGGTTCAATCGCAAGGGAAAGGACAGAGTGTGGAAATCCAAGCTAAGGAAATCGAGATTTACGGAACAGCCGATCCGGCAACTTATCCGTTGCAAAAGAAAGGCCACTCTATGGAGTTCTTGCGCGAAATCGCTCATTTGCGCCCGCGTACCAATACATTCGGGGCAGTATTCCGCATTCGCCACAACATGGCATACGCCATCCATAAGTTCTTCCATGACCGTGGATTCTTCTATTTCCATACCCCGATTATCACGGCTTCCGATTGTGAGGGTGCCGGACAAATGTTTCAGGTTACGACCATGAATCTGTATAACTTGAAGAAAGATGACAAGGGGTCTATTATTTATGATGATGATTTCTTCGGGAAACAAACCAGCCTGACCGTTTCCGGACAGTTGGAAGGTGAGCTGGCGGCTACGGCCTTAGGACAGATTTACACATTTGGCCCGACTTTCCGTGCCGAAAACTCGAATACGCCGCGCCACTTGGCCGAGTTCTGGATGATTGAACCGGAGGTTGCGTTCAACGACATCTACGACAACATGGAGCTGGCGGAAGCATTCATCAAATATTGCGTACAATGGGCTTTGGATAATTGCAAAGATGATATCCAATTCCTGAATGATATGTTTGACAAGGGCTTGATCGAACGCTTGCAAGGTGTCTTGAAAGATGAATTTGTCCGCCTGCCTTATACGGAAGGCATCAAAATCCTGGAAGAGGCTGTCAAGAACGGACATAAGTTCGAGTTCCCGGTTTATTGGGGTGTTGACTTGGCGTCAGAACATGAACGCTTCCTGGTAGAAGACCACTTCAAACGTCCGGTAATCCTCACCGATTATCCGAAAGAGATTAAAGCCTTCTACATGAAACAGAATGATGACGGCAAGACGGTGCGTGCCATGGATGTCTTGTTCCCGAAGATTGGCGAAATCATCGGCGGGTCCGAACGTGAAGCCGATTATGACAAGCTGTACAACCGCATTCAGGAGCTGAATATCCC
>URGO01000199.1 GCA_900547435.1 uncultured Parabacteroides sp.
ACGAAAGAATTTCTAAAGAATTATTTGTGGAACAACAAAAAATCCCGGCAAAATCAAGTTTCCTTGAAATTACCGGGATTCCTACCCTAAGCTGATAACGGGAATCGAACCCGTGACCTCCGCCTTACCAAGGCGACGCTCTACCGACTGAGCCACATCAGCACTCGCAAGTTTTTTTGTTAGCTCCTTGCTACATTTGGTATTCTATCAAAACTATAGTGAATTGTCAACAGTTTTTTCTACAAATTTGAAAAATTTTATTTGTTCACAGATTTTCCTGCGTTTTTGACAATTCGCCGTAATTTTTTCGGTCGTTTTCCCATCTCACGAACAGACCTCCCGCACTTTGCTGCGGATTCTCTGCTGTGCATTGTCGATTGCCTTCGGCTGCTTTCCAAGTTTTTCTGCAATCTGCGTATAATCGTACCCTTTCAGATACAATTCCAGCACCTGGTACTCAAATTTGCTGAGCCGTTCTTTGATCCGCTCATGCATGCCGATTACGTTTTCCCGGCTGATCATGATCTCCTCCGGTGTCTCGTCTTCTTTGGCAATCATGTAACCGCCGGTTTTGCGGATGGCGGGGAGGATCTCTTCGCATACCCAGTCTTGGAACTTTCCTGCCTCGGGTAATTTGGAGCGCATAACTAAGCGGTAAACATCGGATTCTGGGATGAAAGAGATTTCTACTTTCTGTTCTGTACTTTTACCATATTGGTTTGTTGTGATTGAGACCCCCTCGTGTTTCACGACCCCCTTACAATGTCTATTGATAGCATCATATCGATTACTATACCCTAACATCGCTGCCACATCATTGGCCACAAACATTGGTTTATCATCTATAACCGTAACTCTGATTTGTCCGAATACCGGACTTTGGAAATATTGTATCTTCGCTTCCATAATGAGTCGTATTTAAAAGTGAAAGGGCAAAGACCGGAATTGCCTATTGTGGCTGTTTGCAATTCCAATCAATGCCCTTTATTAATATCTTTCTCTGGAGAACAGCCACGAGCTCCGGATTAGAACGTTCTGAAGTAATATATAAGTCAGATTTTCTTTTTCCGGAGGCAGATGGCGATACCTTCTATACTTTCGCTTTTTGTGCCTGTAGTTTCGAATATAACTTCTCAGCCTCCTTTTGCATATTTTCGGAAGCATGTTTGATGTAGTACAGCATCCCTTCGGTTCTTCCGATTTCTCGACCGGTATTGAATGCGGCTTGCAGTTCTGGAGTGGAGTATTTACCCATTTCGGAGGGTTGGGCCGTCCTTTTGCCGTTACTATTGTTGGCGGCATTGGAATCCTTGGAATTGATAGACATATATAATAAAAAAAGGTATTCGTGCCTTTCCTGATGTCTATCACATTCCAAGGGATGTTGTGGTCCCATTACAGTTCCACACAGGGGTACACGAATACCAAATATCGTTATACAATAAATGTGTGTGCATAAAAAATGCCCACATCCCTTAGTTAAATATGATAGACACCACAAAGATGAGCACTAATTCTGAATCCCACAAGAAAAAATAGAAATACCTTTGCGTTTTCATCTTGTTGTGCTATTTTTGCGTTATGTGGAAAGAGAAATTAGGAAACTATTTGATTGATGTCTCGAAATATATCTTTACAGGTGTAGTGGTAGCGTCTTTATTCAAGGATATGGAAGATAATAAGTGGCTGATTTATGGCCTAGGCTTTACGTCTTCTATTTTAGCCTTAATAGCAGGATTGGTATTAACGAATAAGAAAAAGGAGGATAAGTAATGGGAGCTATAATTGGATTCGCCGTGATAGGCATACCTTGTGCCGCATTTTTGATCTATTGCCTTACGCCTTCTGGCAAACAATGGCTTAGATCCAATCACATGATTTGACAAGATAGATTCTTATAGGAATAATTTAGAGATGAAAGCCTGCCGGTTGTCCGGTGGGCTTTTTTTATACCCGGAATATTCTTTCTCTCCCTTATATTTTAAACAGAAAACTCTTATGACAATTTTAGATTTAATCAAGGCGGCATGTAAGACAAAAGGCGTGCCGGAGAAGTATGCGGAACGTATTCAAAAGACGTTCAAGATTGAGAAAGCCGAGGGGATGGAGGCTTTCGTGGACCTGTTCAAGGATAATATTCTTCCGGCAATCCAAGAAGCGGAGAATGAAGCTAAGACTACGGCTGAAACGGCCGCTGTCGCCGCTTATGAAGCCAAGCATGGGTTGAAGGATGGTAAACCGGTAGAAGATCCGGATAAGAACAAGAAAACGGAAGAAGAGCTGTTGAAGGATCTTAGCCCGGAACTGAAAGCTTATCTGGAAAGTATGAGGAAGAGCGTCGATGATATGGCTAAGAAGGTGGGCGATTCCATTACCAACTCGGCAAACGAGGCTAAGAAAGAAACAGTCCGTAAGCAGTTGAAAGATGCTGGTCTTCCGGATAACTGGCTGGGACGTGTGGACTTGGCTTCGGAAACCTCTATCGAGGATCAAATCAAGGCGCTTTCCGAAGAGTTTACCGGAATCCAGCAAAAGGCGATCGATGATGCCGTGGCCCGTGGTGATTACGCTCCCGGTTCCGTGAATCTTCCGGAGCGTTCCGAGGCGGATTGGGCGAAGCTGATGGATCAGGATGCCGACAAGAGCGCAAATAATCCCGGTGTGGTGAACCTGGGTATTGAATAATCCAAGAAAAGTGTAACGTTATGTACAGAAAAAGAGAAAGAGAATTCCAGTATCCTCCCGGAATTGAAAAGATTATTGAGGATGTGATCGGCGGTGGGACGATTGACCGCCGGGATTTGCGGAACGCTTTGTTCAATGGCAAGTCGTTGGACGAGCTTCCTCCGATCGTGATCGTGGTGAAAGATCCGGAAACGGGGCTGTATCATGTATTGAAGACGGCGATGGCTTCCGATGCTGGCAATGAAACTACTTATAAGGTGTCCAAGAATCATCTGTTTGGTGTGGGTGACTTCGTGACGATTGGTGGAGCTTTGACAGGCGCATCCGATAAGATCACGGCTATTGATAAGAGTCATGCGGAGTTTGATACGATCACGTTGGAAGCGACTATCGGTGCTGCCGCAAAAGGTCAGGTATTGGTTCAGGCTAAAGACAAGCAGGCTGCGAAAGCCGCCAAGTTACCTTATGATGGCGAATTGGTCGTCACGATGAATAAAGTCGACTTGACTGTAGCTAACCAGCAGTCCGGGTTATTGGTAAGAGGTACGGTAAACGAATCCTGTATGCCGTTCCCGGTAGATAAGGACTTGAAGGCATTAATGTCGTTTATCCGTTTTGTGTAATCCATTAAAATCAGATATATGGAAAGAAGTTTAATTAAGCAAGTGAATAAAAAGAACATGGCGGCCCGTTTGAATACCCGTCATGTGAAACCGGTTGTCTTCCCGAACTTCTTCGGGGTGAAAAGAAAGACCTCGTTGAAGTGGGAGACTCTGACCGGTGAGAAAGGCGCTCCGGTAATGGCAGACGTGATCTCTTTCGACGCTTCCGCACCGCAGAAGACCCGTGAGGTGATCAGCAAGCTGTCCGGCGATATCCCGAAGACAGCCGTCAAGCGTGGCATGAACGAGAGCGATTACAACGAGTATAAGCAATTGGAACGTGACGCGCAAGGTGATGCGGACCAGTTGGCATTGTTGAATCTGGCTTTCAAGGATCAGGATTTCGTGTATAACTCCGTTCGTGCCCGTTTCGAATGGTGGTGTATGCAGCTCATGAGCCGTGCGGGTTTCCATTTGTCGGCAAAGAACAATGGCGGTGTCGTTACGGCTGAGTTTGTCGGTTGCGGTATGCCGAAGAAGAACCAGCGTAAATCTACTACGGACTGGAGTAGCGCTACAACGGCCAATGGATTGCAGGATATTGAGGATACGGTTGTGGCCGCTTCTGCCGAAGGGGTGACGATCCGTTACGTTGTAATGCATGTGGCTGATTTCTCTTTGCTAAAGAAACAGAAATCTACGTTCGACACGTTAAAGGCATGGGTTAATTCGTCCTCCAAGATATTGGTGACAAAGAATCTCATCAACGAGTATCTGGCCGAGCAGGAGATCCCTGTGAAGATCATTACCGTGAACCCGGCTGTCCGTATCGAGGATCGTGCCCATCGTCGTAAGACGATCAATCCTTGGGAGCGTAAGCGTGTATGCTTCTTGGAGGATTTGAAGGTGGGTGACATTCAGCATGGGCCGATCGCCGCCGAGTCTTCCGCTACCTTGCAGAAAATCGCTCTCATGGTTAAGCAGGATTGGATCTTGGTAACCAAATGGCCTGAGCTGTAACCGTTCAAGGAATGGACGAAAGCGGAAGCGAACGCTATTCCTGTCGTGAATGATCCGGATGCCATGTTCATCATGAAAGTGGATGGGAAGGTTTGGAACGCTTCCGAGGAT
>URGO01000200.1 GCA_900547435.1 uncultured Parabacteroides sp.
TCTCGATTGCGGGTGCAAAGGTAGATACTTTTTCTCTCCCCTCCAAATGTTTTTGCGTCTTTTTTTAGAAGATTTTTAACCCACATTGGTTTTCAACAAGTTACATCTTAAGATTATAATATTATCTCACGACTTAATCTTCTTTATCAGCCAATATTCCAAACAAACTCCAATAATATAAACTGGAATTGCCAAGGAAAATGTCAGAATAAGCACCCAATAATTTGAAAATTGCATAAGAAGCTCCTTAATATCTATCGGATTAAAATGCGCATAGACAAAAATGCCACTAATTATTAAAACATAAATAATAAACCAAGTAATAATCAGTAATGGACTTGGCAAATTTCGCACATGTCCTACCTGTTTCCGGCTCATTTTCTCCTGAAAAATCAACTGCATAACGTGCATAGTAAATGAAGGTGGTGGGCATTCAATCGTACCTTTCAACAACTCGCGTGTCAGTTCATTTATATGTTTATCCTCTTTCATAACAAACTATTCATTTCATTTTTCATTTGTTTCTCCAATGTTTTATAGAAAAGCTTACGAGCACGAAACAATTTTGTTTTCACATTTGAAGCGGTCAAATCCGTTATTTGACAAATCTCTTCAACAGAACATTCTTCTAAATAATATAGTGTCAACAATAAAGCCTCCATTTTAGGCAGTTTCGCCAATGTTTTAGAGATAAATTCTTTTCGATCTTTCCGCTCCAACAACGACATTGCCGTTTCTTCTTCGGCCAAAGAAATATCCGTCACTGCTACCTCCTCGTAATCAGAGAACACAAGCTGGCCCCGTAAAGCAGTCAAAGCCGTTCGATAAACAATCCGATAAAACCAAGACGAAAATTTACTCTCGAATTTAAATTGCGGAAGCGCACGATACATTTTCAAGAAAGCATCCTGCGCTACTTCTTCCGCTTCTTCACGGTTTCCCATAATTCGGAACGCAATTGTGTAAGCCATCTTCTCGTATTTAGCGACAAGGCAGGCGAAACTCTGCATATCGCCCGCCAATACACTTGCTATCCAACGTCGCTCATCCATTATTAATCATTTCATTTTCAAACAGTAGTTTACGTTCGTTCTCCTTATCCTCTTTTTCCTCTTTTAACATCATCTTTCGAGAAAAGAAAAAATAAACGACAAACGCCAAGCCACCAAACAATACGGCAAACATCGGAACAATCAACACATCATAATCATTCGTTGGAAATAAAGACTGAGACATCACCCCAATAATAATACCCAATGCCAAACCAATCATAAACACCCCATTTCGCAATGCCGAATAGCGATTAGCAGGTTTCTCAGGTTCTGCAAGGATAACCCCCTTTTCAATCATTTTCATTCGCTCTTCGTGCCGACTCTTTACTATCACACATATTGCCACAATGGCAAACACAATTGGCAATGCTACCGCGCACGTTATTGCCCAAAATCCAAGAAAATCTTCATTCATAATCTGTAATCTTTTTAATGATTAATACTTCATTTGTTTCTTTATCAATAAGACTACAACATAAAAGAAGCGGTTACACAAAAAGCATCTTTTTTTACCCAAAAAGCTCGAAGTTCCTTATGCGAACCCCGAGCTTTTCTTATTTAACAACGCTATTTACAAGCTATTCCATCAATCCAATACTTTAATACGGATATTGCGGAACCAAACATTATCACCATGATCCTGGAATCCGATGAAACCTTCTTTGTTTGTACCACCACAATTCAGCAATAATTCATAAGCCAACGGCCATTTGTCTTTGCTGAACTTACTCTTATCCAACATTTCTTTCCATGCCGGAGTCCACAAGTGATATTCAACACAAGGCGTATCGCTATTCAGATAGTGAACCACAGTTCCTTTGTAAACCATGATTTTACCCTTGTTCCATTCGCCAATAGGTTTAGCGTTCTGCGGTTTAGCCGGAATCATGTCATACAAAGAAGCAGACTGACGGTTTCCGTCAACACCTAACTTAGCGTCCGGGTGGTTTTCGTTATCCAAAACCTGATATTCCGGAGCAGAAATATAAGAAGGCTGACCTTCTACTTCCTGAATCATGTAAAGAACACCTGAGTTAGAACCTTTAGCAACTTTCCATTCGAATTCGAATTCATAGTTTGCAAACTTATGAGCGAAAATCAAATCGCCACCATCCTTAGCACCGGCTTCTCCCATGCCAGAACCTTTGATATGGATTGCACCGTCATCAATAACCCAAGCTGCCGGAACATCTTCACGGTCATAACCGCGCCATCCATTGAAAGTCTTGCCATCAAACAATGTGATCCAGCCATCTTTGTCTTTCGGGAATGTAGACAAATCAACTGTAGGCAGATCCATCAATTTGTATTCAGGAACTGCAGCTTCTGTTGTTTCTGCTACCGGAGCTTCTGCTGCGGGAGCTTCTGCTTTCTTTCCGCCGTTGCAAGATGCAAAACACATCATCAAAGCGGCTGCACCAGCAAATAATACTGACTTTTTCATCTTTACTTTTTATAATTGTTTAAAACTGATTATCTCGGCATATCAGGCAACTTCCAACCAGCACGATAATTATGCTTAATCAATTCAGCAGCGAATTGCTTAGCATTAACCGGTTCTGTATAAGTCTTATCAAACGACGGATGTCCATCATGGATAGTGAAACCATCTTTGATACAAGTCTTGATTGTTTCATCGTCACCAATATTTGTAAATTGCATATTCGGACCATCCCATTCCAAAGTCTTATTCAGAGCTTGCAGACGGATAGCCAATACACCCATTACCACCATTTCATTCATCGGTCCCGATTCGGAGAAATCCGCTTTCGGCATCACGCGGTTGGATTTGTCTTCCTTACAAGCGCGTACCCAGTCCATCTCATGAGAACACTTGACACGGCGGCATACTTTCGGTGCATTGGGCACACGGCCTGACAACAAGAAAGGTTGTTCTCCGTAGCAGCCGCAAATCAATGTATCTTTTGTTCCGTGGAAAATAGTCAGACCACCACCGGGACCCATCAGTTGTTTTCCTTCCGGGAAACCTTTCGGACGTTCCGGCATCATACCACCATCATACCAGTGTACCTCAACTTCCGGCATGGCAACTTTCGGCATATTGTCGCGGGCGGGGATAATCATCTTCACGTGCTGGGCCTGAGGAGCGCAGGCACTCAGTAATAATGTAGAAGAACCTTCCACCTTGGTAGGATAACCCAGTTTCAGAGCTCTGAACGGCTGATGCAGAATATGGCAGGCCATATCACCCAGTGCACCTGTACCGTAATCCCACCATCCGCGCCAGTTCCAGGGATGATAAACGTTGTTGTACGGGTTCAGTTTGGCAGGTCCGGTGAAGAGATCCCAGTTCAATGTGCTGGGGATGCGGTCCGCCTTTTCGGGTGCATTCAATCCTTGCGGCCAGATAGGACGGTCGGTGGCGCATTCCACTTTGGTTACTTCACCGATTTCTCCATTCCATATCCATTCGCAAACCAGGTCGGTACCTTCGCCCGATGCTCCCTGATTACCCATTTGAGTAACTACTCCGGTAGAGGCGGCCAGCTTGGTCAGCAAACGGGATTCGTAAACGGAGTGAGTCAACGGTTTCTGGCAGTATACGTGCTTGCCCATTGTCATGGCGTCTGCCGTGATGATGGCATGAGTATGGTCGGCGGTAGCAATGATTACGCCGTCAATGGATTTGCCCATTTCATCGTACATCTTGCGATAATCCCAGTATTTCTTCGCATTCGGGAATTCATCGAATACGCCTTTGGCATATTTCCAGTCTACGTCACAAAGGGCTACGATGTTTTCGGTACCCTTCACGTTGTTGATGTTGGCATGCCCCATACCGCCGATACCTACGGCTGCGAGGTTCAGTTTGTCGGTTGGTGAAACGTGCCCGTGGCTCATACCTAAAATAGAACTGGGAGCAATGGTGATTCCTGCTAAAGCAGCGGCTCCCGGTTTAAGAAATTTTCTTCTTGAAAAGTCTGACATGGTTTTATTTTTAAGAGTTAATAATTGATTTCAGTTTCTTGTTTTATTGATTGTTCGTTATGGTTTTCGGAGTAATCCGTATCCATTTTTCATATTTCTTCTTCTTTCCCATATTTGCTCAAGTGTTTTCAATTCACCGATGGCAGGAAGGTCATGCGTGCGGGCATCGTGCAAAAAGGTCCATGCATATTCCGATGCGATGGCTGAATCACGTATGAGCGGTAGTTTGGGATTTCTGATTCCGGTCTCTATGGAGTCGGCGAATAAGTCGCACAGCACATCGATGTTTTTTCCACCGAACGGCTTCTCTATATGATGGGTCTGTGTCACTCCACGCAGATCGACGACAGCTGTCTTGAAGTCATGTGTCATTCGGGCGATACCTTTGGTACCGATGATATCCACGTATGAG
>URGO01000201.1 GCA_900547435.1 uncultured Parabacteroides sp.
TTTAGTTTTTTTGGAAAAATGCCATTAACTTTGTGATAAATTAGAAACTCAAAAAATAGATAGATAAGGAAAATAAGATGACCCAAAACTCAGGAATACTGCTCACATCGCCGAACATCGTGAGCAGTTCCGGACTGACCAGCCGCCCGGAACGGAATCTCGTATTTGAAAAAGCAGGGGCGGGAGCGATTGTGCTCAAATCGTTGTTTGAAGAGCAAATCGAAATGCATGGTGACACGTTGCTGCAAGACGAAGCCTATCCGGAAGCCTCCGATTACATCCGGGGGTATGTGAAAGCCAACCAAATAGGTAATTATTTGGACTTGATACGTGAATCCAAGCGTCTATGCCGTATTCCGATTATCGCAAGCATCAACTGCTATCGTGCGGAGGCTTGGACGGAATTTGCCAAGCAGCTGGAAGATGCGGGGGCTGATGCCATCGAGCTGAACGTATTTTTCATGGAGACCGATATCCATGCGCGCAGCAATGAAATTCAAGATTGGTATATCCAGGTACTTCGTCGGGTGAAACAGATTGTATCCATCCCGGTTATCATGAAGATAGGCAAATATATGGTGAACCTCCCGGCATTCGTCAGCCGGCTTCATGCCAACGGAGCTGATGCCGTGGTGCTGTTCAATCGTTTCTATCAACCGGACATCGACATCTACACCTTACAAATAACTTCGGGGAATGTATTCAGCAGTCATGCAGACCTGAGCGACACGCTCCGCTGGACAGCCATCATATCCGGCAAGGTGCCCAATGTATGCATTGCTGCCTCGACGGGTGTACACGACTGGGAAGGGGTCATCAAATGCCTGCTTGCCGGAGCTTCGGCGGTACAAATGTGCAGCGCATTATATACCCACGGTGCCGAACTGATTACCCAAATCCGCACCTGCATGGAGGAATGGATGCATCAGCATCACTATGCGACCATCAGCGAATTTATCGGAAAATTGAACAGCGCCAATATCCCGAATCCGGTGCTTTATGAGCGTGCCCAGTTCATGAAGTATTTTGCAAATAGAGATTAAATATCCTATAAATAATAGAGACGCAAGATTTTGCGTCTCTATTTTGCATTTTGCCCCCCGTTAATACGGTAAATCATCTTCTTTCCCCGGTTTGAGGAAATCCGGCATAGGTTCTATCGTACTACTTGGCGCCGGCGCGGGAGAAGGAGCATCTTTTGTGGCTCTCGACCGGAATTCGTGTATAGGCACATCATCCTCGATATTCATAAATTTAGCGAACTCGCTTCGGAACCGTAAACGGACATCCCCGACAGCACCATTACGATGCTTGGCAATGATAATCTCGGCCAATCCCAACAACGAATTACCATGCTCGTCCTCCTTAATCTTATAATACTCCGGACGGTGAATAAAACATACCATATCCGCATCCTGCTCAATCGCGCCCGATTCACGCAAATCGGCCAACTGCGGGCGTTTCCCCTCGGCGCCCTGACGATTCTCCACACCACGATTCAGCTGAGAAAGAGCAATAATAGGGATATTCAACTCCTTAGCCAATCCTTTCAATGAGCGGGAAATCATACTCACCTCCTGTTCACGACTACCGAAATTCATCCCACTCGCATTCATCAACTGAAGATAGTCGATAATGATACACTTCACCTGATGCTCGCGCACAAGACGACGCGCCTTGGTACGCAACTCGAATACCGAGAGGCTGGGGGTATCATCCACATAAATCGGGGCATCAAACAATTCCTTTATTTTGAAGTTCAGCTGGTCCCATTCATACTGTTCCAACCGTCCGCTCTTTAACTTATCGCCCGGAATCTCGCTCACGTTGACCATCAGACGGTTCACCAACTGCACGTTGCTCATTTCCAACGAGAAGATGGCAACAGGGATATTAAAGTTGACCGCCATATTCTTGGCCATTGAGAGGACAAATGCCGTTTTACCCATAGCCGGACGTGCGGCAATAATCACCAAATCCGATTTCTGCCATCCGGAAGTAATCTTGTCCAGATCATGGAACCCCGTTGCCAATCCGCTTAATCCACCCTCTTGTTTGGCGGCATTCTCAAGCACTTTGAGCGCCTCGTTGATGACGGGGTTGATTTGCGTAGCATCTTTCTAGACGTTCCGCTGGGATATTTCGAACAATTTTCCTTCGGCTTCCTGCATGAGGTCATCCACATCTACCGTCTCGTCAAAAGCTTTCCCCTGTATCTGTGCCGAAAAAGAGATAAGTTCGCGTGCCAGATATTTCTGAGCGATAATCCGCGCATGATACTCGATATGAGCGCTGCTGGCCACTTTAGCGGTCAGTTGCGCAATATAATAAGGCCCTCCCACCTGGTCAAGGTCTCCGCGCTTGCGTAACTGCTCGGTTACCGTCATCATATCAATCGGGAGCTGCTGTACAGCCAAATCCACGATCGCCGCAAAAATCAACTGATGCGCGTGCTCATAAAAGCATTCCGGTTTCAGAATCTCGCTAATGATTGAATAAGCGTCTTTCTCCAACATCAACGCCCCCAAAACGGCCTCTTCCAACTCACGTGCCTGAGGCTGCATACGTCCCATTTCAGGGACAATCACGGTTTTCGTCTTTGAACGACTGGATGATATATTCTTCGCTCTTTCTTCCGCCATATTTTTTTAGTTTTTAGTTTAAGTACTTTACAAAAGCAATTTTATCTATCGTTATTATTTTACACTTACTTATTCTTTAAATGTATATACCTTATTCAAGATAAAATTGGCAATCGTATAGAATACCATCGCAAGCAACTGGTTATAATAAGGATCGATCTCCAGCGTCGCATTCAAGACAAACAGAACACCCAGCTGGAACAGGTAGGAAATGCCAAAGACAATGCCGAAGCGCACCGCACTCCGTTTCCATCCTGCCGCGCTATGGAAAGTCCAACAACGATTCCAGACGAAACTATTCAGCACCCCCACGCCATATCCTGTCACATTGGAGATGTAGTCCGAAAAGCCACAAACCTTGAGCATCAGCCAAATGACAAAAGCCGTTATAAGCGTATTGCCAACCCCTACAATACCAAACTTGACAGCTTGTTTAAGTAGTAATTTTTTTTGCATAATTCTTCAATGTATCTTCAATATCCTCCGGAGTAAACTCCTTGACATTCGTTATCGTATAAACATCCGCAAGGAAATTCCCGTATTCATTGCAATCCGTTATAATCTGCGCCATAATCAGACGTATATCAGAACGGAAAGGAAACAAAATCACCAAGTTGACATAGTTCTCGCCTACTTCCAGACGCTCAATCTCACATTCCACCTTGGGGAAATAATAACCGAACTCTCGCTCTATAATCTGCCTCTGATACGTTTCGAAAGGCTTCAGCGTAGCAGAAATCATCAGCACGCAAAAGCGCAGCTTCTCTCCTCTCCCGCCTAATCCGGTCGCAATATAAATCTGTTTCTCGTCAGACAATTCCGATTCCAATCCCATCTGGATTTCCATCAAAGCCAAATAAGCCCAATCCAGTTCCGGGCACTCCGGATATTGCTCTACATACTGCTTCAAACAAGTGTACGCCTTCGGGTTCCTCGATGAAGCAAGTTTTATCAGCAAATTCCGGATTGTATATTTGGATAAGTATTCCGGCTCTTCGGATACGGTCTGTTCGACCAGCTCCGCATACAAATCCGCACATTCCTGATCCGTCACTACATAATCACGGGGAATACTTCGCTTGTAATTCTTGGATGTGCGGAAATATTCCATCTGCAAATCAACCGACACACTCCGTTCCAGAACATGGATATGCCCTTTCATATTTCGGAATGAATCCTGATAACTGCTCAAATTATCATTATGTTCTTCGTATATATTCATACCATTTTCAAATAAGCCGTTTCCACCTTTTGCAACCGATTACGCAAGCGATCGGCCTCACTTTTGCGGATTCGCAAAGTCATCTCGCAATCCATATCAAACTTCTGTGCGATGATAGCCGGAGAATCCTCTTTGACAATTCGCATAATACTATTCAGATAAGGATATTCAAAAACAACGGTTATGTCTTCGTCTACCGTTCTTTCTTCTATCGTGGCCGATACTATCGCCTCGGATGCGGCCGTCCGATAGGCGACTATAAGCCCGCTCGTACCCAGCTCTATTCCACCGAAATAGCGGATTACCACAACCAATATGTCCGTCAGTTCGTTGGAATTGATTTGTCCCAAGATAGGTTTGCCGGCCGTAGATGAAGGTTCCCCGTCATCATTTGCCCTGAACGTCTTCCTATCTGCCCCCAACATATACGCCCAACAGACATGGCGTGCGTCATAATACTCTTTCCGAAGACGCGCTACTTCGGCTTTCA
>URGO01000202.1 GCA_900547435.1 uncultured Parabacteroides sp.
ACTACAATTTGATACTCCTAAATTGTGTTTTTTCAAAAATATTTCGTAATGTTGCATTTGCTGTTGGACTCTGCATCCTGATTAGTATGAATGAAAAACGCATGTAAAAGTAGAAAAATATAGTTACAGATGAAAATTATTTGTTACTTTGCATTCCAGTAAAGAGGAAAAAGAATATGAGAAAAATCTATGGATTGCTTTTAAGCTGCCTTTGCATGTGCGGGACAAGTGCCCAGACATTTTACCGCACGGAGATATTCAACCCGAAGCGTATCAAAACGTTGCAAGTGAAACAACCTGACGAGATATTTACCGTCCCGGTCATCACCTTAGGTACCGACGAGCAAATCGAAATCAATTTCGATGACATGACACCCAACTACGAACGGTATGCCTATAGTATCATCCATTGCGATGCAGACTGGAAGCCCTCTTCACTCAACCAATTGGAATACCTGAACGGATTCCAGGGGTTGACCATCGATGATTTTGCCTCTTCGTTCAACACTACGGTACAATATACCAATTATCGGCTATTGCTTCCGAACGATGACATCCAATTTAAGGTATCCGGCAATTATGCGGTCCGCATTTACCGGGAAGACGCTCCGGACGAGACCATCCTGACGGCCTGCTTCTCGGTCGTAGAGCCACAAGTCGACATCCTGGCCGAAGTTTCCGGGAACACGCTGATTGACTCTTACCGGAACCATCAGCAACTGAACTTCAGTATCTTGAAAAAGAATTTCCAGATTACCTATCCGCAGACCGATTTAAAGATTCGTGTGACTCAAAACAACCGGACCGACAATGTCATTACCGAGGCTCATCCAACGGCTATCTTGGGCGACCGCATCGTTTATGAGAACAATCGGAGCCTGATATTCCCGGCCGGAAACGAATACCGGCGAATGGAGTTCCTGACCAACCGCTATAACGGTATGCGGGTCGAGCAAATCGCCTACTTCAATCCTTATTACCACGTGGACCTGGTAGTTGATAGCCCAAGTAATCTCTCGACCTATGAATATGACCAGGACCAGAACGGACGTTTTTACCCGGCGTGTAGCCGATGTGACGAACCGGACATCGAAGCGGACTATTATATCGTCCATTTCACACTGGCTATGCCGGAAGCGAAACAGGGGAAAATCTATCTGAACGGTGATTTTGTGCAAAACCTCTTCACCCACGAAAGCGAGATGATTTACAATCCGGACAACCAGCAATACGAAAAGGCTTTATTGATGAAGCAAGGGAATTACAATTACCAATATTTATATGTCCCCAACGGACAAACGGAAGGAAATACAGCCGGTGTAGAGGGAGATTTCCATGAAACGGAAAACGAATATACCATATATATATATTATCATCCGATGGGAGCGCGTTATGACCGGCTGATCGGATGTCGCCAATTCCGATGGGAACGCGGATTATAGGAAGAAAACGAGGGTAAAAAGAAATTCATAAAGAAAAAAGTTTGATTTTGTTATGGTTATATTAAAATAATTCCTATCTTTGCACCCCGTAAACAGTAAAGAATTCTATCTTTACTTCGCTTCTATTCTGTCCGTGATGCTAGTTCAGAAAAGAAGTATCAAACAACAGAGACAAACGGTTCAATCTATTTTGAAACGCTTTTCTCGTGAGAATTAATTAGAATCATTACATGTAATAAAAAGAAAGATAGAGATGTCTAAAATTTGTCAAATTACCGGAAAGAAAGCAATGGTTGGCAACAACGTTTCCCACTCTAAGAGAAGAACGAAACGTAAGTTTAATGTTAACCTGTTTGTAAAGAAGTTCTACTGGGTAGAACAAGATTGTTGGGTTAGCCTGAAAATTTCTGCAGCAGGCTTACGCACGATTAATAAATTAGGTTTGGATGCAGCCATCAAACAGGCAGCAGAAAAGGGTTATTTAAACGCTTAATATTGGAGGAATGAACGATGGCAAAGAAAGCTAAAGGTAACAGAGTTCAGGTTATTTTGGAATGCACCGAACATAAAGATAGCGGTATGCCGGGAACTTCTCGTTATATCACTACAAAAAACAGAAAGAACACTACTCAGAGATTGGAATTGATGAAATACAATCCTATCTTGAAGAAGATGACTCTGCATAAAGAAATTAAATAATAGGAGATTAAACAATGGCAAAGAAAGCAGTTGCAACATTTAAGAAAGGTGATGGACGTACTTTCTCAAAAGTAATTAAGATGGTGAAGTCTCCGAAAACAGGAGCTTACATCTTCCAGGAAGAAATGATTCCTAACGAAGCTGTAAAAGATTATTTCGCGAAATAATTTTATCGGATTATACATAAAAAAGCTCTTTCCCCTCAAGGAAAGGGCTTTTTTATTCTCCGATTCTATGCTTTATTTGAAATAAATCCCTAACTTTGTCATTCGGCAAAGAGATCGGGTTGATTCACATTTCACGCCAATCCCTTGCTCAAAGATTGATTAAAATAATAAATACAATAACAACAAACTATGAGATTCGATGTATCAAGTACAGCTTTATCTTCTCGCCTACAATCAGTGAGTAAGGTTATAGCATCCAAAAATTCGTTGCCCATCCTGGACAACTTCTTATTCAGTTTGGAAGGAAATATTTTAACTATTACCGCCGCAGATGCCGAAACAAGATTGGTTACCTCGGTGGAGGTAATGAATGCGCAAGGCGCAGGGGTATTCGCCCTATCGGCAAAAAACATTCTGGATCCGCTGAAGGAATTGCCGGAACAGCCGCTTACATTCGACATTAACGACAATAATCTGGAAATATTCATCTACTTCCAAAACGGAAAGTACAATTTCATCGGAACAAAAGGCGATACCTATCCGCAACAAAAACCGCTGAACGCAAATGCCATTTCTATTTCTTTGGAAAGCAAAACTTTATTGAATGGCATCAATCGATCGTTGTTTGCAACAGCAGATGATGAATTGCGCCCGGTAATGAATGGAATCTATTTTGATATCCAGACCGATAGTCTGACTTTTGTGGCTTCTGACGGCCGGAAATTGGTACGCCTGCGCAACTTCTCGGTAAAAGCTCCGGAAAGAGCCTCTTTCATCTTACCGAAGAAACCGGCTAATCTGCTGAAAACCATTTTAGCCAAAGACGAAGGTATGGTCAATATCAAATTCGATGAGAACAATGCCTACCTGATTTGCGAGAACTTTGAAATGGTTTGCCGCCTGATTGAAGGACGCTATCCGAATTACAATAGCGTGATTCCGCTAGAGAACCCGTATAAGGTTACCATCGACCGGATCTCTTTCCTTGCCGCATTGAAACGCGTTTCTGTATTCTCGCAGGCAAGCAGCTTAATCAAATTGCAATTGAAAGCAGCCGAAATGACCATCTTCGCACAAGATATTGATTTTTCCATCTCAGCAGAAGAACGGATTCCGTGCCAATATGCCGGCCAGGATTTAAATATAGGCTTCAATGCAACCTATTTAATCGAGATTCTGAGCAACATCAGTTCGGAGGAAATTGTATTTGAATTAGCTGATCCGTCACGCGCGGGAGTAATAATCCCCGCTGAAAACGAGGAAAATGAAGAATTGGTGACGCTGTTGATGCCAATGATGCTGAACGAATAAATAAAGGAAGAAGAACATGCAACTTAACTTAAAAAATCCTTTGGTCTTTTTCGATTTGGAAACGACAGGGATTGATATCGTAAAGGATCGTATTATCGAAATATCCTACGTGAAAGTTTTTCCGAATGGAAAAGAAGAGACAAAAACGATGAGAATCAATCCGGAAATGCCGATTCCACCGGCTTCTACGGCTATTCATGGCATTACCGACGAAGACGTAAAGGATTGTCCGAAATTTAAGGAAGTCGCCAAGACATTGGCCGCACAAATAGAGGGATGCGATTTGGCGGGATATAACTCTAACCGCTTCGACATTCCCCTTCTGGCCGAAGAATTTTTGCGCGCAGGGGTTGATATTGATCTGACCCGCCGAAGATTCATCGATGTGCAAACTATTTTCCATAAAATGGAGCAGCGCACCTTATCTGCCGCTTACAAATTTTATTGCAACAAGAATTTGGAAAATGCGCATACCGCAGCAGCTGATACAATGGCTACCTACGAAGTACTAAAGGCGCAATTGGACCGTTATCCGGAGCTGAAGAATGATGTGAAATTCTTATCGGATTTCTCTTGCTTCACCAATAACGTAGATTTTGCCGGATCCAATCCGCAGGACATGTAGTCAAGGGCAACCTCAGAGATGTTGCTGCGTACTTTGTCCGGATTGTCAAAGTTATCTGTTAAAGCCT
>URGO01000203.1 GCA_900547435.1 uncultured Parabacteroides sp.
GATTTTTACATGTATCATTTCAACCATTTTTGTTCTTTCAGTATCTTATTCATTTCCCACTGAACGGTACTTGAGCCGACTGCAAAAAGAATTAAATCTGCTTTTTTCATCTCCGCAACAAGTAAATTCTTATCTATATTTTTTTCAACCGCATTAATATGAATCTCTGGATGAATACGCTCTAATTCACATTTCAAGCCAAACACTTTTGAACAATCCACCCACAAATCACCAATTGTATGCCTTAACAGATTTTCTTCTTCCAATAGTTCTTTATCGTATACCGTAAGACTTCTCACTCCAGTTTTCACAAGTTCTCTTGCAATATAGCTTCCTAAAGAACCTGCACCTATCAATAAAACTTTTTTATCCAATAATGTGATTTCATTCCCTATTTGTCTACAAAGATAATAATAATCTGTTCTCTTACTTACTATCGGTACTACCTCAACAATTTCTTGCTTTAACTTATTTAACAATGTATCATTCTTTGTACTTCTAAATTCTATAATTGCCGCAAAATCAATATAATTTCCATTAATCTCTATCTCAAACACAAGTCCAACATACTTAGTTTTTATTTTTTCCAGTCCCAGCTTTACATAACTTTCATGTGAAATTCGATTAAACTGTTTTCCATAAATAAGCATTACAATATTTTCTGCAGTCCACTTTTTATCTCTAGTTGGCGGCAATACTCTACGTTTATCTGTAATTGGAATATAAAATACTGGAAGTTCCGGTAAATGTCTCCACTTTTTGCTCCCATTAACTTTCTTATTTGCATCATTTAAACATATTCCATTTGCAACAAACCGAACCGCTCCATCATTACTTTTATAAGCATTTAATTTTTGAAATTCTCTTTCTTTTCCAATATACAGCTTGCAGATTCCCGTATCTTCAGCTGCCTGATTCCAATAAAACAAAAATTCCTTTTGAAATTCTTCAGCTTTTTCAATATCAGATAATGATAATAAATGTATCAGCTTTTCAATAATATCTATTATCTTCTCTTCAAAACTTTGCAAAAAAGGAATTGCTTAAAGAATAAAATTATGAGTACGACATGGAGTATTAATGCCGAGTTGCTTCGCCAACTGAGTTATATCGCCGATGACGAGGATTGCATGAAGAAGGCTTTGAGATATATTGAGAAATTGGTCCGGCAAAAGCAGGGTGCCACGCATGTAGCCGAAGATGCGGAAGAGCATCATTCTCCGACAAAGGCGGAACTAATTGCAGACCTAAATGAAGTTTGTGAACAGATAAAGTTGGCTCGTGCAGGGAAATTAAAAGGCCGGCCTTTGGAGGATGTGCTCAATGAATTATAATATTAGAACGTATCGCGCATTCGATAAAGAATTGAAGAGGTTGGCCAAACGTTATAGGTCATTGAAAGATGACATAAAAAATTGGCGGTTGAGTTAATGAAGAATCCTACACAGGGCACAGATTTGGGCGGAGGTGTATATAAGGTACGTATGGCTATTGCATCGAAAGGAAAAGGAAAAAGTGGCGGTGCAAGAGTGATTACGGTGTTGGTCGCTATTTCTGATACGGAATCGGAAATAGGTTTGCATTTTATTTACGATAAATCCGAACGTGCCAACTTGACGGATGCAGAACTGAAAGCTATTTTGGCTCAAAATGGTTTGTAAAGAAGGTATCTATGGAACTATCAGAAAAAGAATTAGCCTTTATAAAAGCGCATGGACAGGATGACGTGACACGGCTCTTGCTGGATGCCGGGAAGTATGCCGGACTGGACGTTCCTTTTCTGGCAGAGCAGATTGCTGCACGCCGGCAGGTGAAAGATAAACTTCCGACATGGGGAGCCAATGATGCTATTGTATATCCGGCCAAAATAGCCGCAGAGCAGTGCTCGTCAGAACAAACAGCTCAGTATAAAGCGGATTTGATAACAACGGATGATCGGGTATGCGACTTGACGGGAGGACTGGGTGTGGATAGTTATTACTTTTCCCGAAAGGCAAAATCATTGATTTATGTAGAGCGTTTCCCGTATTATTGTGATGTGGCACGCCACAATTTTCAGGTATTGGGGTGTAAGAATATTGAAGTGGTAAATGAAGATTCACGGTGTTATTTAGAACATTCGTCCGGAGTGGATGTTTATTATATTGATCCGGCCCGGCGAGGGGAAGGCAATCGACGTGTTTATGCGCTGGAAGATTGCGAGCCGAATCTGGTGGAAATACTCCCGTTATTATTACAAAAGGCTCCGAAAGTTCTTGCTAAAATATCTCCGATGGCGGATATCTCTAAAACTCTTTCTCTTTTGCCGGGAACTGTTGAAGTGCATGTCGTATCCGTTCGCAATGAATGCAAGGAACTTCTGTTTGCAATTCGAAAAGATGGAGTGGAGAACAACCCTTTAATCCGTTGTGTAAATTATGATTTGCAGGGCAATCGGCAAGTATTTAATTGTTCTTTTAAGGAAGAACAGCAGGCTCCATTGCGATTGACTGATTCCGTAAAGCGTTATTTGTATGAACCGAATGCATCCATCATGAAGGCCGGAGCATTCAAGTGTATTGCGGAAAGATTTGGCGTGAAGAAGTTGCAGGTGAATAGTCATCTTTATGTGGCGGATACATATGTTTCAGACTTCCCCGGACGAGGTTTTCAGATAGAAGAGGTTTTGCACTTTTCCGGGAAGTTATGCAAAACATTGGCGAAAGATTGGCCACAAGCCAATATCGCCATCCGTAATTTCCCGCTTACCGCTGAGGAGCTCCGTAAACGCACGCGTATTAAGGATGGAGGGGATATTTATCTGTTTGGAACGACTCTTTGGAATGGAGATAAAGTCCTTTTGATTACCCGCAAGACATAAAAGATACGGCTTATTGGAAAAATAAGATTATAAATTGGGCGGTAATGACCCGTACAAACATAGATAAAGGGTAAACGGTGGCGTATGCTACCGAAGGCTCGTCTCCATCTACCGTAGTGTTGGCATAGTTCAAAGCCATCGGATTGGCCATACTTCCGCAAAGCATACCGACATTCTTGGCATAATCAATCTGTAAGAAACGGGAAGCCATATAACCGACTATCAGTACCGGAATCATTGTTAGCACAAAGCCTATGCCAATCCATAAAAGGCCTTCCGCACGAAATACGGTTTCGAAAAAGTGCGCACCAGAATCCAATCCGAGTCCCGCCAAATAAATGACGATGCCCAATTGTCTTACCATCAGGTTGGCACTTTGTGTGGTATAGGTGGTCAGATGGATGCGCGGACCAAATGCTCCCATAAGAATACCGACAATGATAGGTCCTCCTGCTATGCCTAATTTAATAGGCGTATTCATGCCCGGAATAGGAATTGGGATCGATCCGAGAAGCACACCTAAAGTCAGTCCGATGAAGATAGCTAACAGGTTGGGTTCGCGTAATCGTTTGATTTGGTCTCCTAATATGCGTTCTACATTCTTGATGGAGTTTTCTTCACCTACTACCGTCAGCCTGTCGCCTATTTGCAAATGTAAATCCGGAGAAGCTAAAAGGTCAATTCCGGCACGGTTTACGCGAGTGATATTGATGCCATATAAATTACGGAGTCGCAAAGATCCTAATTTAACTCCGTTCACTCGGTTACGCGTTACGATGATACGCCTTGATATCAGTTGGCTATCTATGGCATTCCAATCAATGTCTTTCTTGTTCCAATCCACATTCTCTTGCTCGCCGAACAGGACTTTGATGCTTTCGACATCCGCTTTAACCGAGATAATCAATAGATGATCTCCTTCTTCCAAGGTTGTGTCAGAGGTTGGAATTGTTACTTTCCCATTTCGCCATACACGAGAGATAACAAAGTGCTTTTCCGTAAGGTGCATAATCTCTTTGATGCTTTTATGATAAATGGCCGGATTGCAGACTTGAAATTCCGCAACGAAAGTTTGCGTCTTATCGCTGCCTTTTACCTCGGTCGCATTCTTTTTGTAGAAAAGAGAACGGAGAACAATAATCGCTAAAATCACACCGACTACCCCCATGGGATAAGTGATGGCACAAGCCAATGCCATATCGGTAACGCCTTTATCGTTCATCGGATCTAATTGCAATAAGGCTTGTTGTGCAGCACCTAATGCCGGAGTATTGGTTGCGGCTCCGCAAAGTAATCCCATCGCATCAGACAAAGAAATTGATGTGGTCCAATGGAAAATCAAAGCCATCAATAGACCTAAGAATACAACCGCTAATCCGGCCGAATTCAGTAGGATTCCCCCTTTCTTTAAAGACGAGAAGAATCCCGGG
>URGO01000204.1 GCA_900547435.1 uncultured Parabacteroides sp.
CGATTTCCAATGTTCCGCCTTTCGCCAAATCTTCGTGCGAAAAGAATAGGGAGTCTAACGGCTTTCCGTTCAGTCTGACTTCTTTTACAAACTTATTTTCTGGCGAATTGTTTTTTGCTATAATCTTGAATGTTCCACCGGCTACTTGCAATTGGGCTTCGTCTACCATAGGACGTCCGATAGCGTAAACCGGAATACCGGGGCAAACCTGATAAAATCCTATTGCGCTCAATACGTACCATGCTGACATTTGTCCGCAATCTTCATTTCCGATAATGCCATCCGGCTGGTTCGTATAAAAATTGCGCATGATGAAATCCAAACGCTCCTGGCCTTTCCACGGAGAGTCGGTCCAGTTGTAGAGATAAGCCATGTGATGACTCGGTTCGTTGCCGTGCGCGTATTGCCCGATAAGACCGGTTATGTCACCGGAAGCCTCGGCGCCATCTATTTGGGAAGATGTAGTAAATAGTGTGTCCAAACGGGTCTCTAATTCCTGCTTTCCGCCGATTTCGGCAATGAAGTTATCCATATCGTGAGGAACAAAGAAACTCCATTGAAAAGCATTACCCTCCGTATAGTCGCTCTTCATGTGTGAGGAGTACCGTGGATTAAACGGCGTACGGAAAGAACCGTCGCCCATGACAGGACGCATTAGCTTCGTTTCTGGGTCTAAATAACGTTTGTAATAAGTCGCTTTTTCAGCGTATTCGTTGGCTAAGGCTTCATTCCCTGCTTTTTGGGCGATTTGTGCGATGCACCAGTCTTCATAGGCCATTTCTACTCCCCATGAAACAGATTCGGGGATGGAGTCGGCCGGGACATAACCGTATTTATCTTTATAATAGATGTGGCGCGTAATCAGGTCTAATTCGCGTGTGCCTTTAAACTTCTCGGCCAAGTCTTCCCGATAGACGGAAGAGCGGGCGCCGGCTTCGGCCCATAAATTCAAATCTCCTTTCTCTAAATTCTTACAAGCCAAATCCGCTAATACGGCAACGGCCGGATAACCTACCATGCAACCGGTGTAACTTGACGCTAACGGCCACTTCGGCAAGATGCTCCCTTCAACGTATCCCTGTACCAGGGCTTCCCCCATCTGGGCGGCGAGGTCGGGGTTGATGATGGTCATTAACGGATGCAAAGCACGGAACGTGTCCCACAAGGAGAATGCCGTGTAGTTTGTAAATCCGTGAGGAGCCGTGTGTATTTTCTTATCCATTCCCAAGTAGCGTCCATCTACATCCTGGTAAGCAAATGGGGCGATCATGGTATGGTATAAAGCGGTGTAAAAGTTCTTTTGAATGACCGGATCGTTGGTTTGAATCTGAATCTTGTTTAATGCCTGATTCCAGATGTCGGCCGATTCTTGTTTTACTTTGTCGAAGTCCCAACCGGGAAGTTCTGCATCCATATTCTGGGCTGCACCATCTGTATCCACTGGAGATAAAGCAACTTTAACCAACAGAGGCTCGGCCGATTCTTTAAATTTGTAGTGGAATTTCAAGTCCTTGTCCGTGTGCAGGCGTAAAAACAGAGAGTCGCTACGTTGCTCTCCATTTATATATTGGTAAACTTTTTCAATCTTTTCTGAGAAGACAATCCGGTAAGAAATGGCGTGGAAGTGTGCCCATCCTTGTGTGCGGAATGTCCCTTCAACCGTTGAATCATTGACGAACAGATAATCATTACTTACCAGCTTGTGCCCCCAGTCCGGTTGTAGGATGTGTCCTAAATCCAGCATAACACGGCGTTCTTGAGGATTGTCGTAGGTATAGCGATGGAAACCTACGCGGTCGGTAGAGGTGAGTTCCACATTCACGCCGAAATTATCTAACCGGACGGCATAATAGCCCGGTGTGGCTTTTTCAGTTTCTTTCTTGAATGTTGCAATCGGTTTTATGGAGTCTTCGCCGCAATAAGGCAGGAGAGAAATGTCTCCCAAATCGCCGATACCTGTTCCTGAAAGGTGGGTGTGGCTGAATCCGTAAATAGTCCGGTCATCATAATGATAACCGCTGCTGGCGTCCCATCCCATGATGTGGGTATCCGGGCTAAGTTGTACCATGGCGTATGGCCGTGTAGCTCCGGGAAATGTGTGACCATGAAATCCGGTGCCTATGAACGGGTCGACGTATTGGATTTCATTTTCCAAAGTTGGCGTTGCCGGTTGTTGCTTACAGCTTGTCGACAAGCATAGTAGCGCGACCGGAAGTAATAAGTAATGCTTTTTCACCGTATGATTATGTTTTAGTGTTTAGTAATGTGGCGAATTTACGCAAATTATTTGGTCTCGCCAAGAATTATTAACTTTGTGCCCGGATTTTTTAAATAAATAGCGATGTTTATAGTAATCAGTATCATGTTTGCCGGTATCGCGGTCGGATATCTTTTGAAGCGTGTCCCTTTATTGCATAAATTGGGTCGCCCTATCACCTATACCATTTACGCCTTGTTATTCCTTTTGGGAACATCCGTTGGGGCAAATCCGCAGATTGTCGGGAATCTGCATACGTTGGGGGTACAAGCCTTGTTGCTATCAGTAGCGGCTACATTGGGTAGCGTGATAATGGCCTGGATTGTTTATCGTTTCTTATTGCACAAAGGAGGCCGGACTATATGATAGGGAGCTTGATTGTTGTCGGATTCTTTATGCTGGGTTGCGTTTTAGGATGGAGCGGACTTATTCCTGATTGGATTGCTGCTTCCGATTTGTCGACCTATGTACTCTATTTGCTGATGTTTCAGGTGGGAATGAATATCGGGAGCGATAAGAAGTTGAAGGAGATATTAGGTAGCATACGCCCGCAATTACTTTTAGTTCCTTTAGCCACCATTTCGGGCACATTGCTGTTTTCGGCTCTGATTAGTTTCGTCATCAGCCGTTGGAGTCTGTTTGATTGCCTTGCTGTGGGCTGTGGATTTGCTTATTATTCGTTATCTTCTATCCTGATAACGCAATTGAAGGAGCCAAGTATCGGTGTACAGGCTGCTGCCGAATTGGGCACCATTGCGTTAATGGCTAATATACTGCGCGAGATATTTGCTCTCCTCGGAGCGCCTTTGTTTGCCCGGTATTTCGGGAAATTGGCACCTATTTGTGCCGGCGGAGCCACTACGATGGATACAACGCTGCCTATCATCACGCGTACTTGTGGAAACGACTGGGTCTTCGTTTCTATTTTACATGGAATTTTAGTGGATTTGAGTGTCCCGTTCTTGGTATCGTTTTTTTGTGGGGGAATTAATTAGTAGTTAGTAGTTGGTAGTTAGTAGTTAGTAGATAGGGGATAGGTAAATTATTTTACCTATTTATTTGACTATTTCTACTAACTACCAACTACTAACTACCAACTACCATTCTTACAACGCCCTCCCTTTATATACCGACGACGCACTGCTTGGATAGAGTGTTCCGGTGAAAGAAATCCGGTTGCCGCTGAAGTTCGGGCTTACTGTTGCCGTGCATTTGGCTGAGCCATCAATCATGCGGATTGAGACGGAGGCTGAGATGCCTACTCCTTGTACCATCATCTGGAACATTATGTTTCCTTTCTTGTCGGTCTTTAGAGATATATTCGACGGATTACCTTCTACTGTAATACCTCCAATTCCGTTCGGACCCGAAAATGCGCCGTTGAACGCCAGTTGTACGGTGGCTTTGCCGTCTATCAGGGAGACGAAGTTGGTACTTGGGGTAACATACGCCCAATTGCCTCGTTTGAACTCTACCCGATCCGCTTCCAATACGAAATCTTGAGCCTCCAAAGCCGCTTTGGCTTCTTCAAACAATGCTTTTTCTTCAGCCTCGGCAGCTGCTTTTTCAGCTTCTTTGGCTTTTTGTCTGGCTTCCTTAGCCGCTTGTCTGGCAGCTTTGGCATCTTCTCTGGAATTTACTTCCTGCGCTGTGATTGTCCCTGCTCCAACAAGCAAGGCTGCAATCAATAATAAAAACAATCTTTTCATCTTAATCTTAAATTAACACCATTATTAATACAATTATAAGATGGAAATTGTTTTGCCATAGCTGGTATCTTTTCACATAATTAACTATTGCTGAAAATCCTCATGATTCGTATTTACCTGCTGCCTGATTACCTAACTCGCTCTGTTATAGAACCAAAGTGTCGCAAAAAAACGGACGTTTTTCTGCGACACTTTTGCATTTGCAAATGTACAAGTATTTTGCAGAGTCCAACAGCAAATGCAACATTACGAAATATTTTTGAAAAAACACAATTTAGGAGTATCAAATTGTAG
>URGO01000205.1 GCA_900547435.1 uncultured Parabacteroides sp.
CACTGATCGGATCAACCGGATAGAAGCCCATCGAACTGAATACGAACCAAGCCGACATCTGTCCGCAATCTTCATTCCCACAAATACCGTCCGGAGCATTCTGATATAGGTTGTGCAGGACCTCAGCCACATACTTCTGCGTCTTCCAGGGCTGTCCTACTTTATTATATAAATAAATCACATGATGGCTCGGTTCGTTGCCATGTGCGTATTGCCCGCTCATACCGGTACTGAAGATCGGCAGGTCTTCTGTCGATTTCGGAACATAGGTGAACATACTGTCCAGTTTCTCAGCGAAACGTTCCTTGCTTCCGACCAGGCCGACCAGACCGTCCAGATCCTGAGGTACAGACCAGAAATATTGCCAGCCATTACTTTCACAGATATCTTCGGTATAGTCGTCGGGGCTGAAGTTTGCAGCGAAGTTCCCTTTCTCGTCACGCGGCTGCATGAAAGAAGTGGCCGGATTATAAACATTCCGGTAGTTCTGAGCACGTTTGTAGAATTCATCGGCGATCTCTTTCTTGCCCATCTTCTTTGCCATTGTTGCAATACAATAATCATCATAAGCATATTCCAATGTCTTGGATAACGACCAGTTCTCCCATTTCTTGGGATCGCCGTAGGCCGGGACATACCCTAACTTCTTGTAATCACCGATTCCCCGGTAATCATCACGGTTGGCCGTAGCAATACAAGCCTCAAGTGCTTTTTCCGGATCGAAATTGCCGATACCTTTCAGATACGCATCCACAATTACGGGAACGGCATGATATCCGATCATCATATTGGTTTCCCAGCCATACAGGTTCCATAACGGAAGGGCGCCGCTCTGTTCATAGAAATGCAGGAAACACTGGATCATATCGTTTGCACGCTTAGGTTGTATATACGTGAATAACGGGTGGGAGGCGCGATAAGTGTCCCAAAGCGAGAAGGTCGAATAGTTTGTCCAGCCATCGGCCTGATGGGTCTTTCCATCCGGACCGAAGTATTGTCCGTCCACATCAGAATAGATGGTCGGAGCCAGCATAGCGTGATACATGGCGGTATAGAAGATTGTCTTCAGATTGGCATCTTCAGAGGTGACTTCAATCTTTCCCAGCTTCTCGTTCCAATTGGCAACGGCCTGTCGGTGGTAATAGTCGAAGTCATCTTTGGGCGCTTCGGCCATCAGGTTCTTTTGTGCGCCCTCCATGCTGACCCCGGAGAGGGCTGTTGTAACCAAAATCTCTTCATCTTTATGAGTCTTGAAGTCAAAACGTGCGATAGAAGCGATTCCTATACGTCCTTCATCCATCGTTTCGATGGCAGTTGTATCTAAAGAGTAGGCATCAAACGGCCGGGAGAAGCGGGTGTAGAAATAGACATGCTGTTTGGGAGACCATCCCATCGAATGGCGATAACCGCGAATGGTGCAGGAGTCTACAATTTCGATTTTTGTATCGAGCGTAAAATCCCAGTTCATGGCCTTTTTCAGATTCAGGAATATGGAAGATTCTGCTTCCGGGAAGGTATATCGCTGAATACCGCAACGTTCGGTGGCGGTAAGTTCTACGTCAATGTTATAATCTTTCAAGAATACCCGATAATAGCCTGCTGAAGCCGACTCGTCGTTGTGCGAGAAAGTCGAGTGTATACCCAGCGGGTCTTCTGCGCGTTTATAAGGATGGGTGACCGGCATGAATGAGATGTCATACAAATCTCCGGCTCCGGTGCCTGACAAGTGCGTATGGCTGAATCCGGCAATCGTAGAGTCCGGATAAAAATATCCTGATATGCGGTCCCAGCCCGGAAGTCCATTGTCCGGACTCAATTGAACCATACCGAAAGGAACTTGGGCACCGGGATAGGTATTACCGGTAAAATCTGTTCCAATCATAGGATTGGTATATTGCACCAAACCCATATCGTCTTCGCTCTGTTTCGGCGTACAAGCTACTCCCAGCAATAGAGAAGCAGCACACAGTAATGTGAATTTGTGTCCCATGATGTTCTTTAATAAGTTTGTTTATGTGTTTCGTGCAAATATAATTATTTTAAGTAAATGCGCAAAATTGGAGAGGCAAAACGAATAAAAAACACAGAGACACGAAAACACAGAGCGATTAATAATTAAAACTCCGTGTTTCCGTGTCTCTGTGTTCAACTTTATTAAAAGCTCAACACTTTATTCCCATTCGATTGTCGAAGGTGGTTTAGAGCTGATGTCATACACTACGCGGTTGACGCCTTTTACCTTATTAATAATCTCGTTGGAGACTTTAGCCAAAAACTCGTAAGGCAGATGTGCCCAATCTGCGGTCATGGCATCCGACGAGGTAACGGCACGCAGGGCAACCGTATTCTCATAAGTGCGCTCATCGCCCATAACGCCTACCGAGCGGATTGGCAACAGGATAGCGCCAGCTTGCCATACTTTGTCATACAATCCCCATTCACGCATCAACGACATATAGATATCATCGGCATCTTGCAGGATACGTACTTTCTCTTCGGTGATGTCTCCCAAGATGCGGATGCCCAATCCCGGACCCGGGAACGGATGACGTTTGATGAGGTGCTCTTGCATTCCCAATTCGATACCTACGCGGCGTACTTCATCTTTGAACAACAGGCGTAAAGGTTCAACCAGTTTCAGGTTCATCTTAGCCGGGAGTCCGCCCACATTGTGGTGGCTCTTGATGGTCGTACCGGTGATGGATAACGATTCGATAACATCCGGATAGATGGTTCCTTGTCCCAGCCATTTGATGTCTTTCAGTTTCTGAGCCTCCTCATCGAATACATCGATAAAGCCTTTGCCGATGATTTTACGCTTCTTTTCCGGATCTGTTACGCCCGCCAGTTCGCTATAAAACTTGGCTTTTGCGTTTACGCCGATTACATTCAAGCCTAAATGCTCATAGTCTTTCAATACATTCTCGAACTCGTTCTTGCGCAACAAGCCGTGATCTACGAAGATACAGGTCAGATTTTTGCCGATAGCCCGGTTGAGTAATACCGCCGTAACCGATGAATCCACACCCCCTGACAGAGCAAGTATCACTTTGTCGTCTTTCAACTGTTCTTTCAGTTCGGCAACCGTCGATTCGATAAATGAAGCCGGAGTCCAGTCTTTGGCGCAACCGCAAATATTCAAGAAGTTATCCAGAAGTTTTGTCCCGTCTACGGAGTGGAATACCTCCGGATGGAACTGTACACCCCAAGTCTGTTCGCCTTCTACGCGGTAAGCCGCGTTCTGAACATCGTTCGTACTGGCCACGATATGGAAGTTGTCCGGCAATTGCGTGATGGTATCGCCATGCGACATCCATATCTGCGAACCTGCTTCTATGCCTTTGAACAACGGGTCGTTCGCTTGGATGCTTGTCAGGTTGGCACGGCCATATTCGCGGGAATTTGCCGGTTCCACTTTACCTCCGGAGGTATAGGCGATGTATTGTGCGCCATAACAGATTCCCAATACCGGGTATTTGCCCCGGATTTCCGAGAGGTCAGCCTTAAACGCGTTCTGGTCGTACACAGAGTAGGGGCTTCCTGAAAGAATAACCCCCTTCACGTCGGTGGCATCATGAGGGAACTTGTTGTACGGGACAATCTCGCAATACATATTCAGTTCGCGAACCCGCCGACCGATAAGCTGCGTGGTTTGTGAACCAAAATCAAGAATGATGAGTCTTTCGTGCATGCAATTATTCTCTTTTTATGATTTATATGTCTGCAAAGGTAAGAAAAATATCCATACCCTGCGGCTATTTTTTTGCTTCTTTTCAAATCGATTTCCATCGAAGCAATCGAAAGGACCCAACATCGCCCATATTTCATGCCTATGTTCGTTTTTATTTATGCCTATGTTCGTCGGCGTTTATGCCTATGAATCAAAACGTTCATGCCTATGAATTTCTTCGGATAAAAAGGGTAAGGAGAAAAAAATGAAAAAAGTTCGCCCAAAGTATTGCAAATTCAAAAACAATGCTTACCTTTGCACCGCTTTTGAGAAACAAACTCTCCAAGAAGCAATAGAAAAAACGCCTCTTTAGCTCAGTTGGCCAGAGCACGTGATTTGTAATCTCGGGGTCGT
>URGO01000206.1 GCA_900547435.1 uncultured Parabacteroides sp.
CAGAACTTGGTCTGATCAGACCGCCCTGTCTCTGCATGTCTTTCTTACTACAATTTTCCATTACGGGCTTTTTAATTTGTAAAGATTAACGACTAAAACACAGATTGTTTAATCCAAATAAAAATGTCGTTTAACAAGTTTTTTATTTAGACATAGTACTACAAGAACTGAGTCTCTTTAGGTTTTGTATTTGTTAAAAGGACTCCTTTCTATCTTAAAAAGTTTCTATTTTTGTCGTAGATTGATGCAAGTGTATTTTAAGTGTCATTTTGGTACAGCCTCATATATATATTAAGGTATATCCTTCAAACTTGACAAAGTGTCAAAGTGTCAATTTATCCCTCGAAATACGCCCGTTTTTCGGACCGTTATCCGGATTTTGCAGAATGATGGGCTTCTCAGCGAGTTAAATATAGCTATTTGGGGTGATAATACACTCAGTATGATTGCCTTATAGAGGAATTGTCTGATTCGGAAAAATCTTTGTTCCAGAAGAAATAGATGGCAGATTGGGCAAGAATAAAGGGTGTTTTCGTTCAAAAAACCAATATTTTTCCAAAATTAAAGGTTCTTTTCAGAAAAAGATGCCGGGAAATTCCGCAAAATATAGGCTCTTTTGACGGAAAAGGTGGTATGCTTTGACCGGAAAGATAGGCATGAATCTGTACAAAGGTGGGTGCAAATTGATAGAATTGGCATCTGTTTTTACGCTATTTGGAAGATTTTTTTCAAAACGTGCGTTAGCGAAAATGTGCGAATCGAGGCAAAATGTAAGTAAGTGGTCGAATTTTTAAACGCAAAAACTTTTCAGGATTTTATCAGGGAAAAAATGAAAAGAGTACTACAAGAACTAAGTCTTTTTTGGTCTTTTGCGGGCTAAAAGTAGTCTTATTTGAATGTTAATTTAAAAATGTAACAATATTTTTGCCTAAATCTTTTTGCAAATAAGAAAAAAGGTTTAATTTTATGGCGTGCTAACAAAAAAATGCGTGTGAAAAACACCATAGTTCTTGTAGTACTACGTCTAAATCTAACGAATGTTAACTACGTTGTTAGAAGACAAATTTTTAATCTGTGTTTTATCGTTAATCTTTTAAGAAAAAGAGCCCGTAATGAAAAAATGTAGTAAGAAAGACATGCAGAGACAGGGCGGTCTGATCAGACCAAGTTCTGTGTTACTTACCACAGGGTTATTGATGATGGCGGCATCTCCGATGTTAGCCGCCGGAGGTACAGGACTGGATAACGGTCCGAAGATCGAGTCAATAGCACAAAACGGTAAGACGGTAACAGTGAAGGTATCAGATTCGGCAGGCGAACTGATCGGTGCTAATGTAATTGTCAAGGGAACAACCAACGGTAACGTAACTGATTTCAACGGTCAGGTTACTTTGCAGGACGTTCCGGCAAACGCAATTCTCGAAATCTCCTACATCGGTTACATTACCAAAGAAGTACCGATAGGAAATCAAACAAACATCAACGTAACATTGGAGGAAGACTCCAAAGCCCTGGAAGAGGTAGTTGTAGTGGGTTACGGTACAATGGAAAAGAAACAGGTGACCAGTGCGGTTACCTCCATCTCGGCTGACGACATGATGGTCGGTGTGAAAGGTGCCGATATTACTTCCTCCCTGCAAGGTAAAATCAGCGGTTTGATGATCCGTAATGCAGGCCGTGTAAACGACGGTTCTACGATTTACCTTCGTGGTTTGTCATCTATCAACTCCGGTAAGTCTCCGTTGATTGTTGTTGACGGTTTCCCGGGTGGAGATATTCGTTCCATCAATCAGGATGATATCAAATCTATCGATGTATTGAAGGATGCTTCAGCCGGCGCTATCTACGGTACCCGTGCTGCAGCCGGTGTCATCTTGATTACTACGAAGAGCGGTTCAAACACGAATGGAAAGGTGAAGCTGACTTACAGCACCGAGCTTTCCAAGAAGCAGGATTATGGCAGACCTGAAATGCTGACTGCAGATGAATACCGTGAATATGGCGTAGGTAAAGATTATGGGGATAATGTAGATTGGTGGGATGAATTAATCAATGATGGTAATTTCTCCCAGAAGCATACCTTCTCGTTGGAAATGGGTACGGAAAATGCCCAAGTCTATACCTCTTTCTTCTATGAGGGCAATGAGGGTATCGCTATCGATGATTCACGTACCGACTATGGCGGACGTATCAATGCAAACTTCAAATTGATGGACGGCTGGCTGGAAATCCGTCCGGTTGTAGACTATCGCCAGGCTTTACGTAACAACAACGTGCCGAACTTCCAGCAGGCTTTGCGAAACAACCCGACCCGTTCTCCGTATGACCCGGATAGCGAAACCGGCTACAATGTATGGACCGGCGAATCTTTGGATTACAACGTATTGGCAGACTCTAAATTATATGATTACGAAGGTTTGGACAAGTGGTTCAAGCCGGAAGTAACGATGAAATTAAACATCAAGCCGGTAGAAGGGTTAAGCTATACGCAGACCGTTGGATTTGAAAACCGCCAGTGGGAATTGCATCAATTCCGCTCTCGTTATCATCGTGATGAATTGAACAATAGCCGTAACGGTTGGGCAAAACTGGAATTCAGCAAGACTGAGCATTTAACATCAGAAGGTTATTTTTCTTATGTACGTGACTTCAAGGGTGGGCATAATATTAACGCGACATTGGGTTACTCCTATTTTGAAAGAAATAGCGAGAACTTCAATGCAGAAAACTACAACTTTGATGTGGATGGCATCAAGTATTGGGATTTAGGAAAAGGTACTTATCTGAGTGATGGTAAAGCCGGGATGGGTTCCGGAAAGGATATTACCGAACGTCTGTTCTCTATTTATGCCCGTGCCAACTATTCGTACAACGATAAGTATATGTTGTCTGCAACCATCCGTCACGAAGGTTCTTCTAAGTTCGCCGCAGATAACCGTTGGGGAAATTTCTGGGCTGTGTCCGCAGGTTGGCGTGTATCGGCTGAGGAATTCATGAAAGACTTAGATTGGTTAAGCGATTTAAAACTTCGTTTCGGTTATGGTGTAACCGGTAACAATGATTTTAGTTCTTCTTATATGGCAAACACCTTGTCTTCTGATAAATTCTGGATGTTGCCAAATGGAACCTGGGCCAACTCTTATGGAAAAGGGCAGAATGTCAATCCGGATTTAGGTTGGGAAGAAAAGAAAGAATGGGACTTCGGTATCGACTATGCGTTCTTCAATAACCGCTTGTATGGTAAGTTCGATGTGTATCGCCGTAAGATCGATAACATGATTTACGAAGTGAAAGTGCCGCAACCTCCATTCGTAAACGAAACTCAATGGCAGAATATCGGTGAGATGGAAAGTAAAGGTTGGGAGTTTGAAATCGGTGGAGATATCATTCAGACTAAAGACTTTACTTGGACATCTAATCTGAACTTGACACACTATACCGGAAAGATCCTGACCTTGGACGGAAGTAGTACGTATAAGAATGGTAACGGATTCCCGGCTCCGGGTTCTCCAGGTGATGCAGCACGTATTGAGGCCGGATCTACAATTGGTTCTTTCTACATTTGGAAATTTGCAGGATTTGATGATAATGGGAACTTCTTGCTATATAATAAAAATGGAGATATAATTCCCGCTGATCAAAAGACCGAAGCAGACAAACAATATCTTGGCAATTACATTCCGAAGTTGATGATGGGTTGGAATAACACTTTGCGCTATAAGAATTTTGATTTGAACATCAGTATGCGTAGCTGGTTGAAGTATGATGTTTACAATCAGATTAATATGTACTTCGGTATTCAGGGTGTCGATGAATGCAATGTATTGAAGGATGCTTATGGGAAATTTAATCAAATACGTGGAGAAAAACAACTTTGTGATTACTATCTGGAAGACGGTTCGTTCTTGAAGATCGATGCCATTACTTTGGGTTATTCGTTGAATCTGAAGAAGTATACGAACAATCTGGTAGACCGCTTGCGTGTTTATGGTACGGTCGGCAACGTTTGCACGATTACCGGATATAGCGG
>URGO01000207.1 GCA_900547435.1 uncultured Parabacteroides sp.
TCCGGGATTTAAGCGGAGCGAAGCGAAATTGCAGCCTCTGGAGTAAAGCCTTGGCCTTTTGGTTACATTTGGGTCAAGGCAAAAGTATGAAGTCCCTTTTGGGTTAAGTCAAAAGCAACAAGCACAGAATGAAGATTAAGATGAAGATTAAGAAGCCGTTTTGAATTTATTCAGAAAATGTTTTATGCAGCATCTGAATATTTTTTATTACTTTTGGCAGACAATTACAAAACAACGCAAAACATGGTATACAGATTTTTACTTTTATCAGATGAAGTGGATGATTTCAAGCGGGAAATCCAAATAGACTCCGAAGCGACATTCCTGGATTTGCAGAATGTTATCTTGGATTCGGTAGGTTATACGAAAGACCAAATGACCTCTTTCTTTATCTGCGAGGATGATTGGAGCAAAAAGACGGAGATTACGTTGGTCGATATGGATACATCGTCGGATGTGGACAGCTACATTATGGAAAGTACGCATCTTGACGAATTGCTGCAAGACGAGCACCAGAAACTGATGTTCGTATTTGATTACATGACGGAACGGGCTTTCTTTATGGAATTGCGCGAGATTATCCCGAACAAAGACTTGGAAGAGCCGGTTTGTACGAAGTCAAGAGGCAACGCGCCGGTACAGATTATGCCGTTGGATGAGTTTGACAACAAGCTGAATGCCTCTTCGTCCGACCTGGATGCGGATTTCTATGGCGATTCGGAATATAACTTGGACGAATTAGACCAAGAGGGCTTCGAAGGCTTGAGCGACGGGATCATGGATAATCCGTATGATGATGATAGATATTGATTTATAGGAGTTAATGTTTTTAGGAGTTAAAGGAGTTAAAAGGAGTTAGCACTTCACTTCGTTTCGTGCAGGAGTTAAAGCCAATACTCTCTGATGATAAATCAAAAAGCATTTGGCTTTAACTTCTCTAACTCCTCTAACTCCTTTAACTCCTCTAAAAAACTCCTCACCCCCCCAAAAAACATGCAACATACCTTACTGATTATATTAGGTCCTACCGGTGTCGGGAAGACGGAACTGAGCTTGCGTATAGCAGAGCGGTTGGGTTCACCTATTTTATCCGCTGATTCCCGTCAGCTTTATAAAGACCTTCCTATCGGAACCGCGGCTCCTACGCCGGAACAACTGGCGCGAGTGAAGCATTATATGGTAGGGACATTGGATTTGGGCGACTATTATAGTGCCAGCCAGTTTGAAGAAGATGTGCTTTCGCTGCTGAACCGGCTTTTCCCGGTGCATCCGGCCCTGCTCATGACCGGCGGAAGCATGATGTATATTGATGCCGTTACGAAAGGTATCGACGATATTCCTACGGTTCGGACCGATATCCGGGAGGAGCTTTGGAAGGAATATGCCGAAAAAGGACTTGCTCCTATCCTTGAAGAACTCAGACAAGCCGATCCGAAGCATTATGAAGAGGTGGACCGGCAAAACTACAAACGGGTGATTCATGCCGTAGAGATATGCAGACAGACCGGACTCCCTTATTCTTCTTTCCGTACACAAACAAGGAAAGAGCGTCCTTTCCGCATCCTGCCAATCGGACTTAAACGGGATCGGGAGGAATTGTATGACCGTATCAATCGGAGGGTAGATCAGATGATAGCAGACGGGTTGGTTGATGAGGCGCGCCGTGTCTATCCTTTCCGTCGGTTGAACTCCTTAAATACGGTAGGCTATAAAGAATTGTTCAACTATTTCGATGGTGAATGGACATTGGACTTTGCCATCGAGAAAATCAAGCGCAATAGCCGGGTTTATGCCCGTAAACAGATGACGTGGTTCAAGCGTGATCCGGAAATCACCTGGTTCCATCCGGAGCAGGAGACGGATATCCTGGATTTTATCAGGGAGAATGTGGATGTAACCGGTTTGTAACTACATAGTAACCGAATTGAATTGCTTTTGAAAACAAGGCGTTACAAGTGCAAAGTACTTTTGCAGGCGAAATAAATAACCAATAAATGAAACGCTTTGTTTTATCTGTAGTAAGTATTCTTTTATCCATTAGTCCCGTAGGGGCAGCGACTTATAAGGGTTACGTTAAGGATGCGAAAACCGGTGAAGAATTGATTGGAGCCACAATCTTCATCAAGGAATATCCGAATATCGGATCAACAACAGGACTGGACGGCTCATTCGTGATTGACAATGTCCCGAATGCAGACAAGATAACTATTGTGTGTAGTTATATCAGTTATCAGACAATGGAGAAGGTCATCTCTGCCACCACAACCGAACTTATCAATTTCGACCTTCCCGCAGATACGCAATTATTAGACGAAGTTACCGTTATTGCCCGTAATCCCGGACGTACCGAAGCCGGAGCGCGAGGCATCGAAAAGCAGGCTATGAACGTGGTGAACGTCATGAGTGCCAAAGCTATCGAACTCTCGCCGGATATCACGGTAGCCAATGTTATTCAGCGTATGTCCGGCGTTACCATCGAACGGAACAGTAGCGGCGAAGGGCAATATGCCATCCTCCGGGGAATGGACAAACGCTATAATTATACTTTAATCAATGGAGTCAAGATTCCAAGTCCGGACAACAAGAACCGGTTTGTCCCCTTGGACATTTTTCCTTCGGAAATGTTGGACCGTTTGGAGGTTACCAAATCGCTTACGGCTAATATGGAGGGAGATGGAATCGGTGGTGCGGTCAACTTGATTATGAAGGACGCGCCTACGGAGCGCCAGTTCACGGCAAATATCTCCACCGGATATAACGCGATGTACTTCGGAAGAGACTTTCAGTCGTTTAATCATGGGGCTATCGTGAAAGAATCGCCTTACGAAGCGATGGGGAAGCCGGAGGATTACCAGGTTACTGCGGATAACTTCACCCAAGAGAATCTACAGATGAAATGGAAGCGCCCGATGCCGGACTTGACGGCAGGACTTTCTTACGGAGACCGCTTCTTTGATAATAAATTAGGTGTCATGCTGGCAGGCAGCTATTTGAATACCTATCGTGGAAAGGAGAGCCAACTGTATTACCAACCGGGTACTTCGCATAACGGCATTGAGTATCGGAATTACTCCGCGCAACAAACTCGCATCGGAGCTCATGCCAAATTGGATTACCATGTCGCTCCGCAACATAAGCTGACGTGGTATAACGGATACATGGATATGAGCGAAGCGGAAGTTCGTGACGGACAGGATGACAAGGAGCGGGCAGTCCGGATGAAGTATAATCACCAATATATCATCAATTCGACCTTGAAGGGCGAGCATTATTTTTTGGAAGATAACGCTCTCAAACTTAACTGGTCGGCTGTGCTTTCCAAAGCTTATAGCGAAACTCCGGATAACGCCGAGATATTCCTCCAAGGAACGCATGTCTCTACATCGGGAGCAGCGACCAGACGCTGGGAGCACAACTCGGATAGGGATAAAGCCGGGTATATTGACTTGAGCTATACCTGGAAACTGACAGACAGTTCGGCTTTTGACTTCTCTATCGGCGGTATGTACCGGGACAAGAAACGGGATAGTTTCTTCAATGAATATACATTTGATTCCGCCACCGGCGCAAAAGATCCGCAATATTTAGGAGAGGACTGGAATAACTTTGATGAGATATTGCTTACTCCCCGTCGGTATGGTAACATTGGTGATCCATTGAATTATGATGCGACCGAGAAGGTAGGTGCCGGCTATGGTATGGCCAAATATACTTTTGATAAATGGGAATTGATTGCTGGGGTACGTGTGGAGCATACCGACCAAGGATATGTCCTGAAGTTTCCGCGAGATGTAGACCCGGAAGGCCGGCAAAAATATACGGATGTGCTTCCGAGCTTCCACGCCAAATATAATGTACACAAGAACGCGAACCTGCGCCTCTCGTATGCCCGTGCCATCAACCGTCCGAGCTTTTTCGAGATTGTTCCGTATAGCATTATCAACGAGGATTACAAAGAGAAAGG
>URGO01000208.1 GCA_900547435.1 uncultured Parabacteroides sp.
ATAATCATCAATTCTACCTCCGCTACGGCCATAGCATCCCAAGAAGCGACGCTTCTATCACCGCTACGGCCATAGCAACCCAAGAAGCTACGATTCTACCACCGCTACGGTCATAGCAACCCAAGAATCAACGATTCTACCTCCGCTACGGCCATAGCAATCCAAGAATCAACGATTCTATCGCCGCTGCAGTCATAGCAACCCAAGAATCAATGATTCTACCATCGCTGCGGTCATAGCAGAGCCGGAGAAATTTTCGCCGGATGAAAACGATACAAAATACAAGAGATTATGATAACCGCTCCCGTAAAAGGGAGCCAAATTGAAAAACAAATGAGAAAGATTTATGTAATTCTACCGCTGGCGTGCGCGCTGACCTTCACCGCGTGCGACGACTACGATGACACCGCTCTGTGGGAGCAAGTGAACGACAACACCGGGCGCATCGAGGCGCTCGAAGAGTGGCAACAGACCACAAACAGCAACATCGCTGCCCTGCAGCAGCTTATCAGCACGACCGATTACATCACCTCCGTTACGCCCGTGACGGAGAACGGCAAGGAGATAGGCTACACCATCACGTTCCTCCACTCCGACCCGATTACCATCTATCACGGCGAAAAGGGAGATAAGGGCGAAGACGGCACCGCTGGTTCCACTCCGCAAATCGGCCTGACGCAGCAGACGGACGGCAATTGGTATTGGACACTGAACGGTGAACTGATGACTGACTCAAAAGGTAATCCTATCCGTGCCAACGGCGAAGACGGCAAGGATGGTGAGGACGGACAAAACGGAACCGATGGCGATGATGGCTCAACCGGAGCGACGGGCAGACCGGGAGCTTCCGCACCTACACCGCAGATTAAGTTGGGAAATACTTTAACTACCGGAACTTACTATGGCATTGACGGAGACAAACAAACCACACCTGATACCGGAGCCTGGTATCTCAGCGTGGATAATGGCGCAACGTGGTATCGGGTGAGTGGAGAAGATGGTCAGTCGGGATCTACCGGAGATTCATTCTTTAAAAAGGTAGATACATCGAATCCGAATTATGTAACTTTTACATTGGCTGATGGTACTACATTCAAGGTATCAAGAATAAATGACGGGAAAAATGTAGTTGATGTTTCTACAGCAGGTGGATTACAACAGGCACTTGCCGATGCAGGAATAGACGCGACTACTGCTACCGAGCTGACGATTACCGGAACGCTGGGCGATGCAGATTTCACGTATATGAAAGACAATCTGACCGCCTTGAACCGATTGGATTTGTCGGAAGTTGACATCACGATCTTACCGGAACGCGCGTTGCAAGAGATGCCTTTCGAGGCGGTGGTTTTGCCGGAAGGATTAAAAGAAATAGAGAACTCCGCGTTCTACGGCTGTAAGTCGTTGCGGACGTTGGAGATTCCCGAAAGCGTGGAGAAATTGGGACGCTGGATTGTTTGGGAATGTGATTATTTGGAAACCGTTACGCTTCATAACGGATTGACAACCTTGTCGGAAAGTACTTTCTATGGTTGTGGCATCACTTCCATTCATATTCCGACGACCGTGACCGAGATACCTGCTTATTGTTTCTCTAACTGCCAGAATTTGGAACGGATATATTTGCATGACGGCATCACTTCTATTGGAACGGAAGCGTTCTTCAATTGCTACTCTTTAAAAAGCTTCACCACTCCTCAGTCCTTGACGGTCTTGAGCGATTATATGCTCTACCAATGCAAGAGCTTAGAGTTGGTTACGCTGCACGATGGAATCACGGAATTCGGAACAGAATGTTTCTCTTGGTGTACCTCGCTTCGTGAGTTGATGACACCAAGAGAGGGAGATGAGGGAGATTCTTATTGGCCGAAAGCCTTACAGAAAATGGGGGAATGGGTATTCTCCAATTCTGGTTTGGTGAATGCGTCTATGGCTAAAACGCAGTTGACAGAGATACCCGCGTACGCGTTCAATAACTGCAATAGCCTTATACAAGCCTCCCTTCCTGAACAATTGGAGAAAATCGGGAACAACGCTTTCGCCACCACGGCCATATCCGGTTTGGTTTTACCTGCCACGACTAAAGAACTTGGCGGTAGCGTATTCAGCGGATGCAATAACGTGACGAACATCACTTGTTATGCAACGGACGCCCCGACGATCCAAAACGGCACGTTCCCCGAGAGCTTCAAGGAAACTTGCACGCTTACTTATCCAAGCGGTTCCAATTATTCCGCGTGGACGAGTTATTTCAAAAAGACGATGAATAGTCTATAATCTTTAGAAAAGCAAGGCTGTTTCAAAACGACTTTGAACACAAAGGCACAGAGACACAGAGATTTTTATTTTATGGATTTATCCATATATTTTCTCTGCGTCTTTGTGTCTTTGTGTCTCTGTGTTTAATTATCCTATTATACCCCCTAAGCCTCACTTCTCAATAATAAACACGTAATTCCGCTTCTTATGAAAACGGCTGATGATGCCGATATAGAGCGAATAGACATGATGAGCTACATCCAGCAGGAGGAATCCGCCCTTCGGAATCCGCTGCCCCAACAGATGAGCGAACCGGCGGAACACCCAGCTCTTCACCCCATAATAACCGCACAACAGCAGAAAAGCATAAAGGGAAAGCAGGTAATTTCCCATGAATCCCAGTCCCACCGAAAACAGGACAACAATCCAGAACAGCCAGCAAAGCCAATCTTCCAACGTGAACAGCCGATAAAACCGATTCTTGCAAAGCGGGCGATTCGCTATCCGGGCGATTCGCCCTATCGTCCACGACTTCAACCGGAGGACTTCATCCATCCGCATGATGCTCTCTGCCGAATAACACACGGAAGCATTACCGGGCGTAGCCACGCCATTGATGAACAGACTGTCCTCGCCAATCTTCAGGTAAAGCTGGTTGTAGAAGCCCTTATTGGCAAAAAACAAGTCCTTGGTATAAGACAAGTTCTTACCGGTTCCACTGTAAAAACGCCGCAACAGACCGGCAGAAACATACTGAAGGGAGTTCTTCAGGTTATCAAAAGCAATGAATTTATTCCGCCAGCCTTTGTTGTAGGGATAAGAACAGCACCCTACCACCAACTGCACCGACGGAGCATAAGCCGAAGCCATAGCCCGCAACCAATGTTCACTTTGCGGTTCGCAATCGGACTCAGTAAAGAAAATCCGCTCATACCGCGCCGCCTTGATGCCCAACGTCAACGCCAGCTTCTTCTTGCTGATATACCGCGCTCCTTTCGGGATGCAGGTATAATAAAGCTGCGGATATTGCAGCTTCAGCAAACTCAATTCATGCACACACGCTTCGGAAATATCATCCCCTACCACAATGACCTCGAATTGCGGATAGTCCTGCGTCAGGAAAGCAGGAACATGCCGGCGGATACGTTCAGCATCGTCTTCCGCGTAAATGATGACCGAAGCAGGAGGCAGCGAATCACCGGCCGGCTCTTCCGCTTCCGGGTCTTGCCCATGGCGTCTCTTGCCGGGAAGACGATACAGCAACAGGCAATAAAGCAGAAGCACAAGGAATAACCCTGTGCCCACACCTGCCAAACCAAGTTCATAGTGATAAAAAGAGAACCAATCGAAACTCATCTATCTTGTCAAAGTTACAATTGGTCGGAATAATAAGCCTTGGGAAGTCTACGGCAATTATACTGCGAAGCCATCACCTCGCCATAGGCACCCGCCGAACGGAGTGCGATAAAATCGCCCCGATGCACCCGGTTCAACTCCATATCCTTGCCGAACACATCCGATGATTCGCATATCGGCCCAACCACATCATAGACCTCCACCTCCTCATCGCTGGAAATATTCTCGATACGGTGATAAGCGTCATACATGGCCGGACGAATCAACTCGGTAAAGCCG
>URGO01000209.1 GCA_900547435.1 uncultured Parabacteroides sp.
TCCCAACGGAGTAACTTGTGATAAGCGAACGGGATGATAAATTGTTAGTAAATAATAGAGTAACAAAAAAGTTCTACCTGCCGGTAACTTTGCGAAGAGCGAAAGCAGGAACTAAAAGGAAAGCCTCGCGGACATCATGCCCGTGAGGCTTTTTGTAGATGATATGGTGACGAAGTCAGAATTTCCGGGCATATCTCCTTTTCTTAGAAAGATAAGGATAAGGAAACATTCTTTTTTGATTTCCAACCAAAAGTTGTATCTTTGCTATAAATATAGAATTATATATAGAATTATGGGAACAGCTACATTAGATACAAGTGCAGAACTTTTCCGTCAAATAGGTATTCTTGCTGATGATGATAGCAGCATGAAGAAACTTCTGACCTATGCAAAAAAGTTAGTTGTCAAGAAGGCAATGACCACAGCCGAAGAATCCGTTATGACAAAAGAGGAAATCCTTTCGGATTTTGCCGAAGCATGTCATGAACTAAAATTGCGCAAAGAGGGGAAAAAGAGCTTTAAAACATGGGAGGAGTTTCAACATGAACTGCAAGAAGAAGGTTATTGCGATTGAATTATCCGATATATTTCAGAAGGATTTCAAAAAATTGGCGAGGCGATATCGTTCTTTAAGTGCCGACATGAATAATTTTATACAATCTATTCGAGAAAATCCAATACAAGGAGTAGAGTTAGGTAATAACTTACGTAAGGTGCGCATGGCTATTACCTCGAAAGGTAAAGGTAAACGAGGCGGAGCACGAGTTATTACTTATACAATAAATGTCCAAGAAGAAAATATCCAAATTACTCTTTTGACTATCTATGATAAGTCAGATCGCAATACAGTATCAGATAAAGAACTTCAGGATTTGCTAATGCAATGCGGATTATAACTCCATTCCCACTAAAAATTCTTCCAAGCAACGGTTCATTGCCCACGAACTTCCTTTGAAATTATTCGCTAATAAGACCACACTATACCATTTCCCGTTCTTTTGAATATATCCGGCATAACAACGTACTCCGGACATACTTCCGCTTTTCAGCCACGCTTTTCCGGAGAGAGACGTGTCTTTGAGGAAATTACGCACCGATCCTTCTTGACCGGCTACGGGCAATGAGTTTCTGAACGCTTGTGTGTGAGTAGACTTTGTGACCATATACGTCAATACATCGGTTATGAAACGAGCCGAGACTTTATTGGCCGGCGCAAGTCCGCTACCGTCATAAATGGTGATACCCGAAATATCCACTCCCTTTTCCTCCCAAAAAGCCTTTACGACTTGTATGCCACGCCCGAAGGAAGAAATCACTTCATTCCGTTTGGGTTGGTACCGAAGCCCAATCGTCTTAAGCAAGGCGTCCGCAAACAGATTGTGGCTTACATGGTTCGTTTTCTCTATAATCTTCCTTAACGTAGGAGAATAAGTCGTGATTATTTCCGTTTGCGCTCCAGGATTCCAGCCTCCTTTCTCCATAAAATACCTGTAACATGCCGGTTTTTGGGTTATGCGGATACCCTGTTCCTGCAATTGCTGATGCAAATATTTTGCTAAAAAAAGAGGCGGCTCAGGCATATCGCCTCGCAATCGGTATTGGGACTGGTAGGCAGGCACTACACCATATAAAAAGCGTTCGGTCGAGAACGGCATCCCTACGAGATAAGAACTATCTGATTTTACAGATTGAGCCCGCAAATAATTGTGTAGGGTCAGTTCTATATGCGGAGAGGTCCGAAGAACCTGCGGACGAGTGCCGGGTGCTCCGCTCTTGACATATAGGTCAAACCGGTTATCAAACAAGTTCAGCCCATAACTTCCTGCCCCATAATAGCTTCCTAAATCCTCACGGACCCATTTCATGGAAACCCCTTCGGTGTCGAAAATACTTTCATCGGCGATAATTCTTCCTTGAATTTCCCGGATACCCAATCGTCGGATAGCTTCAATCCATGTTTGGATAAACGTTTTGGATTCCGGAGCGAAATAACCGGATCCCAACGTGGGGTCTCCATGCCCTTTGATATAGATATTTCCACGCAAGATACTGTCTTGTATCGTCCCGTCATAAAACAGCGTCGTAGGATACGTATAGTCCTCGCCCAAAAGCTCCAAAGCCGTTGCGGTGGTCAAAACCTTCAGCACCGAAGCCGGAGTCAATTGCAGATCCGGTTGGAAATCGGTTATGATCTTTCCGGTAGTTGCCTCTTTAACCAGATAACTTAAAGAGGCGTGTTTCAATTCCGGACGAAGCAAAAGCAGCTTGCCAGGCTCTTTCTGTTGAGCATAGACCGGTACAAATTGTCCAAATAGGAGAAATGTAAGAAATATTTTAGCAAATAGAATTTTCATTGTTGTCATTTATATTACCTTTGCAAAAATACAAAAATCTAATTAACATGGATTCAATGTTTGACAAACCATTCACATTTGACCGTGTGGCCCGTATCGGAATCAGCATCTTGGTACTTGCCGGTATCTTATACCTGCTAATCGTTTTGCGTAACGCGCTTCTGCCGTTCCTGATTGCCTGGCTTATGGCATACATGTGCCAGCCGTTTGTCAAGTTCTTCCAATACAAATTGAAATTGAAGAATCGCATCCTTGCCATTGTCGCGGTACTGCTTTCCGGAGCGCTTCTTGCCACATTGCTGGTGGTGATGGTTATCCCGTCAATCAGCGAGGAATCCCAACGTTTGCTCACCTTGCTGAATAACAGCCGGCCGGCACCGGGGAACATTCCATTTATTCCCCAAAGCTGGATTGAATATCTGGAGCAGCACATCAATGTTGTCGCACTTCAGGAAATGTTGAGCAAGGAAAATATCCTGCAAACGATAAAGCAAATAGCGCCAAAAGCCTGGCAGCTTCTGACAAATACTTTCTCGGTGTTGGTCAGCATAACGATTTTCTTTGTGATATTTCTTTATTTCATATTCATCCTTTTGGATTATGAAAAGATTGCCGATGGCTGGATCCGGCTGATTCCGGAGCGTTACCGTCCATTTATCCAGCAGTTGGCAGATGATGTAGAGGTAAGCATGAACCGTTATTTCCGCGGACAATCCTTAATCGCTTTCTGTGTAGGTGTTTTATTGGCTATCGGGTTCAAAATCATAGACTTCCCTTTGGCCATTACCTTAGGTTTATTCATAGGCGTATTAAACCTGATACCCTACCTGCAAACCATCGGTCTGATCCCCATGGTATTGTTAAGTCTGTTGCGTTCAGCCGAGACCGGAGAGAATTTCTGGATTCTTTTCGGCTTGTCCCTGCTGGTGCTCGGTATCGTTCAAGCCATAGAAGATTTATATTTGACGCCTCGTATTATGGGAAAGGCTATGGGACTGAATCCGGCTATTATTCTATTGTCCCTTTCCATTTGGGGCACTTTGCTTGGCTTCATCGGACTAATCATCGCCTTGCCTTTGACAACCCTATGCCTTTCTTATTACAAACGCTTCATTCTGATGGAAGAAGATGAGGTGGAAATTTCCCATAAGAAGATTCCAAAATCCGTAAAAAAGGCAGAACCGGAGACAAAAAATGAAAAAATATAAGGAATATCTCATTTTTCTCCCCTAAAAGCTTGTTGATACAAAAAATATTACTACCTTTGCACTCGCAATCGGGAAATACCCGATGCGACAAAGGTTTGATTCGCTAGCTCAGCAGGTAGAGCACAACACTTTTAATGTTGGGGTCCTGGGTTCGAACCCCAGGCGGATCACTCAAACAAAAAGCAAAACAATGAAAACCGCTGATAATCAATCATTATCAGCGGTTTTTCTTT
>URGO01000210.1 GCA_900547435.1 uncultured Parabacteroides sp.
TTCTTTAGAAAAGAAATGACGGGATACATCCAGATGCAATCCCCGATACCCAAAACGAGGCTTATCCCGGATCGAAACACATGGGACCTCTCCTCCGGCATAGAGTTGGCGTAACGTCTGCATCCCATAGAACAGACCGTCCGGCGAACCGGCACGCAGGTCGATTCCTCCCGGCGTCACATCCAACTGATAACCTTCCGGGTTACCGGACCAGGCTTCATCGATCACTGATTTGATATTCCGGGAAGATAGCCCGCCAAATAACGCGAGACTATCGACCGTGAAAGTTCCTCCGGTCATTGTCATCTGTTCCGGTTTGGGAATAAGATTGACCTGCCGGACTTCCTCCGGAGAGCAGGCAATCAATAGCAACGAGCAAGCGGCAGCCAGCCCGGTTACATAATTGCGAGACTGTTTTGGCAGTAACATAAATATTTAGTTTAGTGTGTTTAATTCTTGGAGGGTAAATATACGAAGAAAAAACGGACAAGCTCCTATTTCAAACAAAAAGCGATGCTTTAGCTCCCCTAACCCATAGCGTTACACCGTCTAAAACTATGCTTGACGGGGCACAAAAAAAAGCGGATATGCCTGTTCTGACATATCCTCCTATGTAAAGAAAGCCGCACCGTAGATATGAACAAACTCCGTATGACAGGATTTGAGTGCTTTGCCACCTTTGTAATCCGCCGTGCTAAGCATACCCCGAAGGGCGCGGCCCGCCATTGGCGACAAGAGCTATGTCTCGGAATTAAAATAAACTGATGAGTTTCCCAATCGAACAAGTGCGGCTTAACTCTTTAAGTCGTTTTTTATTATATTGCAAATATATGCTTTTATTTTGAATAAAACAAATTTTCCACAAAAAAATTCAGAATATTTTCAAAATACAAAAGCAAAAGGCCGCTTCTTTCACAAAAGCGACCTCTTTTATTCTAAGAAATATTTTCTTATTTTACCTTAGCAACAATTGCCTTAAATGCTTCAGGATGGTTAACCGCCAAATCGGCCAACACCTTACGGTTGATTTCAATACCTGCAGCATGCAAAGCGCCCATCAAACGAGAATAAGAAAGGCCTTCCAAACGAGCGGCAGCATTGATACGCTGAATCCACAATGCGCGGAAGTTACGTTTCTTGTTACGACGGTCACGGAACGCATAAGTTAAACCTTTTTCCCAGGTATTCTTCGCTACGGTCCACACATTCTTACGTGCGCCATAATAACCACGGGTAAGTTTCAAAATACGTTTTCTTTTTGCTCTTGAAGCAACATGATTTACTGATCTAGGCATAATTCTAATTTGTTTTGAATGTTAGCGCCATCTTCAAAAGATGAACTTGATTGCTAAAAATTCTGTTAATAAAAATCGTTTAAAAACTCGCTATTAAAAATTACTTGATGCAAAGCAACTTCTTTACATTGTTCACGTCAACCGTTGCAACAGTTCCCGTGTGAGTCAAATTTCTCTTCTGCTTTTTCGTCTTCTTTGTCAAAATGTGACTTTTAAAAGCGTGCTTTCTCTTGATTTTACCTGTTCCGGTAAGAGCGAATCTTTTTTTGGCACCGGAATTAGTCTTCATCTTAGGCATTTTCCAATATAATTTAAATTATTAAACCATGCTGTCTCCAACTAAATAGGAAACAGTTTTTATTATTATACTATTCTTTATTTTCTTCCTTATCGGCCGTTTTCTCGACCAGAGGAGCCGGTTTCTTTACAGATTTCGAACCTGCGCCTTTCTTCGGGGTAATCATGATAATCATACGTTTTCCCTCCAATACCGGCATCTGTTCTACTTTTCCATAATCTTCCAAATCATTTGCAAAACGAAGCAACAACACCTCTCCTTGTTCCTTAAACAAAATGGAACGTCCTTTGAAGAACACGTATGCTTTCACTTTCGCACCTTCCTCCAAAAAGCCTTTTGCATGTTTCAGCTTGAACGCATAATCATGGTCATCTGTCTGTGGTCCGAAACGAATCTCCTTTACTACCACCTTAACAGACTTCGCTTTCTGCTCTTTCTGACGTTTCTTCTGTTGATAGAGGAACTTCTGGAAATCAATCACTCTACAAACAGGAGGTGCAGCATTAGGGGAAATTTCAACCAGGTCTAATCCTTGATCTTCGGCGATTTTAAGTGCCTGAGATGTAGGATAAACACCCTGCTCTACATTATCACCGATTAATCGAACTTCACGAACACGAATCCGTTCGTTTGTTCTGTACTGCTCTTTTGAATTGTCAATCTTCATTCAAAAAATGATTTATTCTCCTCTTTATTAGTTTATTAATCTATCTTTTACTACCAGCGATTGATCATATCCTCAACCTCTTTGCGTAATTGCGCCGCAAAGTTAGCAATTTTTACGGAACCTTGATCACCTTCGCCCTGTTTTCTTACAGAAACTTCACCATTTTCTGCTTCTTTTTCACCAACAATCAGCATATAGGGGATTCGTTTCATCTCATTATCGCGAATTTTACGGCCAATCTTTTCATTCCGGTCGTCCACCAACGCACGGATTTCCTGCTTTTTCAATTCACGGGCTACTTCCCAGGCATAATCATTGAAACGTTCGCTGATAGGCAGAATAGCCACCTGGTCCGGGGTCAGCCACAAAGGGAATTTCCCAGCGGTATGCTCAATAAGCACAGCTACGAAACGTTCCATTGAGCCGAACGGAGCGCGGTGAATCATCACCGGACGGTGCTTCTGATTATCTTCGCCGGTATATTCCAATTCAAAACGTTCCGGTAAGTTATAATCCACCTGAATCGTTCCCAATTGCCAGCGACGTCCGATAGCATCCTTCACCATAAAGTCCAACTTCGGTCCATAAAAAGCCGCTTCGCCATACTCAATCTTAGCCTTCAAGCCCTTTTCTTCACAAGCCTCGATAATAGCCTGTTCGGCTTTCTCCCAATTCTCCTCGCTACCGATATATTTTTCCCGGTTCACCTTATCGCGCAAAGAGATTTGAGCCTCGAAGTTCTGGAAGTCCATCGACTTGAACACGATAGAGATAATATCCATCACGCGGATAAACTCATCTTTCACCTGGTCAGGACGGCAGAAGATGTGCGCATCATCCTGCGTAAAGCTACGCACACGAGTCAGTCCGTGCAACTCTCCGCTCTGCTCATAACGGCACACCGTACCAAACTCGGCAATGCGCAAAGGCAGGTCACGATATGAACGTGGCGAATTTTTATAAATCATACAATGATGAGGGCAGTTCATCGGTTTCAAGAAATATTCCTCGCCCTCTTCCGGTGTATGGATAGGTTGGAAAGAATCTTTTCCATATTTAGCATAGTGTCCGGAAGTAATATACAATAATTTATTACCGATTGGCGGACACATGACCTCTTGATAGTCATAACGCGCCTGGATGCGACGCAAGAAATCTTGCAAACGCAAGCGAAGAGCCGTACCTCTCGGCAACCACATCGGAAGCCCCTTCCCTACCGTATCAGAGAACATAAACAAGTCCAGTTCCTTGCCAATCTTACGGTGGTCACGCTTCTTTGCCTCTTCCAGCATCACCAGATATTCATCCAGCATCTTTTTCTTCGGGAAAGAGATACCATACAGACGAACCAACTGCTTGCGTTTTTCATCGCCACGCCAATAAGCACCGGCAGCACTCAGCACCTTTACCGCTTTAATATAAGAGGTATTCGGAATGTGCGGACCACGACACA
>URGO01000211.1 GCA_900547435.1 uncultured Parabacteroides sp.
TTCTGCTATTATACGCCAGTAGAGAAGAATTGCATTTCTCATTCGCTCTGTGTCTCGGTCGAGGCCGCAGGTAATTTGCTTAATGGTATTTCCATAATGACCAAGGCCGGACGCAACTCAGCCGGTATGTATGAGTTGTTTGGTATTCCGTATGCGCAATTCACGAAAGTGGATGTCGACTTCAGCAAAAGCATAACGATTGACCCGCGAAACAAGGTAGCTTACCGTATAGGTGTGGGAGTAGGTTATCCGTATGGGAATATGTCGAAACTTCCTTTTGAACGGAGCTATTTCTCAGGAGGAGCAAATAGCGTGCGAGGATGGTCGGTCCGTTCGCTGGGTCCGGGAAGTATGGAAGAACAGTATGCCGGCTCATTTGCTGATCAGGTAGGGGATATCCGTCTCGATCTCAGTATCGATTATCGTACGAATCTCTTCTGGAAATTCGTGGCGGCTGCTTTTGTCGATGCCGGAAATATTTGGCTGTTCCATGAAGATGAGGATCATCCTCAGGCAAACTTCGACTTCTCCCGTTTCTACAAAGAGATTGCCGTGTCGTATGGACTTGGCCTCCGATTGGATTTCGACTTTTTCCTATTGCGATTCGATATGGGTATGAAAGCATATAATCCGCAGAAACGGGGAAGCAAGCGTTGGGCTATCAAGAATCCTAACTTCGGAGATAACTTCGCTTGGCACTTTGCCGTCGGTTATCCCTTCTGATGATTATTCCTCGCCTTTCAATGCCGGCAGACTGATGTGGTATTTCACCGCTATGACGCGGGCAAGAAATACGGAAACGGCTGCAATGAATTGCGTTAACGCCAAGGGCATTCCGGCAAGGTCGCAGAAATAATAAATGAATCCGCCGAACACACAGGCCAGCGCATAGATGTCTTTGCGGAATATGAGCGGTTCTTCGTTGATGAGTATATCACGCATCATTCCGCCGAATGCACCGGTAATTGTCCCCATTACGATAGCGACCCAGAAAGGAAATCCGAAGTCGATAGCTTTCGCCATACCCACGATGGCAAATAGTCCCAAGCCAATAGCGTCAAATATGAAAAAGGTATTATTCAGGCGTATTACATATTTGCGGAAAATAAGGACGAATAGCAAGGCAAGTCCCGAAATAATCAGGTATGAGGATTGCTGCATCCAGAAAGGGGTGGCGTTGAGCAGGATATCACGGATGGTTCCTCCTCCTACGGCTGTTACTACACCGACAACATAAGCCCCGAACCAATCGAATTTCTTTGCCGAAGCCAATCGGATACCGCTGATGGCAAATGCGAAAGTTCCGACATAATCACATAAAGTAATGAAATCAATCATCTGTTGTTTTTGCGTATAAAGATGTTTTTAAATAATTGCTAATTACTGGTTGCCTCCCGCCTCTTTTTTTCTTTTCTTCCAGAGCTGGTAGCTATTGATGATGTTTTGCCATAAAACATACGACCCAGGAGCTACTGATGAAAGCGGATCCAGATAGGTATAGGACATCCAAATAGCCAGGACGGTATTCTTTTGTCCTAAGGCTTGTCCTGCACTGGTGCGGTCGTGATAATGCGTTCCGATTTGTTTTCCGAGAAGAAACTGGACCGCGCAGGTTATCAGTCCCGCCAAAGCTATCCAGATTTCTACTTGCACCGATGCGTCGCTTTGAAATAACGATTTGAATGTTTGTGCCGTTACGATGGTCAATGCTACCGCCCAAAGGTAGAATGCGGCGTTATGCAGGTTCAATAAGAATAGATGTAGCTTGGGCAGGAAGCGGCGGATAAGCAGAGCGGCAATGAAAGGGCAGAGGAGCAGCGGGAAAACTTTGCTCAATATTTTCAGAAACGCCCCGACAAACGATAAGTCGGCGTGCGGCTCAACCAGCGGAAAGAGCAAAGGTACTGCTACGGCGGTCAGGATATTGGATAACAACGTGTAGGTGGTCAGTGCGGATACGCTTCCGCCCAACTTCCCGGTAATGACCGCCGCGGCCGTAGCAGTAGGGCATATCAGGCAAACCATCGCTCCTTCGAATACCTCTTTATAGGTAACCGACATGTGCCCCCATAAGAGCAATGCTACCATGAGCAGGCAGGACAGGCTTTGAAACAAAAGCAACCAGCCATGCCAACGCACGGGCATTAAATCGCGCGGGTTTACCTTACAGAATGTTAATAGTAATTGTGCAAATATGAGTAAAGGGGTCAATACATCCACCAACGAATGCATGAACGGCTTTGTCGGCACCAAAAAAGTAAAATGGGCAAAGGCGAGATAACCTAATGCGCCTGCCAACATCGCCAACGGAAGTGTCCAATTCTTAATAAAAGTCAGCATTTTCACTTATTCGTTTAAAACGGGCGCAAAAATAGTCATTATTTTTGGAAAAAAGAAAAACAAAGGCTGCGAGATTCACATCTAACAGCCTTTTACACTAACCCTTAACTTTAACCAATGAAAAACAATAATCTATGTCCTGTTAATTATGCCATTTTTCTTTAGCCAAATCTGCTATAAATGGTGTTTACACCCTATTATTCTAATAATACGCTACAAATATAATAAGCTTTTTAGTTATGAAACAAATTTTTACGGGGAAAGTTTGCTTATTTAACATCCTTTAATTGATATTTCTTCCGATAGTTTGTGTACTTTTGGCGAAAAATAGACAAAAGGTATATGGAATGGATAATTATTTTCTTATTAATTGTGCTTATTATCGTGCAGTTATTCTTGTTTAAACGCTTTTCGGAAATAAAGAACAGACATACGGAGGAGGATTTCAAACAGGCTTTCGAGCGGATAGAGCGTAATTTTCGCGAGGATTTCAAGCTGAATCGGGAGGAGAGCCGCGCTATCTCTAAGGAGAATCGGGACGAGCTGGCCGCTTCGATGAAGAATTTCCAGCTTTCTTTTGAACGGGGAATCGCCAATTTCAACGCTTTGCAACGCGAAAAATTTGCCGCGCTGAACGATCAGCAACAACAATTGGTGGCGAACACGGAAAAGCGTCTGGAAGAGATTCGAATCACGGTAGAAGAAAAATTGCAGAAAACCCTGAACGAACGGATTAGCCAGTCGTTCAAAATGGTCAACGAACAACTGGAGAATGTCCAAAAAGGGTTGGGCGAGATGCAGACATTGGCGCAAGATGTAGGCGGGTTGAAACGGGTGCTGAGTAATGTCAAGACCCGCGGGAATATCGGGGAAATCCAATTGAGTATGCTTCTCGAACAGATTCTTGCGCCGGAGCAATATGAGGCTAACGTCAAGACCAAGAAAGGGTCGGACGCTTTGGTGGAATTTGCCGTTAAACTTCCCGGAAAGGACGATGGCCTTGAGTTTGTCTACCTGCCCATTGATGCGAAATTTCCCAAAGATGTGTACGAGCAATTGCTGGATGCTTATGATGCGGGCGATACCCAGCAGATCGAATCGGCGGGGAAAATGCTGGAATCGACCATCCGGAAAATGGCGAAGGACATCTCGGACAAGTATTTGGCTCCACCCTCTACGACCGAGTTCGGCATCATGTTCTTGCCTTTCGAAGGAATTTATGCCGAAGTAGTGCGCCGAGCTTCGTTGTTGGAGGACCTGCA
>URGO01000212.1 GCA_900547435.1 uncultured Parabacteroides sp.
GCGAATATAGCATATATGTTGTGCATACGATATATGTCTATTAAAAGTTTGATCACCTTTAAATAACTAAATATCAACAAAAAGCACAACTTTTTATATATAAATTTTTTATCAATTTAATTCCGCCAACGGGTATAAAATATGAATAAGATGAAATATACATTACTCCTCCTGCTATGGGCGGCCCTGTTTACCGCCTGTACGCAAGACGAAGCGGACATTCCGCAAAGTCATTCCCTGCTGGAACTGACTGCAAGCATGGCAGAGCCAAACACCCGTGCCACATCGGACGGTACATGGAAGGGAGGCGAGAAAGTCGCCGTCTTGGCCACCAACCACAACGGCGGGGGTGCAACCTATACCTACACTGCATCTACAACGGGCGAACTGACCCCGGAGGATATCACCAAAGCCCATTATTGGGCAACAGGGGAAGTATCCAAGAGTGTATGGGCCTTATACTATGGAGACGAAACTGCGGACAATGTTGCCTGGAATGGAAGCTGCAGCTTTAGCGGAACTTGGAGCGTACAAAGCGACCAAACCGGAGACGGTTATCAGAAAAGCGATATGCTGTGGGTTACACAATCCATAGTGAATGCCAACAATAAAGCCAACCTGACCTTTAGACATCAAGTAGCCAAAGTCGTGATACATATCATTGATAACGACTTCACAAAGGCAGAAAGAAATAAGTTCGAAGGTATGTCTATCATAAACTATCCGCTGACTGGAAGATGGGAAGTTGTCAATATGTCATATCCATCATTTGAATGCAGTTGGGTGTGGCATGAGAATGAAAATTCAATAAAACCTCATGAACTTGGACCGCAGCAAATTAAAAGGAACGGAGAAGAAATAACAACATTTGCCAGCTATGAGGCATTGGTAATACCGGATTGGGCTATTTTTGATACCAAGGTCTTTGAATTTGACTTTGAGGGATATGCTCCATTTTATTATACGCATAGTAATGATTTAACATCTTGGGGTTATGGCGATGTATATACTTATTGCATTGAAATAAACAGCACCGGCGCAGTAACCGTAGGCAGCGTCACGCAAGGCAACTGGGGCGACGGCGGCAGCTACGACCTCAGCACCCAGTAAAAACAACTCTCCGGCACAAGCCGGAAGCAAGATATAGAAAAGCGTTCTTTGACAAGACTGGGAAACAAGCGAAATAATAGGGAAGTATTCTACTTGCTATCAAATATTTTTCCTACCTTTGTCTCACAAAATCATTAAAAGGTAATTGTGATGGAAAAGGTAGAAAAAAAGGAGAAAGGACAATTATTAAAAGTCCAAGAAGGAAGTAAAACGAAAGACGAAATGCCGAAGAAGACCAACAAAACATGGGAGGCTTTTGGCAAATCCAAAGGTTGCTTTATCATCAATGACCCTAAATTCTTACTATAAGCATGAGGTATTTGATTGATACGAACATCTTTGTTTATGCTACCACCGACCGTGATTCGTTGAGTCGCGACGTGAAAGCTATTCTTGAAGAGCCGGACACCCTGCTTTACATCAGTGCCGAGTCCGTGCGCGAACTGATAGTGGGCTATCGCAACAAGGGCTTGTGCTCCAAACGATGGAAGACGGTGGAAGCCATGGTAGCGGCCATTGAAAATGAATTTTACGTTCAAATTCTCCCCGTGAAGAAGGAACATATGGAAACCTACGCCCGCATGGAAATCAATGAGGCGCAAGGACATAAGGATCCATCAGACCATGTCATTATCGCACATGCCATCACCGAGCGACTGCCCCTCATTTCAAGCGACACCCGTTTTGCGTTCTATCGTAGCCAAGGGCTTGACTTGATATTCAACGAAAAGTAATACATACAAGACATTCCCCATTCATTTCGTCCCGCCCCTCTCCCCACCGTGGAGGAGGGCGGGACGCTTGTTTTCCCCCGCCTTGCCGAGACACGCACTTAAACATAAAGAGAACATATAAAGATAAAGAACATGAATACAAAACATTGGAATTGGATACAAGGCTTTGCACTGGCTGCCCTGCTGCTTCTCTTTGCAGCGTGCAGCAGTGAAGGCGACGAACTGCTGCAAAGCGAGGAAAAACAGCCCGTGCAGGTAGCGATAGGCACTCGTGCCACTATGGACGGCGGTGAATGGACGTGGGAGAACGGAGACCAAATCGGTTTGAACGTGACAAGCCATGGCGCAACATCGCCCACAAACTATACGCTGACTTACAACGGCAGTGCATGGAATGATAACTCGTTCACCGTCACCCTGCCCGGAACAATAGAAGCATGGTATCCGGGCGGTACCGGCACATCCCCTGATTCATTCACCATCCCCACAGACCAAAGCACCTATGCAAACTTATGCAAGGCGGACTTTATGACATATAGCGGAAAGTTGGACAGCATGAACCCCAGTTTGACCTTGGAGCATCGGCTAAGTAAAGTCACGGTCACCATAACCCATTGGGAGGATTACGGGGAAACCATGCCGGAGATTTCTAACTTCATCATTCAAACATCAGGAACAATCACAATAAGTGATGGCATAGTGGCCGGTAGCGGAAGCACAGACATAACCCCGTTGCACGATGAAACCGATAAATCATACGCAGCTATCGTCGCTCCCGGTTCCGGTTTCGATATTAAATTGACCGTGAACGGAAATGACAAGACAGCCCACTATGATGGCTCATTGGATAGTGGTGATGCTTATTCTTTCAATCTTACCTTGAAAGATAATGATTTGATACTTACCCCGACCGGCACATTGCCCGATTGGGGAACGGCAGACGAAGAAGGAACAATACAATAAAAAAAGCAAATAGGATGAAAGGAATATACTTATATATGACAATGTGCATGGCAGCAATGACATTCACCTCCTGCACCAACGATTTGGAAGAAAGCTTCCTGCCCACGGAAACCCTTGTGCTGACTGCGTTTTCCGGCCATGGACAACCCCAGGACAGGTGTGGGACGGCTCAGGTTGTCCTCGTATATACGCGCTGCCGCCCATAGATGGGGAGCATCTGCCGCACCCCGCATTTCTCCCAGCCCTCGATCCGCACCATAATGGCGGATATGGCATAGGAGTCCGAGGGGCGCATCTCCTCCTTGCTTTTGCCGAAGCATTCGCACCAGATCTCGATGTTGCTCACGGTCTGGCGCTTCTTAGTGCCCTCAGATCTGGTCGGATCATCAATATCACGGATATACTCCCTGCGCCGGTAATAATCCATGCTGTCCCAATCATCGGGGAGGAGCATATCCAGATAATTCCGCACGATGCCCTCACGGTCGTCCTGCTCCATCGCTTCCCGCTGTTCCTGCCTGGCGTAAGCCTCAAGGTCAGCATCAAGATACAGCTTTTCTCCCGACCTGGCGATCTCGGCGACCTCCGCCCATATCTGCTGAACCACCTCGGCGGTCATCTCCCAAGGCTTGCACTTTCCCTGGCCGGTAACCTTGACGTTCCAGAACCTGCGGTTGCCGGTAATGTCGCGGAGATACCCGTTCTCGCTGTTGGTCGTGCCGAAGAACACGCATTGCCTTGGGTGCGGAGTCACCCTCC
>URGO01000213.1 GCA_900547435.1 uncultured Parabacteroides sp.
TATTACAGTCATTTTACCTTGGAAGGAAAAGTTCGTCAGCGTATATCCTATAATAGAAAGACCAGCGTGTTGCCTTTATGGAGAATGAAGCAGGCAACATGATTATAGTCAAGGGTCGCGATGAGTTGAACGAGTTCAACACATGCGGCAAACTGAAGGGATGCCCTATTCGGGAAAACTGTCACCAATGACACTTTTTTCGAGTAGCGTTTGCCGGATTTGAAGAAAGAAACCCTATCTTTGTAATCGAAAACTCTGTCACTTGGTGACGCAAATCCCGATTAGCATGAAACATATAGAACGAAGAAAATACCTGGATGAACTCATTTCCTTGCGGAACAACGGCATGATTAAGATTATAACCGGGATGCGCAGGTGCGGCAAGTCATACCTGCTCTTTGAGATATTCACCTCGTATCTGGAAAGCAACGGCATCGCCCCGGACCATATTATCCAAGTGGATTTGGAGGATTACAAGAACCGCGTCCTAAGAAATCCGGACAACCTTTATGCCTACGTGGAGAGCCGCATCACGGACGGGGACATGTATTATATCCTGCTGGACGAGGTGCAGATGCTCGACCAGTTTGAAGACGTATTGAACGGCTTTCTGCGAATACGCAATGCGGATATTTATGTGACGGGCAGCAACGCGAAGTTCCTGTCCAAAGACATCATCACGGAATTCCGGGGGCGTGGCTTCGAGGTGAAAATGTACCCGTTGAGTTTCAGCGAGTATATGTCCGCCTATCCCGGAACGGTGCAGGCGGGGTTCAACGAATACATGCTGTACGGCGGGCTGCCGCAGATTTTGTCCTACCAAACGGAAGAACAGAAGGTGCGCTTCCTGAAATCCCTGTTCGACGAGACCTACCTCAAGGACATCAAAGACCGTTACGAGATACGCAAGGACGACGACCTGGAGGAACTCATCAACATCATGGCTTCGGGCATCGGTGCGCTGACCAATCCGAACAAGCTGGCCAACACGTTCCAAAGCGAGAAGAAATCGCCCCTGTCCGGCGATACCGTCAAGAATTACATTGACTACCTCTGCGATTCTTTCCTGATAGAGAAGTCCACCCGCTACGACATCAAAGGGAAACGCTACATCAATTCCCCCTATAAGTATTACTTCATGGTCTTGGGATTGCGCAACGCGCGTATCAACTTCCGCCAGTCAGAGAAGAGCCATCTGATGGAGAACATGGTTTACAACGAGCTGCGGATGCGAGGCTTCAATGTGGATGTGGGCGTTGTCCCTGTCATCTATAGAGGCGAGGACGGGAAACAGCATCGCTCCAGCCTTGAAGTCGATTTTGTCTGCAACTTGGGGAGCAGGCGTTATTACATACAGTCGGCCTACCGGATGGAATCCGACGAGAAGATAAGGCAGGAACGGGCGTCTCTGTTGCGAGTGGACGATTCTTTCAAGAAGATTATCGTCACCGGAGAAGAAAGCCCCGTAACGAGGGATGAATCCGGGATTACGACCATCAGCATTTACGACTTCTTGTTGAAGGAAAATTCGCTGGAACTTTAGGGCGCGGCGGGATTAGAGAAAACGGAATATATGAGGAAGCAAGAATAGAAACAATGGTAAACATAGAAGAATATAAAGAACGCATACAGGAATTCGTATATTATTTGGCTCGTAAAGACTATCAATGACACTACAACAATTAAAAACATGTATGTGAGGGTATGGAGGATATATAAAAAAGCTGCCTACCTTTCCGAAAAAAGGGCGCACCCTTTTGAAGAGAAGGATGCGCCCTTTTTAAGCCTTGCATGGGACATTTATGCAGGCCGGTCAGAAGCAGCTGCTTCCGTCAAAACAATGTGTACAAACTTTGCACTTGGGCAAGCCTATCGCCTCGACCAATGTTTCAAGCGTATTGAACTTCAATGAGCTCAACCCAAAGCGCTCGGCTATCACTTGAACCATCTTTTTATATTCCGGCGAATCGGTAGTTGCGTATTTGTCCAGATTTTTGTTTTCGTCTCCTTCCAGTTCTTTGATGATTCGCCGGGTGATGAGTTCCAAATCACTCTTGGATGAGGTGAATCCGATGAACGGGCATCCGTAAATCAACGGAGGACAAGCGATGCGCATGTGTACCTCTTTTGCACCATAGTCATACAGAATCTTTACATTGTCGCGCAATTGCGTACCCCGGACGATAGAGTCGTCACAGAACAGAATGCGTTTCCCTTCCAGCATGGCGCGGTTCGGTATCAATTTCATCTTGGCTACCAGCGAACGCATCGACTGATTGGCCGGCGTAAAGCTTCTCGGCCAGGTCGGCGTGTATTTGGCTATGGCACGGTGATAAGGCACCCCCTTGCCTTCGGCATACCCTAAAGCCATGCCGACGCCTGAATCCGGAATACCGCAAGCGCAGTCTACTTCCGATTCATCCTTTTGTCCCATCTTATAGCCGCAATTAAAACGAACCTCCTCTACATTTCTCCCTTCATAACAAGAGACCGGGAAACCATAATATACCCACAAAAAAGAACAAATCTGCATACCTTCGTTCGGTTTGCGCATTTGTTCTACACGATCAGCCCGTAAACGGACAATCTCACCGGGGCCTATAAATTTGTCTATCTCATAATCCAAGTTCGGAAAGCTGCTTGATTCGCTGGTAACGGCGTATGCATCTTCCTTTTTACCGATGACAATCGGCGTACGTCCCCATTTGTCGCGCGCGGCAATGATTCCGTCTTCCGTCAAAAGCAGCATAGAGCAGGAGCCTTTGATTTTGCTGTAAACATTTTCGATGCCCTCTACAAAATCTTTCCCCTGCGTAATCAACAAAGCAACCAGTTCGGTTTGATTCGTTTTTCCGGAACTCAATTCCGAGAAGTGCATATTCGCTTCCAGCAATTCTTTTTCCAATTCATCGAGATTGTTAATCTTCGCAACCGTAACGATGGCAAACTTGCCCAGATGAGAGTTGATGACTATCGGTTGCGCATCGGTGTCGCTGATAATTCCGATCCCGGCGTTTCCCGCAAATTTAGGTAAAGAAGCCTCAAACTTGGTGCGGAAATAAGAATTCTCCAGGTTGTGGATAGACCGGGTGAACCCCGCGTCTTTGTCATAAGTTACCATACCGCCTCGGCGGGTTCCCAAATGAGAATTATAGTCTGTGCCATAAAATAAATCTGTGACACAAGCCTTTTTTGAGATAGTGCCAAAAAAACCACCCATTGTGTATTATACTTAGTATTTAATTTGAAATATGGCGCAAAATTACAAAATTATCAAGTATCAGAAAGCAGATAACCGTCCAAAAAACTCCTAAATTTGTTCCAGCAAACGGAATACAATTTTTAACATGTTTGTAATTACATAAGATTTAGTCGGTTACCGATTATTTTATCCTTTTGTTGCCAAAAGGGTTTGCGGATTCGGATTTTATGCCTACTTTTGCACCCGGGTAAGTCCTACACGGCAAGCTCCCTCGGAATCCCCCAGGGCTTGACCGCAGCAAGGGTACTTGGTTGTAGCGGCGCGATGTAGTAAGCTTACCCA
>URGO01000214.1 GCA_900547435.1 uncultured Parabacteroides sp.
AAGACTTGAAAGAGTACTTAATATTTTCTGTAAAATTAAGAAATAGATATACTCATGATTATTATATAAGAGAAGAGAGTGAAAAGTTAATAGAGGAATTTTGCTTTAATAGATTAGCTTACTTAGATATATTTTTAGGGGAAAATAAAGATAAAGTTATTCTAAAATATAAGGATAAAGAATATTTTACAAATCCAAGGTTTGACAAAGTCGGCATTACTACACTATTTACATTTTATTGGGATATAACCATTGACACAATCAATTTTGCAAAGCAGCTTTGCAAAAAACCGGAGGATGTAATGATTGGCGGCATTATGTCTTCGTTACTTCCTACCGAGGTATATGAAGCTACCGGCATTGAACCGTTTGTTGGATTGCTTAACCACCCCGGAGATATTGATGAGGGCAACAATCTGGTTATCGACGAGCTTCCGCTTGATTATTCTATTCTCGAAGAAATAGATTATGTTTATCCCGCAAACAATGCCTATTTTGCCTATATGACAAGAGGATGCGTCAATAAATGTAAATTCTGCGCTGTTCCTAAGCTTGAGCCGCAGTATTGCGATTACATAAATCTGCGGCAACGCATTCAACATACCGATGAACGCTTTGGTGCAAGAAAAGATCTTCTTCTCCTTGATAACAATGTTTTAGCTTCAAAATACTATAACCAGATTATTAACGAAATCCGAGATTGTGGTTTTGGGGTTGGTGCAACTTATACTCCGCCAAATGAATATGAGATTATGATCAATAATCTTAAGGATTCGTACAATGACCGTGCATATATCCGTAAGGCCATCTCCATATACAGAGAGATAATGGCAAAACTAAAAGATAGCGCAGAAAAAACAGAGCTCTATCTTGCCTTGGAAACCGCGCATTGCCTTTATTACTATACTGCATCCAAAGAAGATATTCTTGGATTAGATGAGTATGTGCGTCCATTATATGAGAAGACCCATAAACCATCAAAAAGGAAGCGCATTGTCGACTTTAATCAAGGAATCGATTCCAGACTAATTACAGAAGCCAATATAAAGAAATTGTCCGAAGTTAACATACAGCCTTTGCGTATCGCTTTTGATCACTGGAACCTAAGGGATATATATGAAAAATCCGTTCGTATCGCTGTTAAGAGCGGCATTAAGAGTCTTTCAAATTACCTTCTATATAATTTTGAAGATAAACCCGAAGAATTATACTACCGTTTGAGGCTTAATGTTGACCTCTGCGAAGAATTAGGGGCCAGCATCTACTCCTTTCCAATGAAGTATCATCCGATAAATGATAAGGAGTTTTTTATGAACCGTGATTATATCGGTAAACATTGGAACCGGAAGTTTATTCGTGCGGTGCAAGCTGTCCTTAACTCAACAAAAGGAAAAATCGGTCGTGGCGTAGACTTTTTTGAGGAAGCCTTCGGCAGAGATATAGATGAGTTCATAAAAATCTTATGGATGCCCGAAACTTTTATTATCTACCGGAGAATCTATGATGCAGATCTTCGTTCTCGACTTTCCGGGAAATACACAACGGTCACAATGCACGATTGCGATTTAGCCAATGAATGGTGGGAAAAGTTTCGGTCATTACCACCACAAAAGCTCGAACTGGCAAAATCGATCATTGCTCTAAATAAATTCAAAAGCGACGATATTAGCTGCAATGATAAGGAAATTCTCGAAGTCCTTTCGTATTACACAATAACTCGTGACGAAGCGGAAGCGTAGCTGGTTTTAATAAAGTTCGGAACAATGTCAAATCTCGTTTGACATTGTTCCGGAAATTTTTGATATTGTTCCGAACATTGTTCTTTTTCGTTCAGTCAGAGCTGTATATAAAACAAGCGGAGGTCATCGCCCCCCGCTTGCTCGTTACCCATATACAATTTCCTGCATCACGATCTCGTTCGCTCGGTTTCGGATGCCGTTCATCTTCCGCACCCACGCCATCGGGTCATCGGCTTTCAAGGCCTCCGTCACGCCCTCGGTGTCTGCGTATTGTTCTACCAGCCGAAGAAAGAGTTCCTGGGCCTGCTCCTCGATGTCTGCGAGGTGCCCATCCAGCACCCCGGCGGTCAGCAGGTTATAATACAACACACGGTGGTGCTCCCTCAGAAAGGTGCGCCGCCGCTGGCCGTAAATGCCGATGGGGCGTTCCTCTTCGGGCGGTAAGCAAATATTGGGTAGGCAATAGTCGCCCTGCCTTGTGTAAGTGCCGCCCAGCTGCTCAAATAGCGATTTCATATGTGATCCTCCCATTCAAAATTTCCCCGGCAGGTCTGCAACGCAAAATGCACCCGCCTTTCGGTTACAGTCTACCAAAACCGAAAGGCAGGTGCGAGTGTGCGAATTTCAGAATCGCAAGGTCAGTACGATATTGTGACAGGTTATAGGCTTTAGGCCAAAATACGATGCACCTGTATTTTGGCCTAAACAAGGTGATTCCGTGCATCTGCAGCAGGCCTTCACCTTGCCTCCACAAAAAATACAGCGAACTTTTGCTGTCCGACTACACTTTTTACGGCGAACTTTGTAAATAACCCCAGATAAAGATCACTTCCGCTTCATCTTCCTGCTGAATTCGTTCAGCGTCTGGATATGCCAGAGGCTTTTGCGGGTGATGGAGCGAAAGGTCAGGGAACAAAAGAAGTCCACGAGAAAAATTTTCGGGATGCAGAACTTCAGCCCCTTCTGGAAGGCTTTCAGTGACCTACGGCTGCACCAGTTGTGGACGGTGGTCAGGGTGTAGCCGGTCAGGGTCACCACATCCTTTACTGTGACCACATCCGGGTATTTGCGCAGCAGCTTTTCATAGTAGCCGTGCATCTGCCGCAGCGTGTCCTCCGGCAGCTCCTTGGAGAGCCTCGCCACATAGTGGGTGCCGTACCATCCCTTCGGCGCAGAATAGAGTTCTGGAAAAATTGCCCGCTCCTCCAAGTATGCTTTCACATCCTCTTTTCGGATTTTATAGCACCGGGTTTTCTTACCCGACCACTCACAGGGCACCTTGCCGCTTTTGAGCAGATGCAGCGCCGTGGACTTGCTGATGTGGCATATTCGGAAGAATTGCTCCTTGTTCATCACCTCGGGAACACTGTCCCAGTTAACGGGGAATACATCCATTTGCAACACCTCAAAAATAGATTTTCGTCGGTTGGAAGCTCTATTCTGCGGTGTATGGCCGTCTCCCGGTTTTTCTCTCCTATCTTCCCGCATTTCTCTCCAAAATCGGGAAAAATGCCGATTTGAACCCACTTTCAAAAAAGCCCGTCCCGCAAGGCTTCCGGGCGAAAAAGCCTGATTTCAAGCGGCTTTCAGCGGGTACGGGGCTTACAGAAACGACCCCAAACCGGACACCCCCGTCACAGTTGCATAAAAGACTCGAAATAATGGGGTCTATTCCACCTCGCGGGTGCGAATGGGCGCACTGACCCCTT
>URGO01000215.1 GCA_900547435.1 uncultured Parabacteroides sp.
CTATTTGGCGAGGAAGGGTCTTTTGCAACAGTATTTGTCCGGTTGGTGCACTGCTAAGTCTGTTTTCCCGTTATTCGCTATTTCGGATATCGGTCAATAAAGAGAGTTGAATCCATTGCGGACTATGCGAGCGGAGTTGCAAGGCCGAGGCCATCGATAGCAAAAATATGCGGATAGATACTTCCCGCTGCGTGGATTGCTTCAATTGTCTTTCTTCTTGCAGCAATGGCAGCTTACAATACACATTTAATCCTGTTTTCCAGAAAAAAGAAACAGAACAAGTAGTTCCCAATACAGAAAATGAGAAACAAAAAAGCAGCCGACGAACCTTTTTAGCTACTGGAGCCACCGTTGTAGCCTTACTACCGATTGTTCCAGCTTTAGCAGACGGAAAACGGATGCGAAGACGGGGTAAAAAATGGCCGCCGGTAACACCTCCGGGGTCTTTAAGTCTTGAACGGTTCAAAGATTTATGTACAGGATGCCATTTGTGCGTAACACAATGTCCGAGCCAAGTTTTAAAACCGGCCGGATTAGAATATGGCTTTGATTATCTGTTGAAGCCACATATGTCATACGACAATAGTTATTGCAACTACGAATGCACGGTCTGCGCTGATGTCTGTCCGACACACGCCTTGAAACCTATCAGTGTAGAAGAGAAGGCCACAACTCAGGTTGGCGTAGCTCACTTTTTCATTAATCGCTGCATCGTGCATACAGAAAACACCGACTGCGGAGCTTGCTCAGAACATTGCCCGACACAAGCGGTAAAGATGGTGCCGTATAAAGGGACATTAACTATTCCAGAGGTGAATCCGGATCTGTGCGTCGGATGCGGTGGATGCGAATCTATCTGTCCGGTACGTCCGATGCGGGCAATCATTATCAAGGCAAACGAAGTACATAAGCATGTAGAGAAACCCAAGCAAGAAGAAATCAAAGAAATTGAAGTAACCGACTTCGGTTTTTAAAAGAGCTTGAAGTTTCCATATTAATTTGTATCTTTGCAACCCTATGAAATTCGAATTATTACATAACGACACAAAAACAAATGCAAGGGCGGGCTTGATTACTACGGATCACGGCGTAATCGAGACGCCCATTTTCATGCCTGTCGGGACACAAGGCGCAGTAAAGGCGGTACATATGCCTGAATTGCGCGATGACATCCAGGCTCAAATCATTTTGGGCAATACATACCATCTTTATCTGCGTCCGGGATTAGATGTATTAGAGCAGGCCGGAGGCTTGCATAAGTTCAACGGCTGGGAGCGGCCTATCTTGACCGATAGCGGAGGCTTCCAGGTATTTTCTCTGTCAGACAACCGGAAATTGCATGAAGAGGGAGCTGAATTCCGGTCGCATATAGACGGTTCAAAACATCTTTTCACACCGGAAAAAGTAATGGACATCGAACGTACTATCGGGGCGGATATCATCATGGCCTTTGATGAATGTTGCCCGGGTGATGCCAATTATGAATATGCCAAGAAGTCATTAGGACTAACCGAACGCTGGTTGGACCGATGCTTCAAACGTTTCAACGAAACGGAGCCGAAATACGGCTACCGGCAAAGCCTGTTCCCGATTGTGCAAGGGTGCGTCTATCCGGATCTTCGAATCCGAGCGGCCGAAAACGTGGCAGCAAAAGAGGCGGACGGAAATGCTATCGGAGGACTTGCCGTAGGCGAACCGACTGAAAAGATGTATGAGATGATTGAAATCGTCAACGGTATCCTTCCGAAAGACAAGCCACGCTATCTGATGGGCGTTGGGACTCCTACCAATATCCTTGAAGCCATCGAACGAGGTGTAGATATGTTCGATTGTATCATGCCGACACGTAACGGACGCAACGGACAGCTCTTCACAGCATACGGCACGATGAATATGCGTAACAAAAAATGGGAGGCTGACTTCACTCCGATTGACCCGGATGGAGCCTCTTTCGTAGACCGCATTTACACAAAAGCCTACCTACACCATCTAATCAAGGTGAACGAGATCCTCGGTCTACAGATTGCTTCCATTCACAACCTTGCCTTTTACCTGTGGCTGGTAAAAGAAGCACGCAAGCATATCATCGCCGGAGATTTCTCCGCATGGAAAAATACTATGGTGAGACAGTTGAACAACCGACTATAACACGAATATGAAAGATTTCAAGTTGAAACGTATAGACTGGTACATCATCAAGCAGTTCTTGGGAACTTATGTGTTCGCCATTCTTCTGATTATCTCCATCTCGGTAGTGTTTGACATCAACGAGAAGATAGACAAATTCCTGCGGCCCGAAGTACCGCTCTCGGCTATCATATTCGATTATTACCTGAATTTCATTCCCTATTTCGCCAACCTGTTCAGTCCGCTGTTCACTTTCATTGCTGTAATTTTCTTCACCTCCAAACTGGCAGACCATTCCGAAATTATCGCCATGCTCTCCAGCGGGATGAGTTTCCGCCGGCTGATGCTTCCGTATGGTATATCGGCCGGAATTATTGCCCTGCTCACCTTTGTCCTCAGCGCGTTCATCATCCCGCCGGCCAATAAGGTGCGCATTGATTTCCAAAACAAATACATCAAGAACAAGGCGGTGGAATATGCACGAAACGTACAGCTGGAAGTGGAACCGGGCGTTATCGCCTATTTCGACCGCTATGATAACCGCTCGAACATGGGTTACCGCTTTTCGTTAGAACATTTCGATGGTAAGCGGCTCGTATCACGTCTGACCGCCAACTCCATCAAGTATGATACGCTTTATCATTGGCAGGTCATCGACTATACCATCCGTGACTTCGACGGAATGCGCGAATACATCACTCAAGGGTCGCGTAAAGACACGACCTTGACCATCATCCCTTCCGATTTCCTAATCGCCAACAACGATTGCGAGAAGATGACTACGCCCGAACTACACGCCTACATCCAACGACAAGAGAAACGTGGCATCGGCAACATCCAGACTTTCGAGATTGAATACCACAAACGATTCGCCTCCATCATGACCTCGTTCATCCTGACAGCTATCGGCGTTTCGCTCTCATCACGCAAGGTAAAGGGCGGTATGGGACTGAACATCGGTATCGGTATCGGACTCAGCTTCTCCTATATCCTGTTTATGACCGTTACCGCCACGTTCGCCATAAGCGGTTACGTAAGTCCGATGGTTGCAGCCTGGATTCCGAATATCCTCTATACCTTCATCGCCATTTATCTCTATCGCAAGGCACCGAGGTAAGTCGACAAGTCTACGCGCTTTGTTGTTTGTAAAGGCTATTTAAAAGCGCCAATTCCCCTAAAGAAGTTCTGTCCGAGAGCTGAAGAATCCAAATAGAAACGCAACGATTCGTTAGCAAACAGGATAAAAACTCATCGGTCGGGGAACGCCGCGCG
>URGO01000216.1 GCA_900547435.1 uncultured Parabacteroides sp.
TCTGACTTCTTTGACTGTTTCTACGATTTTCATTGTTAAAACTCCTTTTTCCCATTTATGTATGAGAATCTATCTATATAAAATATGTCCTTTATGTTGTCTGTTTTTAATATAATTTTTCAATCTGGCAGGAACATTTATTTTATTTGTCCGCCAATTCGATGACTTCCAAGTCCTGAAAGGCCCCCTGGTTGATAACAAAACGTACCAAAGTCCGTACCTTGTGGAAACCGGACATGCCGGCAGCTCCCGGATTAATATGCAACATATCCAGTGTTTTATCATATTTCACCTTTAATATATGAGAATGTCCGCTGATAAAAAGTTTGGGCGGACGTGCCATCAGACTGCCGATGATGGAAGGAACGTATTTCCCCGGATAACCGCCGATATGTTTAATCAGCACTTCTGCACCATCCACCGTGAAACGGTTTATTTGCGGATACAGCTTTCTGATTTCCTGTCCGTCAATATTTCCATATACCGCCCGGAATGGACGGAAGGCGGCTAACTTTTCCGCTACTACCAGCGAACCGATGTCTCCGGCATGCCAGATTTCATCACATTCGCTGAAATATTGGGCGTATTTATCGTCCCAATAGGCGTGTGTATCGGATAAAAGTCCTATTTTTCTCATATTATCTTCGTTAATTTAAAAGTACCTATATTTACCGAACCAAGCTAACGAATAGTATGGAAAATACATATCAATATTTCAATCGCGACGTCAGTTGGCTTTCGTTCAACTACCGTGTTTTGATGGAAGCAGAGGATTGCTCATTGCCTATCTATGAGCGAATCAAGTTCTTGTCCATTTATTCATCGAATATGGAAGAATTTTATGAGATTCGTGTGGCGGAGCATCGGGGCGTCATTATGAAGAAGAATTACACGGAAGAAAGCTCGGCAGAAGCCGAAGCGATATTGGCGGAAATCACGCGTGAGGTAAACCGCCAGCAACGGGAGTTCCAACGCATATTCCACCAGGTGGTCTTGCCGGAATTGGAGCGCCAGAACATTCATTTGTATCAGGATAGCCGGCCGGAGCCTTTCCATGAGGAGTTTGTGCGTGACTTTTTCAACGAAGAAGTGTTCCCTTTCTTGGCTCCGGTGATTATTCAAAAAGATGATATCCGTACCTTCATACGCGACCGGCGTCTTTATCTGGTAATTCGGATGACGAAAAAGCGAAAGCCGGATAGAGTGGAAGCAAGTCCGGAGTACCATTATGCGCTGATGAAGATTCCCTATTCCAAAGTGCCGCGTTTTATTGAATTGCCGAAGCATGAGGGGAAATATTACATTATGTTTATTGATGATATTATCCGGGCTAATCTGTCATCCGTATTTCCGGGCTATGATATCGATTCCTGTTACAATATAAAAATATCGCGTGATGCAGATATCTATCTGGATGATGAGACGAGTAGCAGTATCGTGGAGAATATCCGGAAGAAGTTGAAGAAACGGAAGATTGGTGCGCTGAGCCGGTTTATGTATGACATGGCGATGCCACAGGACTTTTTAGACTTTTTGTGTAATGCGTTTGCGATAAACAAGGAAGATTTGGTGATGGGCGTGCGTTATAACAATCTGCAGGATTTGGCGAAGCTTCCTAATCCTCGGGGCAAAGAGTTGGAACAACCGGTCTTGTCGCCGATGCGCATTCCTTATTTGGATGAAATGGGTTCGATGATTCGTGCCGTAAAGAAACAGGATGTTTTTCTGCATTTCCCTTATCAGTCGTTCGATTATCTGATTCGGTTGCTTATGGAAGCGGCTTTTGATCCTACGGTTGAGGAGATAAAAATTACCCAGTATCGCGTGGCGGAGAACTCGGCGGTTATCAATACCCTGATTAGTGCGGCACAGAACGGCAAGCGGGTTACGGTCTTTGTGGAATTGAAAGCACGTTTCGATGAAGAGAACAATATGAGTACAGCCGAGCGGATGAAGCAAGCAGGTATACGTATAATATATAGTATCCCCGGGTTGAAGGTTCATGCCAAAGTGGCGGTTATTCTCCGCAAAAATACAGATAGCGGGAAAAAGCGGAAGGATATTGCCTATTTGAGTACCGGAAACTTCAACGAGAAGACAGCGCGTATCTATTCGGATATGGCTTTGCTGACTTGTAATCCAGAGATTGTCGAGGATATAAATAAGGTATTCGATGTGCTGGAAGAAAAGATTGCCACACCTCGATTCACTCACCTGTTGGTGGCGCGTTTTAATATGGTGCCGGAATTGGAAAGGATGATTGAACGCGAGATAGAATATGTCCGTCAAGGAAAGAAAGGACGGATTATCTTGAAGATGAACGGGCTGCATGATATGCACATGATTGATTGCCTTTACCGGGCCAGCGAGTGCGGAGTAGAGATTGATTTGATTGTGCGGGGAATCTGTTGCTTGGTGCCGAATCAGCCTTATAGCCGGAATATTCGGATTACACGGATAGTGGATATGTTCTTAGAGCATTCGCGCGTGTGGTATTTCTATAATGACGGGGCGGAAGATTTGTATCTGACGTCGGCCGACTGGATGCGACGGAACTTGAATCGCCGTATAGAAACCGCTTTTCCGATTCTGGATGTTTCTATCAAGCGGAAGATTATAGATATTTTGCATATCCAACTTCAGGATAATGTGAAGGCTTGTTGGATAGACGAACATTTGAACAATATCTTCAAGCGTCAGGATGGGGAGGAACCGGTGCGTTCGCAAATGGCAATCTATAATTATTTGAAGGAAAGAGGAAGTTAGAAGATGGAAACTGTAAATTGGCAGGAGTTTTATCCGTTCCTGTTCGGTATCGGACTGATAATTGCCACGATGCTTGCCTTTGGATTAGGGCGCCGTTCGGGAAGAAGGCAGGAACGGGTGTGGATGGCGAGGCAACATTGGAAAAAGAAGCAGGCGGCTATCAGCCTTCACCGAAAGGAGCAGCAGGGATATGTGGAAAAGATCCGGACTTTGGAAGAGGAGTTGGAACGCTTAGAGCAGGAGTCGGAGTCTTATCAGGAAAAGTTGGCGGATATCGCGCGGTATCGGCAGAAGATACTGATATGCGAGCAACAAATCAGGCAGCTCTCATCTGAAGGTGCCGAGAGCGCGGCTTTATCGTTGCTCTATCGTTTGAAAGATGACCCGGTGCATGTCAATCTTTCCCGTCAGGATTGGGATATGCTTATAGACTTGACGGATGTGCTCTTTAACCAGATTGTTTCATCTCTTACCGAAAAATATGGACTGACCCGGCACGAGCAGGAAATCTGTTGTTTGGTCAAATGGAATTTTACCCGGAAAGAGCAGCTGGCTATTTTCAATAATACCTCTGATGCACTTACCAAATCGAAGCAGCGCTTGAAAAAGCGATTGCT
>URGO01000217.1 GCA_900547435.1 uncultured Parabacteroides sp.
GGCATTCGAGAAACTGGTCAAGAAAGTGGATCCGGATGACAATCCGATTATCATGATTGTGAAATTGAAGGAGTAAATATAATGAATACGCAGGAGAAAGAAATTATTCAGGTCTTTAAGCACCTGCTTACCTTGTTGGAGGTGCCTGTTTCAAACCGTGATTTGTCCGATTATTGGCAGTCCCATCCCGATTATCTGTCTATGGCCTTTTTTGCGGATGCCAGCAAAAGATATAAGATGGACTACGCCGCATTGGAATTGACACCGGCTGATTTTGGGAAAAACGGCGTTCCTTTCATTACGCATCTGGTCAATGAAGGCGGACATTTTGTGGTGGTGGAAAACATAAATGAATCCCAAATGATTACCTATTATCTGCCATCGAAAGGGCATATAACGGTTTCATTGAAAGATTTTCTGGCGAAATGGAGCGGTTCGGTATTTTATGCTTTGCCCCATGAGGATTCCGGAGAGGCCGGCTATTGGGGCAAACGGTGTAAGGAGATTATCGGTCAACTCAGTTTGCCGCTATGTGTAGTTCTGCTGCTTGGTATGATAATAGGCTCTTGCTTCTTGACCCAGCCGGTTTTCGCATCCGGCTTTCTTGCCTTATTCGCCATAAAGATAATCGGATTGTTCTTTTGCGTCAATTTGGCCTATCATGAAGTAGTAGGTGAAAACCGTATTTCCCAAGCGGTTTGTCAGAAGGGTAAATATACCAGCTGTGATGATGTACTGCAATCTCCGGTATCTCAAATTGGAGGGGTACCCATGTCTGACATAGGCTTGGTCTATTTCCTGGGAAGCATTCTGGCCTTGCTCCTTTCTGTGTTTGTGCCCCTTCAGGCAATTACATTGAGTCTGTTGTGGATTATGGCCGTGTGTTCCATTCCATACGGATTGTTTTCCATCTGTTATCAATTGTTCAGGATAAAGAAAATATGCCCGTTCTGTATGTCCGTCATATTTACGTTATGCTTGGAATGGATTTGGGCCTTAACCCATTTCCTGATTATGGAAAATGTATTCAATTGGCAGATGTTATTCCCCATTGGTTGTTTTCTTCTATCCCTATGCGCATGGATAACCGTAAAACCTATCCTGCTGAGGGCAAAAGATGGACCAGAATATAAATACAAATATCTGCGGCTTAAGAAAAATCCCCATATTTTCAATGCCAGTCTGGAGAAAATGCCGTCTGTTGATATGGAAATCAAAAACACGGAATTAATAGTCGGGAATCCGGAATCGACCACAACAATAACTACCATAGTCAATACGCATTGTGCCCCTTGCGCCCGGATGGAAAGAAGAATATATTCTATTCTGAAAGATTTTGAAAAGGATATCCGAATCGTTTTCCGTTTTATGTTGGCCGGGAATAATAGAAAAGAGACATTATATTTGATTCGCTTGTATTATGCAAAAGGAGCATCGGTCTTTGCCGAAGCATTACACGATTGGTATCAGAACCGGGATTATAAACAGTTGATGTTAAAATACCAGGAGGTCAAAGAATCTTCTTTAGAAAATGGATTTATCCAACAGTGGAATGCCTGGTATGCCAAGAACCAACTGTCAAGCACCCCAACGGTCTTTTTGAATGACAAGAAAATAGAACAGGAGTACGACATCGATGATATCCGCTGGTTGGTACAAAATTGTCTCTATGAAGAACCATAAGGCAAAGACTTGAATTTCCCGGATGGAATGTCAGAATAAATCGGGAAAACAGTCTGATATTGCATTTTTTACAGATGTATCATGTTGTAAATAAATGAGCAATAAATATTTTGCATGTCAGTAGGAATACCATATTGTACTTGTATGTAGGATGATTCTAAGCAAAGAGGCTGTTTCAAGATAGACATGTGGGTAATTGGGTATGGCCTCTTTGCATTGGCCTAATAGTTATTACAAATTATTTATGATGAAAAATATCTATCATTTTTTTGTTGTTTTTTACCTAATGTTCCATACATTTGCAACAAACGATGAAAACACATGTCTTACTTGGATATGAGAAACTGGTCAAGAAAGTGGATCCGGATGACAATCCGATTATTATGATTGTAAAACTGAAAGAGTAATAAAGACCCTTTAAAATAGTATTATCATGAAAAATTTGTATTTATTGCTGTTATGTGTGTGTAGTCTTGTCGGTCTGGCCCAACCCAATCCGATTGAAGTCAAGATTGACCCGAAGAATATACCGGAAGGGGATTTGCGAATGTCGGATCTGATAGAATCGGTTGAATATATTCCGTTAGAAACAACGGACAAATGCTTGATAGGTAATGGAGTTTTCTATGATTTCAGTGACGATTATATTATCGCCGGAGATTATAAAGGAGAGACGGCTTATTTATTTGACCGAAAAGGCAAGTTTATGCGTCCTATAGGTAGTAAAGGAGGAGGTCCTCAAGATTTTACACATTTAGGGTATATGTGGATAGATGCAAACAGCCGATATGTTGTAATAAATACTAGTGGAAAAGCCTTATTTTTTGATTTGAAAGGGAATTTCCTTTTTTCAACCCGATTTCCAATAGATGACAGACAGGTAAGTTGTTATACACAAGAAAAATTTTTACGAGTAGCTGAAAGTTATCTTCTTCGGGATTCTAGTTACTATGTATTTAATTTGTTTGATCAAAAAGGAAGGCTGATCAAGGAAGCGATACGTTCAGTCCCAATTCCATTAATTGCCGATAAGGCTTGGCGAATAGCTTTTAAAATTATACCAATTGGTAATTCCTATGAATATGAAAATATGCTTCACGTCCGAGAGACGATGAACGACACGATTTATCAGATAGACGGACTGAACAATTTCATTCCGAAATACGTCTTCAATTTGGGAAAATACCGGTTGACACCGGAGATACAAGGAAATCTGCCCCGATTCCGGGAACTGGCACCTAATTGTGTAGTTCCGCAATATGTGGCGGAGACAACAGATTATGTGCTGATATACTATAATTATCAAGATCAATATCATTATTGCTACTTCGACAAAGCGGAAGGCAAAACGTATGCGTTCAACAGCAAAAACGGATTTCCTAATGATTATGACGGAGGGCTGGATTTCTTTTTTATAATGGATAAGGGTCAAAAGAATCAATATCTGTCCAGTTACATCCAAGCTGATGAGTTTACAGATCCGGAAAAACGGACGAAGCTGGAGCCTCATGGCCCCCAATCGGCAGTTCGGGCATTCGAGAA
>URGO01000218.1 GCA_900547435.1 uncultured Parabacteroides sp.
TATCTGCATTTTCTATATATTCTAGTATAATATTTTTTATATCTTTTGCCAATTTTTCATTACATGCATGTGAAATATAAATTTTTTAATTTTATCATAGATTATCTGCTCCATATCAGAAATTCAGCTTATGCTTCTCTGGAATATATCCTTTTCATAACAAAAACGCAAGCCGGATTTGAAAATAGAGCTTTTTTATTTTTATAACTTTGTGAGAACATAACACTATAAAAAGAACACACTATGGAGAACCAGGAAATTATCCGTACAGCAAGAAGTAAAGCAGAAAGTTGGCTGAACGAGGCGTACGACAAAGATACACGGACAGAAGTGAAGCGTTTGTTAGACGCGAATGATCCTACAGAGTTAATAGAATCCTTTTACAACGATCTCGAATTCGGCACCGGAGGCCTGCGGGGCATCATGGGAGTCGGAAGTAATAGAATGAATATTTACACTGTAGGTGCTGCAACACAAGGATTGTCTAATTATCTGAAAAAAGAATATGCAGACCTTGAGCAAATCAAGGTGGTGATTGGTCACGATTGCCGTAACAATAGCCGGAAGTTTGCCGAGATTTCTGCGGATATTTTCTCAGCCAATGGTATCAAAGTATATATCTTCGAAAGCTTGCGCCCGACGCCGGAAATGTCGTATGCTATCCGCAAGTTGGGATGCCAAAGCGGTATTATCCTGACGGCTTCACACAATCCGAAAGAGTACAACGGATACAAGGCTTATTGGAATGACGGAGCGCAGATGATTACTCCGCACGACAAGAACACCATTGCCGAGGTAAACAAAATCCGTTCTGCCGCAGATATCCAATTTAAAGGCAATAAAGCCTTGATCGAAACTATCGGCGCAGAAATTGACGAGCAATTTGTAAACGACCTGAAGACGATTTCGCTTTCTCCGGAATCTATCCAGCGTCACCATGATATGAAGATTGTCTATACACCGATACACGGAACAGGTGTCAAGCTGGTTCCGATGGCTTTGGCTAAATTCGGATTTACTAATATTATCAACGTACCGGAGCAGGATGTAGTCAGCGGAGACTTCCCGACGGTTGTTTCACCAAATCCGGAAGAGCCGGCAGCTTTAGCTATGGCGGTTGAAAAGGCTAAGGAGACTGACGCAGAACTGGTATTGGCTTCCGACCCGGACGCAGACCGTGTGGGGGCAGCCGTTAAGAATAATGACGGAGAATGGGTATTGCTGAACGGTAACCAGACGGCTTTGATGTTCGTTTATTACCTGATTACCCGTTGGAAGGAATTAGGAAAGATTCAAGGCAAGGAATATATCGTCAAGACGATTGTAACTACCGAGACTATCCGCACGATTGCCGAGCGCAACGGCGTTGGGTTCTATGATGTTTATACGGGATTCAAATGGATTGCCAACATCATGAAGCAAAACGAAGGTAAGTTGCAATTCATTGGCGGAGGCGAAGAAAGCTACGGTTTCTTGTGCGAGGACTTCGTTCGTGATAAAGACGCGGTTTCAGCCTGCGCTATGTTGGCCGAAATTGCGGCTTGGGCAAAAGACAACGGCATGACGATGTATCAGCTGCTCCAGAAGATTTATGTAGAATATGGATTCTCGAAGGAAAAAGGTATCTCTGTCGTGAAGAAGGGTAAGAGCGGTGCTGAGGAAATCGAAGCGATGATGAAGCAGTTCCGAGCGAATCCGTTGACCGAGATAGCCGGATCGAAGGTGGTTCTATTCAACGACTTCTCTACATTGAAAGGGAAAGACTATTTGGCAAACGAGACATTGACACTGGATATGCCGACAACCTCCAACTTGCTCCAGTATTTCACGGTAGACAAAACGAAAGTTTCTATCCGTCCTTCCGGAACCGAGCCGAAAATCAAGTTCTATATCGAGGTTCATTCGAAAGTGAATAGCGTAGATGAATTGGCGGATGCCGACAAGGCTGCTCTCGAAAAAATCGAGGCAATCAAGGCTTCGTTAGGAATCTGATCTCGGACAAACAATAACCGAATATAAAAAAGGAAGAGCGCCCGTTGTTTACGATAGCGCTCTTCTTTTTTATTTCAGATCTTTCGCCCCAAAACAAAGCGGCAACAGTGATTCGGCACTCTCCGCCACCACAACCTCTTTCGTGCCGCACAACAAGACCTTCATCGGCTTGCCATAGCGTTGTTCCGCCTCCAACAAAACCTGGCGGCATGCACCGCAAGGGGAAATGCTCTCGACCTGCCGGCCATTCGTGGCGGCTGCAATGGCAAGAGCGACAACAGGCATATCCGGATATTGATGGCCGGCATGAAACAACGCCACCCGCTCCGCACACAGACCGGAAGGGTAAGCGGCATTCTCCTGATTACTGCCGGTTACGATCGTGCCGTCCTCCAGCAAGGCTGCCGCTCCGACATGAAACTTCGAATAAGGGGCATACGATTGTTCCGTCGCTTTTATGGCCGCCTCCATCAACCGCGACTCTTCTTCCGGAAGCTCGGCAAGAGGATAGATCCGGATTTTTGTCTCCAACTTGATTTCTTTCATGAAATAACGCTCTAAATGATACAAGCAAAAATAAAGAAAATATAGAGAAAACCCAAATACATTAGTGATAAACAATAGCCATGTTTCTATTGTCAAACAGCCCATTCATTAACCTTTTGCCTTTAGTCGAAAAGGCTTTCGCCCTTGGTCAAAAACACTTTCGACCAATGTCAAAAGCCTTTTCGACCAAGGGCGAAAGGTTAAAGAGCGGTAGTAATAGCTGTAAACTCCTATCTTTCATTTAAATATATAGTAGTGGAAACGAATCAGAGCGACATGGTCAACCTAAATCAGGACGAGATAATGGTGAAGGCAAAATCCTGAGGTGAAGGCAGTCCGGATGTTTACCTTCACCCTTATACCCCATAACAATCAAAAGGTTTCAAAGACAGGTGAAGCCGAATCGGAAATCCGCATAATCCTTATTTATAAATAACATGTTGACCAATCATCATTTATTATCCTAATCTGCCCAATTATAATGCGGCCGCTCACCCCCCCCGCCACAAGACTATGACAATGATGTAAAACAAATTAATTATCTTTGCCGTTAAATATAATTACATACAACGAATCAGTCATGCGATTAACATTACGAATCCTTTCCCTGTTGTTGGTG
>URGO01000219.1 GCA_900547435.1 uncultured Parabacteroides sp.
GCGCGGCGTTCCCCGACCGATGAGTTTTTATCCTGTTTGCTAACGAATCGTTGCGTTTCTATTTGGATTCTTCACCGACGAAGATAGGCATGAACGGAAACGAACATAAGCATGAATTTCCGTTACGATTTGGCATATTTTATTTATAATGCTATTTTTGCATGAAGTAAGCAAAAAGGAAGTATGTCCGAAAATCATTCTATATTTATAAAAGGTGCACGTGTCAATAATCTGAAGAATATTGATGTCGAGATTCCGAGGGATAAGTTGGTGGTAATAACCGGTTTGTCGGGAAGCGGGAAATCCTCGCTGGCTTTTGATACGCTTTATGCCGAAGGGCAACGGCGCTATGTGGAGAGCCTTTCGGCCTATGCCCGCCAGTTCTTGGGGCGGATGAGCAAGCCGGAGTGTGATTATATTAAAGGCATTCCGCCGGCTATTGCGATAGAGCAGAAGGTAAACACCCGGAATCCGCGTTCGACCGTGGGAACATCAACCGAGATTTACGAATACCTGCGTTTGTTGTTCGCCCGTATCGGGAAGACCTATTCGCCGGTTTCGGGCGAGGTTGTGAAGAAGCATCAGGTGAGCGATATCGTAAACTGGGTTTTCTCGTATCCGGAGGGAACACGCTTCGCGGTCTTTGCGCCGGTCGTTGTGCCTGAGGGACGTACTCCGAAAGAGCAATTGGAAATATTGCAGAAAGAGGGGTATACGCGGCTTTTCCAGGAAGATAAGGTATATCGTGTCGCGGAAGTGCTGGCCGATGAGCGTTTGCTTGCCTTGCCTGCCGAGCTTTTGATAGACCGCCTGGCCGTTTCTTCGGAGAAGAACTTGAGGAGTCGTTTGGCGGACTCGGCGGAAACCGCCTTTTTTGAGGGGCATGGCGTGTGTCGTGTCCGGATTTATTTGCCGGAAGAGACTCTCCTGAAGGAATTTTCGAAGACATTTGAGGCGGATGGCATCAAGTTTGAAGAGCCGTCCGACCTGATGTTCAGCTTCAATAATCCCTTGGGAGCGTGTCCCGTATGCGAAGGATTCGGGAAAGTGTTGGGAATAGATGAACATTTGGTGGTGCCTAACCAGTCGCTTTCGGTTTATGAAGGAGCCGTGGTTTGCTGGAAAGGCGAGGTGATGGGCGAGTGGCTGAAAGATTTTATCCGAAGCAGTGCCCGGTATGATTTCCCCATACATCGTCCTTATTTTGAACTGACCGAAGCCGAGAAGGGATTGCTTTGGCATGGGGCTCCGGGAGTGCATGGCATAGATGATTTCTTCAAGTTCGTGGAAGAGAATCTGTATAAAATCCAATACCGGGTGTTGCAGGCGCGTTATCGGGGAAAGACTACCTGCCCGGCGTGCAAGGGGGCGCGTCTGAAGCCCGAAGCCTTGTATGTGAAGGTAGGAGGAAAGAATATCGCGGAGATTGTCCGGATGTCGGTGGCCGAGGTAAAGGTTTTCTTTGAACAATTGCACTTGGATGAGAAAGATGCGAAGATTGCCACGCGCTTGTTGACCGAAATTCGGAATCGCATACAGTTCCTTTTGGATGTAGGATTGGGCTATTTGACGCTGGACCGCCTTTCCTCTTCGTTGTCCGGAGGAGAAAGCCAGCGCATAAACCTGGCGACTTCTTTGGGAAGCAGTCTGGTGGGTTCCTTATATATATTGGATGAACCGAGCATCGGATTGCATTCCCGGGATACGGATTTGCTGGTGCATGTCTTGCGCCAATTGCAGGCCTTGGGGAATACAGTGGTCGTAGTGGAGCACGATGAAGAAATAATCCGTGCGGCAGATTATATCATCGATATCGGTCCGGGCGCGGGGCGTTTGGGCGGAACAGTGGTGTATCAAGGCGACCTTTCCCACCTGAATCCGGAAAGTGATAGTTATACGGTGCGTTATCTGACCGGAAAAGAGGAGATAGAGGTGCCAGCTTATCGCCGGCCCTGGAATAATTATATAGAGATAAAAGGGGCGAGGAAGAATAACCTGAAGGGAATTGACGTGAAGTTCCCGTTGAATGTGATGACGGTAGTAACCGGGGTGAGCGGTTCCGGGAAAAGTTCGTTGGTGCGCGATATATTTTATGAGAGCATGAAGCGTTGTGTAGACAATGCGGTTCAACAGGTGGTGGATAGTGCCGGTCTGTTCGGGGATATGAATCTGATTCAAGGCGTGGAATATGTAGACCAGAATACAATCGGGAAAAGTTCGCGCTCGAATCCGGTAACTTATGTCGGGGCGTATGATGAAATCCGGAAATTGTTCGGCTCGCTGCCTCTTTCCAAACAAATGGGGTACTCGGCCGCCTATTTCTCCTTTAATAAAGAGGGAGGACGGTGCGAAGAGTGTAAAGGCGAAGGGAAGATTACCGTAGAGATGCAATTTATGGCTGATATAACCTTGGTTTGTGATGCGTGCCATGGCAAACGTTTCAAGTCGGATGTCCTCGAAGTGGAATATTTGGGCAAGAATATAAGCGATGTGCTGGATATGACGGTAAATCAGGCCATTGAGTTCTTTAGTCAGAAGCAAGAGAGTCAAGAAAAAAAGATTATCAAAAAGCTAAAGCCCTTGCAGGATGTCGGGTTGGGGTACATCAAATTAGGACAAACGTCTTCGACTTTGTCGGGAGGAGAGAATCAACGTGTTAAATTGGCCTATTATTTAGGACAAGAGAAGCAGGTGCCTACTTTGTTTATCTTTGACGAGCCGACGACCGGATTGCATTTCCATGATATTAAGACTTTGCTGGAGGCTTTTCAAGCTTTGATCCGAAAAGGGCATACGGTGGTTATCATCGAACATAATATGGATGTAATCAAATGTGCGGATTATGTCGTAGACTTAGGACCGGAAGGTGGAGATGCCGGAGGGTATTTGGTTTGTGCCGGTACTCCGGAGGAGGTGGCGCAATGTGCTGGCTCTTATACAGGGAAGTATTTGCGGGAAAAATTGGGATTGCAAGAAAAAATGAATTGAAGCCATTGATGTAACCGACTGATAGTCAAGGTTGATAAAAAATCTTCTAAAAAAAGACGCAAAAACATTTGGAGGGGAG
>URGO01000220.1 GCA_900547435.1 uncultured Parabacteroides sp.
CATTGATTGACAATATCGAAAAATTCATCATGGAACTTGGCCGCGGATTTGCTTTTGTGGAAAGGCAGCAGCATATTGTAACAGATACGGCTGATTTCTACATCGATCTTGTATTTTATAACTACAAGATGAAACGGTTCGTTATCTTTGAACTGAAGACCCATAAATTGACCCATCAGGACATCGGACAGTTGGATATGTATATCCGTATGTACGATGATTTGGTCAAAGGAGAGGATGACAACCCGACTATCGGCGTGTTACTTTGCACAGATACGGACAACACCATAGCAAAATATTCAGTACTGCACGACAGCGACCAGATTTTTGCTGCTAAATATATGACCTACATGCCTACAGAGGAAGAACTTCGCCGGGAAATCGAACAGCAGAAACGCTTCTTTATGGAACAGCATGGAAAAGAGGAGGTGTGAGATGGAAAGCAGCGGTGTAAAATGGGTGCGGCTCGGGGATTACATCGAGCAAAGGCGAGAAAACAACTCTTTACTAAAATATGGTGTTGAACTAATTGAAGGAGTGAACAACGATGGTGAATTTCAACCGACAAAGGCTCTTACTGATAATATCAATCTAAAGCCATATAAAGTTGTCAGGCATGGTGATATTGTTTATAATCCATCAAGGTTAAACATCGGTTCTCTGGCTTATAGAACTGGTGGAATGTGTATCGTTTCTCACCTATATCAAGTGTTTTATATAAAAAAGGAATATCAGTCCACATTGTCTGCGGAATATCTGACCCTCTATCTTCGGCGGAGTGAGTTCTACCGATATGTAGATTATGACAATTTCGGTAGCCAAAGAGCGGAATACAACTTGCGTAAATTGGGAGAGCTGCTTATCCCTCTTCCCGCCATTGCCGAGCAGCAAAAAGTGGTGAATGTTTGGAAAGCATTTAGGGAAATCAAGGAACAGAATGAAGCGAAGGCTGCTCCGTTGATGCAAGTATGCCAAAGCTATATCCAAGAATTGAAACACAAATATCCGATGCAAGAAATCGGGTCGTATATCGAAGAGTGCAATTTGCGTAATGATAAAATAAAATATAATGCCCAACACTTGAAAGGTGTAACGAGCAATGGCATTTTTGATGCTACGAAAGCTAAAGTTCAAGATTTGGATTTTTCAAATTATAAAGTCGTTAAAAAGAATGATTTTGCATATAATCCTTCTCGAATAAATATAGGGTCAATTGCCTTATCTACAGCAGATGTGTGTATTATATCTCCGATGTACATAGTTTTCCATGTAAATGAAAATATTATTATTCCAGAATATCTTGCTTTATGGTTCAGAAGGGCGGAATTTCAACGAAGTACATTATTTTTTGCATCTGGTTCAGTTCGGGATACATTCGGATATAAAGAAATGTGCAATGTTAAGATTCCTCTTCCTCCCATTGACATTCAACAGGCAATCGTCAATATCTACAAATGCGCCAACGAAGCAAAGCAGATAGCAGAAGAAGCTGACCGGCTGTCACGAGAAGTCTGTCCGGCATTGCTTCAACATGTCATCCATTCTTAAACAACAACAATTATGGCAGGCAAAGGAAAATATTATGAGAGTCAGTTTGAGGAAGCGACTATAGAACTCCTCCGCGAGTCGCATTGGCAATATACATTCGGTGATGACATTCACCGGAAATATACCGACCCGCTGATAGAAGACGACCTGCGGGCATTTCTTGCCGCACAATATAAAGACAGGCAATTGACCGAAGCCGAGGTGGACGGCATAGTCGCCAACCTGCGCAACACGGGCGGACAGAATGATTATCATGCCCTGCAAAACACTTTCCTGCTCTATCGGGACGGATACGACTTTACCTACAGTGATGGCAGGGGCAATCCGTTCCGACTGGAATACATCGACTTCGAGCATCCCGACCATAATATTTTCCGTTGCGTCAATCAATTTGTCATGGAACAGGGACGCGAGAACCGCCGCCCCGACATCCTACTTTTCGTCAACGGCATACCGGTCTGTATCATCGAACTCAAAAATCCGACGAAACAGAATGCGACTATCCGCGACGCACATACGCAAATCTGCACCCGATACATGCGCGACATTCCCTCTCTATTGAAATACTGTGCGCTGGCGGTAATCAGCTACGGTGCGAAGAACGCACTCGGAACGACCTATACCCCGTTTGAATTTTTCTACGAATGGAAGAAGATAGATAATGAAGACAAGGCCGGAAAAGGGCTTGACACGCTGCGGACATTGATTCGTGGGGCGCTCTCTCCCGAACGCATCTTGGAGATTTTGAGGGACTACGTCTATTTCCCCGACCCGACGAAAGAAGACGACACGACTGAGATTGTATGCCGCTATCCGCAATTCTTCGCCACACGCAAGTTGCGCGACCATATTCTGGACCATCTGCGCTCAGTCGGAGGCGATGGAAAGGGCGGCACCTATTTCGGAGCCACAGGCTGCGGCAAAACCTATACGATGCTGTTCCTTGCCCGCCAGTTGGCACTCCGTTGCAAAGAACAGTTGGGCAGCCCCACCATTCTCATCATCGTTGACCGGGAAGACCTGGAAACCCAGAGTGGTAAACTGTTCTGCCGCTCGAAACGCTTCCTTGAGGACGAAGCCGTCAAAGTGTTTGAGACCCGTAAGGAATTGGCAGAAGAGATGAGCACTCGGCAAACAGGAGGAGTCTATATCACTACGATACAGAAATTCGCCGAGTCTACCGGACTTCTGACGGAGCGTTCCAATGTCATCTGCATGAGCGATGAGGCGCACCGCTCGCAAAATAATCTCGGCTCCAAACTTTCCATCCAGACCGAGGGCGAGGCCGACAAGATAGGCGCACGGATTACTTACGGATTCGCCAAATACCTTCGGGACGCATTACCCAACGCGACGTATGTAGGCTTCACCGGAACCCCTATCGACGAGACCATCCATGTGTTCGGCGATGTCGTAGATCAATACACGATGAAGGAGTCGGAGGATGACGGCATCACTGTTCACTGAAGAATCCAAATAGAAACGCAACGATTCGTTAGCAAACAGGATAAAA
>URGO01000221.1 GCA_900547435.1 uncultured Parabacteroides sp.
AAGAGTGATGGCTTTAACTCCTAATGAAGCGAAGCGGAATAATAACTTCTCTAACTCCTTTAACTCCTTCAATTTCGAAAAAAAGAGTGGAATAGTAGCGTTTTATGTCAAAAAGGAAAGAATCTAAATCAATTTTAATAGTAAACTTAGCCGAAAATACACTTCTTTTGTACCATTTCTAATTAGCTAAAAACAATTGTATCATGAAAAGGCATGTCCTCTTATATGGCCTGTGTTTTGCATTGACAGGCTTGGCAAGTTGCGGTCCTTCACCGGATTCGATCCGAATAAACCGCTTACAAGTAGAAATGAAGTCCAATCCGATGGGCATCGATGTCACTCAACCTCGTTTCTCGTGGCAAATCTCCTCAGACAAACCCGACTTGATGCAAGTAGGATATCATATCCAGGTAGCGGCATCTCCGGAAGATTTGCAAGCGGGAAAGAACCTGCTTTGGGATTCGGGCGAAGTAACCTCAGACCAATCTTTGTTTATCCCTTACGAAGGAAAAACGTTGCAATCCCGCCAGCCCTATTATTGGCGTGTCAAAGTAAAGACAAACCAATCGGCCGGAAACTGGAGCGAAGTGCAGAGCTGGTCGATGGCCATCCTGAACCCTGCGGAATGGAAAGCGCAATGGATTGGCGAGAATCAAATGTCTAATCCGGGTGAAACGGACAAGGACCATACACGCCTGGCCGCACGCTATCTCCGCAAGCCCTTCTCGGTAAGCAAGGAGGTGAAACGAGCTACCTTATATATATCCGGCTTGGGGTCTTCCGAATCTTACCTGAATGGAAAACGAATAAGCGAAGATATCTTTGCCCCGATGCCCTCCCATTATCCTACGCGCGTATATTATAATGTATATGACGTAACGGATTTGATGCAACAGGGCGATAACTTGTTGGGGGTTGTCTTAGGAAACGGCCGCTATTTCGCTATGCGCAACCCGGGAATGCTGACCTACGGGCTTCCTTCTCTGTTGGCTCAACTGGAAATGGAATATACCGATGGGACAACCGAGCAGGTGGTAAGTGATACGAGCTGGAAGGTTACATCGCAAGGTCCGATTATCGCGAATAATGAATTTGACGGGGAAGAGTATGACGCCCGCAAGGAGTTAAAGGGATGGAACACTACGCAATATGACGATTCTGCTTGGAAAAACGCGGAGCTGATGGACAAACCGCAAGGCAAATTGGTAGCCCAGCCTAACCCGAACCTGACGATTCAAGATACGGTAAAACCTATCCAGGTAATCGCCCGTTCGGACGGAAAATACATCTTGGATATGGGACAGAACATGGTAGGCTGGTTGAACGTACAATTGAAAGGCAAGGCCGGAAAACCAATCACCATGAAATTCGCGGAGATATTGAATCCGGATACGACCCTTTATCTGGCCAATCTCCGTTCCGCCAAGGTAACAGATATCTATACACCGGCTTCGGATGCTACCTTCAGTTGGGAGCCGAGCTTTGTTTATCATGGCTTCCGTTATGTAGAGGTGGATGGTCTGGATTACAAGCCGGAGGCAAAAGATTTTTCCGGGTATGTAATCTATGATGAAATGCCGGCCACCGGACACTTCAAGAGTTCCAATCCGCTGGTCGACCAGATACATAAGAATGCTTATTGGGGAATCCGGGGGAATTATCGAGGAATGCCGACCGATTGTCCGCAACGTGACGAACGTCTGGGTTGGTTGGGCGACCGGGTTACCGGGGCAAGCGGCGAAGCTTATCTGTTCAACAATGCGTTGTTATACAATAAGTGGCTACAGGACATAGAAGATTCGATGAGTCCGGAAGGAAGCATCTCGGATGTTTCACCTAAATATTGGACCATTTATAACGATGACGTAACCTGGCCCGCGGCATTCTTTACAGTAGCCGAGATGCTTCATCGCCAGTTTGGAGATGATAGCGCCATTCGTAGGCATTATCCGGCCATGAAGAAATGGATGCAATATATGGAACGGACAGCCATGAAAGATTACATCATTACCAAAGATACGTATGGAGATTGGTGTATGCCTCCGGAAGAGCAGCATCTGATTCATTCGCAAGACCCTGCCCGTAAAACGAATGGTTCGATCTTAGGCACAAGCATGTATTATGAGTTGTTGCATTTGATGATGAAATTTGCCGATATCTGCGGAAAGTCGGAAGACATCGCCGGATATCAGCAATTGGCGGATAAGATGAAAGAGGCTTACAACAAAAAGTTCTTCAATCCGGAAACTGCCCAATATGGCAATAACACAGTTACAGCCAATATCCTATCCTTACGTTTGGGCTTGGTACCCGAAGGGTATGAGCAAAAAGTATTTGATAATATCGTCCGGAAAACCGAAGTAGACTTTAACGGGCATGTAAGTACCGGTGTTTTGGGTATTCAGCACCTGATGCGCGGCTTGACGGAGTATGGACGGAAGGATCTGGCCTATAAAATCGTAACGAACAAGGATTATCCGAGCTGGGGATATATGATCAACAAAGGCGCCACCACTATTTGGGAACTTTGGAATGGAGATACCGCTGATCCTGCCATGAACTCGGCCAATCATGTGATGCTTTTGGGTGATTTGCTGATCTGGTATTACGAAGACCTTGCCGGAATCAAATGTACGGATGATGCCGTGGCATTCAAGAAGATAGAAATGAATCCGGCTCTTCCTGAAGGACTTGATTATGTGGATGCCGCTTATGAATCGGTTTATGGAACCATCGAAAGCGAATGGACACGGGATGGCGATAAGCTGACGTGGCGGATTGTGGTTCCGGGCAATACATCGGCACAAATCTATATGCCCGAAGGCTATCAGAAAGTAAGCAATTCGGATTTAGGGAATGTACGCTATTCCGATGACACGAAGATTGAAGTCGGATCAGGCGAGTATATATTCCATTTCACTACTGTCCACTAAAAATGGACAAGGTTAAAAATTAAATAAATTCGGTTCACTTGAATCATATCGTTCTTTG
>URGO01000222.1 GCA_900547435.1 uncultured Parabacteroides sp.
ATATTCATAAAAGGACTTCAAATCTTCACTGATAGGGTTCTTCTCATTGAAAGACTCCGGCACAAGCATTGCCATTGCGTGGGGCAGGCTCAATCCCGACATTACCAAAAACTCCAGCACGTTGTCCAATGAGGCGCTATCACTCATGCCCGGCTGTATAATCGGACGGATCTCTTAGAAATCCACGAGAGAGGGAGAGGAGAGTACACTGTCGCGAGCTTCCATCCACCCGCGGGTGCCGCGAATCGAAGTGAAAGGTTGTGCCAATCCCCATGTCGGGAAAGTGTTAGAACAGAAACGGGAATGCACCAAAGCCAACCCGCTGGTGAAGTAATTGTTCGTCAGGTCGGGATAATAGTTCCGTAGCTGCAATGACGAAAGCATACCTTTATATATAATACTTTTTGTAGAGAGCGAAACGATGTAAAAATCCTCTTTCGCCGGAATGGCTGACATTCTGACTTTATTTTCTATTCTTTTACGGATCAGATACAGTTTACGATCGGCAGTTTCTGTCTCAGTAAATCCCGTGATAAATACCTGTTTGATATCCGGTTCGTTAGCCAAAGCCGCTTCTCCCAGAATTTCCGGGCAAGTAGGTACATTACGCAGATGCATCAGCGTAAGTCCTTCTTTTTCGATTTCCTCAATAATGATACTCAAAATAGTTGCCTGGTCTTTCTCTTTTTTCGGTAAAAAAAGCAGACCGGTGCCATAACGTCCCTATTCCGGAACGGGAATACCCTGTAGCAAGATGAATTCATGCGGGATTTGCAATAAAATACCCGCTCCGTCGCCGGTCTTGTTATCCGCACCTTCCGCTCCGCGATGTTTCATATTTTCCAATACCTTCAAGGCTGCATCCACCAACTCATGCGACTTATTCCCATGAATGTTGACAATCATACCTACGCCACAAGCGTCGTGCTCGTTTGCCTTGTCATAAAGACCTTGTCGATATGACATTTCTCTTTCTTGTCTTTTGGATTTGATTAAAATGTCACTTTTCATTGATATTTGCTTTCTTTTTATTGTATATTTCTAATAATCTGTTTTCATTGTGTTTGCAAAAATAGATGTTTGGTTGCATAAATCAAAGAAATGATGTGCTTTGATGGCAGAAAATATATTATCATTTTGGAAATGTTTCTATTTGTTATTGTGATTGTTTATTTCCTTATAAATCGAAACTGTATAAGATTGGTTTTGTTTCATATTGTAATATTCGAAGAAAAATAAGAATTTAACAATTTTACTTTAGCATGAAATATTGTTATTTTGTACCCAAAATTAGGAATGACTATATGGAACCTTTGAAACATGAATGCGGTGTGGCATTAATCCGCCTTTTGAAGCCGTTGACTTTCTACGAAGAGAAGTACGGGACATGGATGTATGGCTTGAATAAGCTATATTTGTTGATGGAGAAGCAACATAACCGGGGGCAAGAGGCCGCGGGGCTTGCTTGCGTGAAGCTGAAAGCCAATCCGGGCGAGGAATATATGTTCCGTGAAAGGGGATTGGGAACCGGAGCGATTACGGAGATTTTCTCGAATGTGCATGAGCATTTCAGGGATTTATCTCCCGAGCAGATGCACGATGCGGTATATGCCGAGCAATGTCTGCCTTTTGCGGGCGAGCTTTATATGGGGCATTTGCGTTATTCCACGACGGGAAAGAGCGGGATATCTTATGTGCATCCTTTCTTGAGGCGGAATAATTGGCGGGCCAAGAACCTGGCGCTTTGCGGAAATTTCAACCTGACGAATGTAGATGAAATCTTTGCCCGTATTACGGCTGACGGGCAACATCCGCGTAAGTATGCCGATACGTATATCATGTTGGAGCAGGTGGGGCATCGGTTGGACCGCGAGGTGGAACGTTTATATAATAAATGTAAGGACGAGGGGCTGGAAGGCATGGACATCACCCGTGCCATTGAGGAGCAAATCGACTTGGCCAATGTCCTGAAGAGCTCTTCCCCTTCGTGGGATGGCGGTTATGTCATTTGCGGATTGACAGGAAGCGGCGAGTCGTTCGCGGTTCGTGACCCGTGGGGGATTCGTCCGGGCTTCTGGTATATGGACGAGGAGATTATGGTGGTGGCATCCGAGCGTCCCGTTATCCAAACCGTGTTGAATGTCCGGGCGGATAGCATCCATGAGCTTCAGCCAGGGCAAGCTATCTTGATGAATAAGAAAGGCGAGATGCGCTTAGAGCAAATCAATGCACCCATGAAGAAAAGCGCTTGTTCGTTCGAACGAATCTATTTCAGCCGAGGAAGCGATACGGATATTTACCGGGAAAGAAAGCGTTTGGGCGAGGAACTGGTAAACCCTATCCTGGCGAAGATAGGAGATGAGCTGGAGCATACGGTATTCTCGTTTATTCCCAATACGGCTGAGGTGGCCTTTTATGGTATGCTGGAAGGGTTTGAGAATTACCTGAATCGCCAGAAGATACAACTTATCGAGGCGTTGGGAGACAAGCCCGACCCGAAGATGCTGGAGCAAATCCTCTCCCGGCGCATCCGGTTTGAGAAGGTGGCTATCAAGGATATCAAGCTCCGTACTTTCATAGCCGAGGGCAATACACGCAATGACCTGGCGGCTCATGTCTATGATATTACCTACGGAAGCCTTGTCCCTTACGAGGATAATCTGGTGATTATAGATGATAGCATTGTGCGCGGTACGACTTTAAAGCAGAGTATCATTGGTATTCTGGACCGGCTTCATCCGAAGAAAATCATCATCGTGGCTTCTTCTCCTCAGGTACGTTATCCCGATTATTATGGAATAGATATGGCGAGCATGGAGCAGTTCATTGCATTCAA
>URGO01000223.1 GCA_900547435.1 uncultured Parabacteroides sp.
CAGCTCAAAGAAATGCTCGACCGCAAGCCGATGCGGCATGATACGGCGATGAAAACCGGTGTGCCGGGCGTTGTCACGGGCTTGGCGTGGACACAGGCGGGCGGCGACATTCTGTTTTTGGAAACCATGTTCACCAAGGGTGAAGGAAAAATTTATATTACCGGCCAGCTCGGCGATGTGATGAAGGAATCGGTACAGGTTGCCATCAGTCTGGTCAAGAGCATGTATCCGGACAAGGCGGATATGTTCAAGGAGTATGATTTGCATGTTCATGTGCCGGACGGCGCGGTGCCGAAGGACGGCCCGTCCGCAGGCATTACGCTGACAACGGCGCTCGCCTCGCTTGTGACGGGGAAGGCGGCAGAGCCGACGGTTGCCATGACCGGCGAGGTTTCGCTGCGCGGCGGCGTCATGCCGATTGGCGGTCTGCCTGCTACCATTACCATTCCGGAAGGTTAGACCATTCCTGAAGCTACTTTCTGGACGCAAGACCATGGAGGAGATATTACGATAACTTATAAATTGAATAGTATTTCTTCTTTGACAGATGCTGTAATCGCCCACCGGGGCATAAATGAGCCGTATGAAGGAGATGAGGAACATCCTTTCACGAGTGCGGTGTTGGTAAGCAATGATGATAATTTATTACTCAATGTGCCAACAGACAATCACGCAGCTCCATGGCTTAATGAATCCGCATTGGCATTTACTTTGCCTACCGACGATGGAAAGAATGGTTCATTCACGATTACCACGCAAGAATTGGCAAAGTCAGCCGAGGCACGCATTCGTTTGAATATGGTTATCGAGGGAACGGCTAATGGAACGACACACAAGGTCTTAGTTCCCTATACGATTATTATTAAGAATCAAAAAGAGGATTCATGGACAACAACTGACGGAGGAAATTGATTATGAGAAACAAAATAGACATCAAAGAAAAGAGTCGCGGAGCAATCCGGAATATCTCCGGACTAAATGAAGAGTTTCAAGGGATGAAACTCCAGTTTCATAGGGACGGAACTCCGGTTTCATCCCATGAAACTCCCGCCCATACAAGCAAGAACCATCCGGTATTCCGCAACCTGTCCCTGCTTACCCTTCTCCTCCTGTTCTTTTCCGCAGGATGGAATGAGAATGGGGTTTGGGGGCAAGAATATACGATTCAATATAAAAATGGGAGTCGGCAAACGAATATTCCGGAACGGGTAGATACAGTTTATATTCCGGATGGTATGTCAAGAGAATTGTATGTGCCGGAGTTGAGAAACAATGATGGACGGGCTGGTGGTAGTCCCAATTATAGATGGTATGTTCGCTGGTATCGTGCTGATGAAAATGGGGATCCGATAGCTATTGATAATAAATTTAAATCGACAATTGTAGATCTCAGAAATAAAGCGGTTATAGAAGGAGGAACAGTGGATACTAAAATACCTCATGCTGCGGCTTTGCATGAAACTCCAGAAAAAACTTCTTTATTTTGGTATCGAACTTTTTTTGATGATAATAAAAACACTGGTTTAGGACCGGATCAAACTACAACATATTATATCTCTACAGCAACAGGAGCGTCAACTATCTTATATACAAGGAATGCTGGAGATACAGAGGATATTGTAATCTGCGATGTCAGCATGAATACTGACGAGAATTTATCTGGATCTACATTAACGGAACCTACATTATCTAAACGCTATAAGTTTGTGATTCGTCCTGCAAGTGAAATTGCAGAAAAAATTAAAAATGCTGGGAATAATGGTATAGAGCACTATGAAATAGCCTCCCCTTCTGATGCTAAAGGTATTAACATTCAAATGAAAACATTTCCTTCTAATTATTGTTGGTATGCAAATGAACAGGATGGAACTATTTTATCGGGAGATCATTATGTATATGACGGAGGAAAAAGCGGTAGTCTCGCTTCGGACAAACAAGTAATTGGATTGGGTGAAGTTTCATCGAATACGACTATAAATGTTTATGCTGAGACTTCTGATGGACAGAAAAGTCCGTTATTAGCTACGTTCAAAATAATTCCGCAAGCTAATGCAGCATTCATGTTGGAAGAGAATGTAAAGAACTCATCAGATCCTCGAAGAAATCCGGCAGCCCATTCGGATTTATATGAGGCTATCGGTGCTGCGGATTTTGATATGGACGGAGCAATACCAGCTTCTACCCTTTCAAGTGAAAACAATCTATGCACTACACCAATGAGTGCAGAATCAACTACGTATGCTTTCTTAAATCCAAATATAACAATGTATGCAGACCATAACCATGCTGCTTTGCAGAATCAATATGGATTGTATCATAGCGCAAACGTTCCAGGAGTATCTAATGGTGGTGAATATTTTTGGTTCTTTTCATTGAGAAATAATCCTCATGCCGAACCGGTTTATGACCGCACTTATGCAAATACAGGTGGTAAAGAATGTGGTTATTTCTTTTATACAGATGCATCAAATGAGCCGGGACGTTGGGTGAAATTGAAATTAGATGATGTGATTTGCCAATATACAGAATTGACAGTTACAGCATGGGTGAACGATATGACCACTTGGAATGAAACAAATGATGGCAAGCCATTACCTCCTAACATCAATATAAATTTTATAGGTAAGACAGGTGACAAAGAGGTCGTTTTACATCGTTTTACGTCCGGAGATGCTTTAACGGATTATTCTGATACATATCTTGAGAGACCAGCAAATAAAAATGTTGGTAAATGGCAACAACTTTGTTATTCATTTTCCATTTCAGAACAACAGACTTATAAAGAATATTATTTAGAAGTACAAAACAATACCGCT
>URGO01000224.1 GCA_900547435.1 uncultured Parabacteroides sp.
TTATATATCCTATCAGCCCTATTGGGCATGGTTTCGGTAGCGGAAGCGCAGATCGTGACCGACATGCGGAAACAAGACATCGTGGATGGTGTTTCCATAGAGAATCTTAGAATGGAGCGCAACGGCGGGTATATCGCTATTGACATGCTTTGGGATTTATCAGGGCTTGACGTGGACGATAATCGTGCCGTGCTTCTTACACCAAGGTTGGTCAATGGAAATGACTCGCTCGATCTGCAATCGGTAGGAGTTTACGGCAGGCGACGTTATTACTTCTATGTGCGCAATGGCGAGAGCATGCTGTCGGGCAAGGATGAAAAGAGTTATAAGGCCTCGGAGAAGCCCGATACTATCGAATATCGCAACATGATACCATATGCCGAATGGATGAACGGTTCGGTGCTGTCGCTTCATCGCAGCGACTACGGATGTTGCAGTACTTTGCTGGCAGAGCAGAATGGTAGGGTCGGACGACACACTGAGGCGTTTTTCCCTGAATTGGTATATATGCGTCTGCAAGGGCAGATCGAAAAACGGGATTCACTCGAAGGCTCGGCGTTCATCGACTTTCCGGTAGACCAAGCGGGTATTTATCCGGATTATCGACGCAATGCCGTTGAACTTGGGAAAATACAGTCATCGATTGATTCCGTGCGAAGCGACATGGACATAACCATCACCTCGGTATGGCTGAAAGGTTACGCCTCGCCCGAAGGCTCATACGTGCATAACAAAGAATTGGCTATCGGACGTACCGCCGCATTGAAGAAGTACATACAGCAACTCTACCGGTTTGAAGGCGATGTAATAACGACCGACTTTGAACCGGAGGATTGGGCAGGATTGCGTCGCTACGTGGAGCAGTCGAACCTTGAACATCGCACGGAAATCATCGCTTTGATAGACGGCAATCTGGAACCGGATGCCAAAGAGTGGAAAATAAAACGTGCTTATCCGGTGGAATACCGCTTCCTGTTACAGAACTGTTATCCGGCGTTGCGTCATACCGACTATCGTATAGCCTACACCATCCGTAGTTACAGCGATGTGGAGGAAATAATACGAATCATGCGTGAACGACCGCAAAAGCTGAGCCTGAATGAGTTCTACCTTGCCGCACAGGAATATGAGCCCGGTACAGATGAGTTTGCTGAAGTGTTCGAGATAGCGGTACGCATGTTTCCGAGTGACCCCATTGCCAACCTGAACGCTGCCAATGCTACCATGCGTCGTGGCGATCTCACAAGTGCGAAGCGTTATCTTGCCAAAGCGGGCGATTCGCCCGTGGCTGTCTATGCCCTAGGCGAACTGTCCATCCGGCAAAAGGATTACGACAGTGCCCGACGCTACCTGAACGAGGCGAAATCACTCGGATTAGAGCAGGCCGGCATTACGCTTTAACAGCTTGAAAAACAGAAATATTAAGAATGAACGAGAGAATATATTATTAACAAAAATTGAATTACCAACATTTATGAAGATGAATAAATTATTTTTAGGTTTGTTCGTATGCGCCACATTGGGTGCATGCTCGAACGAAGAATCGGAAATCATTCCGAATGATACACCGAGTGTTTTCACAGGAGACAAGGCATATATCAATGTCCGCCTCGCTGATGCAGGTTCCCTTACAAGGGCGTCAGAAGGTGACTTTGAGTACGGAATAAATGAACAGGCTGTAAAAAACGCCTACTTCTACTTTTATGATGCAGATGGTGTATTTGTAACACAAGGTGATGTTTGGACGGGTGGCAACGCCTCAACGGCAACCCCTGCCGAAAACATTGAATTTGCGAGTAACAACGTCGTTGTGCTGAAAGGACTGGACAAGAAGAGTTACCCTAAGTATATGGTAGCGGTGCTCAACAAACCGGATAACTTCGTGTATGGAGAAACGCTCGATGAAATGCAGACGGTGCTTGCGGACAATAATGCGGAAGGCATTTATTACCCGGAAACAACCAACAGCGTCACCACCACTAACTTTACCATGAGCACTACGAGCTACACCGATAACGGATGTGAGCGCCATTACTAATGTGATGACTGTGTATGTGGAACGTCTGGCTGCCAAAGTAACCTTGAATGTGTCCGATGAACTCGAAAAGGATGTAAATGGACGTTATCCGATAAAAGTCACTGTGGCAGGCGAAGACAACTCAGCCGGAAGCGGTAATATCGCTTCGGAAGACCTTTATGTGGAACTGCTCGGATGGAAATTGAATGCTACGGCAAAGAAATCGTACATGGTCAAGAACATAGATGCGACTTGGACGGATATTGGTTTGGGTTTTACATGGAACAGAGCGGTTAATTATCGCAGTCACTGGGGTAAGTCGTTCAACTACGGTTTTTCCGGTTATCCTGAAAATGCAGAGGTAATCTCTGACAATTCCGAATATCTGAACTATGTCGATTTAGAAGATGGCCTGGCTGAATTGGGAAGCTCCGCCTATTGCGCCGAGAACACCAACACCAGTTCCATCGTTACCGCCAACTTCAGCTCTGCCGTTACGAGCATCCTATTGAAAGCCAAAGTTTGCGATGTAAACGGTAATGCACTCGATCTCGTACGCTACAGTGGTGTTCTTTTCAAACAAGATTCCTTCCTCGACTATGTGCTCAGTGTATTGAAGTCGAAAAACCATTTGGACGTGTGGTATGAAGATGGACAAGATGATATGGGTAATACAAAATATACTCAGATTGGCAGAGAGTATGTGAAGTTGGAGAATGTGGGCGATGGAAAAG
>URGO01000225.1 GCA_900547435.1 uncultured Parabacteroides sp.
AGTTTTATCCTGAACAAGAAACCACTGAGTATTCTCAATGTGCCCGGAGCCAAAGAATGCTGCATCGAGTTCAACTCCATGAGCAAGAGCCACAACATGCCGGGCTGGCGTGTAGGCATGCTTGCCACCAATGCTACATTCGTACAGTGGATTCTGAAGATAAAGAGCAATATCGACTCAGGAACGTTCCGCCCCATGCAGCTGGCTGCCGCTCAGGCTTATCGTAACAGTGCGGAGTGGCACGAAGAAGCAAACTTCAATGTATATAGCCGCCGCCGTAAACTGGCTGAAGAAATCATGACGACCTTGGGATGTACGTTCGATCCCGATCAGGTGGGTATGTTCTTGTGGGGAAAAATCCCCGACTCGTATGCCGATGTGGAAGACCTCACCGAAAAGGTGCTGCACGAAGCACGGGTATTCATCACGCCGGGATTCATCTTCGGCAGCAACGGAAAGCGGTACATCCGCATCTCGCTCTGCGCCAAGGAAGAGAAGCTGGCAGAAGCCCTGAAACGTATCAAAGCAATATTCTAAAGAATAATAAACTAAAATAAAGATATTATATGGAACTGAATTTACAACCTATCGAACTGGAAGGTGTTTCAAAGGAACGCCCTCTTATCATAGCAGGTCCCTGTAGTGCTGAAACAGAGGAACAGGTAATGACAACTGCTACCCAACTTGCCAACAAGGGTATCAAGATTTTCCGTGCCGGAATATGGAAACCCCGTACCAAACCGGGAGGTTTCGAAGGTATCGGCGTAGACGGACTGGCATGGCTGAAACGCGTGAAACAGGAAACGGGTATGTATGTCGCTACCGAAGTGGCTACAGCCAAGCATGTATACGAATGTCTGAAAGCAGGTATCGATATTCTGTGGATAGGTGCCCGTACCACTGCCAACCCGTTTGCCGTTCAGGAAATCGCCGACGCGCTGAAAGGTGTAGATGTTCCGGTATACGTAAAGAACCCGGTCAACCCCGCCCTGGAATTGTGGATCGGTGCGCTGGAACGTATCAACGATGCAGGACTGAAACGTCTGGGAGCCATTCACCGCGGATTCTCTTCGTACGACAAGAAGATTTACCGTAACCTCCCGTTATGGCATATCCCTATCGAACTGCGTCGCCGTATGCCTAATTTACCCATATTCTGCGATCCGAGCCATATCGGAGGCAAACGCGAACTGATTGCTCCACTCTGCCAACAGGCTATGGACCTGAATTTCGACGGACTGATCATCGAATCACACCGTGACCCGGACGCTGCCTGGAGTGACGCTGCTCAGCAAATTACTCCGGATGTATTGGATTACGTACTGAATCTGCTGGTCATCCGTGATTCAACACAAACAACAGAGAATCTGAGCGAATTGCGCCGCCAAATCGATGGCATTGACGAACAACTGCTTGAGCTTTTAGCTAAACGTATGCGCGTTTCCCGTGAAATCGGTATCTATAAGAAAGAGCATAATATGCCTATCCTGCAAGCGCCGCGTTATAGCGAAATTCTGGAAAAACGTTCCGATATGGGTTCGCAAATGGATTTGAATCCGGAATTCATCAAAGAGATGCTTAAAGAAATCCATGAGGAGTCTGTGCGTCAACAAATGATTATTATGAACGAAGAATAAATACAAGAGGCAAGAGCGACAAGGCTACAGACACAAGATGGTAGTAGTCTGAAGCCTTGTCTACCGAAGCCTCGCCAACTTGTCAATTATCAAACTGTCAATTTATGAAAATATTGATTCTCGGTGCCGGAAAGATGGGATCGTTCTTCACCGATTTGTTAAGTTTCGACCATGAGGTCGCCGTTTTGGAAAGCGACCCGAAGCGGATGCGATTTATCTACAATGCTATCCGAATGCAGCAGGTAGAAGAGATTAAAGACTTCGCGCCGGAACTGGTCATCAACTGCGTTACGTTGAACCATACGATAGACGCATTCAAGTCTATCCTGCCTTTCCTGCCTCCTTATTGTATTATCTCTGACATCGCATCTGTCAAGACGCACTTAAAGGAATTTTATGACACATGCGGTTTCCCATACGTCTCGACACATCCGATGTTCGGACCGACATTTGCCAATTTAGGAAACCTGAGCAAAGAAAATACCATCATTATTTCCGAAGGAGATCATTTAGGAAAGATTTTCTTCAAAGATATTTACGAGAAACTGCATCTGAACATCCGCGAATATACTTTTGAAGAACATGACCATGTAGTAGCTTATTCCTTAGGAATACCCTTCGCCTCGACAATGGTTTTTGCAGCAACGATGAAGCATCAGGATGCGCCCGGTACAACCTTCAAGCGACACATGAAAATCGCCCGCGGATTGCTTTCCGAAGATGATTATCTGCTGACAGAAATCTTGTTCAACCCGCATACCCCGCATCAGATAGAACATATCCAAGAAGAATTGAGTGCCTTGCTGGACATTATCAAACATCGGGATACGGAAGGAATAAAAACATTCCTGACAAAAATCCGAAAGAACATTGAATAAATCAAACAATCGGTTATTTCCGGAAAAATAACGGATATTTTGAAAGAAATAACCGATAACCTTTCTTTTCCTATAAAGCCTGAAATCCTCCCACACCACAACGAAATACCTTTTGGACAGATTACCTGGACATAAGACATTCATATGCCAACATTGAAGAATCCAAATAGAAACGCAACGATTCGTTAGCAAACAGGATAAAAACTCATCGGTCGGGGAACGCCGCGC
>URGO01000226.1 GCA_900547435.1 uncultured Parabacteroides sp.
TGCCGGGCTTTGAGTTAAATGGTATATTTCTTTTCCGCAAACTCATACTACCTTTCCCCCAAATCCACGGCATGAATTTTTATTTGTATTTGATGAGCATAATTACCGGATTATCATCCTCGTGCAATCGGGAGGCCACCTCCTTGAGTTTACCTTTCAATTTCCCATTCTCGAAATCATCAACCAGTTCATCGGCATCCAAGAATTGCCAAGTGGGCACATCACTGTTCAGTGGCCTTGATTTGAGAAATGCTTCTTTTTCGTAAGCGTAATCATCATTGTATATTTTATAGGTAAACAAATTCTTTTCCTGCTTATCATACACAATATCCGTTGTTTTAAACTCCATTGTCTTTTCCACCGCCTCCACAAAATAATACCGGTCGGTAAACATAGTTGGGAACAGGAACACTTCCGGATTCATAGTCTGGACGGATGGCGTTCTTGCAATAATCGGCTCCATTGCCCCGTTAGGCGTATATTGATAAATTGTATCAGAAGAATATTCCGCCAACATAAAATCATCAAAATAAGGTACAACCGGATGTGAAGTTGAAGGAGCATAAGCGTAACACATACCACTATCATCAACCGGAGTTCTTATGATTATACTCTTTTTATCCTTAAAAGGAATTTGAATTGTTTTTGTTATGCTTCCATTTTGCTTTGACAATAACATGAATGCTTGTTTTGAACGAGGGGAAGTACTATTTTCATTAAGTACATCGTGAGCTATCAAATACTCTTGGTTGAAATCAAATATTTCACTAAACATAAAATCATCCTCCCAGGAAAGCCTACGTTTAAAATTTCCTTCCAAATCATATACAAATATCTTACGGCCATACGTATCACTCACATACAATTCATTATTCTCTTCATCCAAGACAAAGCCCAATGCCGAAGTATATTCTTCTCCGCTTTGCCCTTTATGATTGATCTTCCTCAAAGCTTTTCCACTTTCCCGGTCAAATAAGAAAATATTACCATCCTGATTAAAGTTTGTTGCAAGAATCAGATTTTCACTAACCGCCCAAACGCTACCGGCACAAAGAATATCATCTGTTGTTTCCAACGGGATATATTCAACATCCATAAAGTCTTGGAGCACTAATTTCTTCTCCGGATAACTTGCCGTTACATCAATAGTCACCAAATCATCTTGCATTTGATTGTCCGAACATGCGGAACATAGAAGTGCAAGGAATAAAATAAAAGAAAACTTCTTCATACGAATATTATTTTTAAAGTTAGACCTATTAGAAGATAGCCGTAGTTCCGGTAGAACTATGGCTTTATTCATTTATTAAACCATTGAATAACAACAAAAAACAGAATTGATATTCCAAAGAAATATCATTATAAAAAATGAAATAACCTGCTATGTATATTCATTATAATCAGATGATTTGTTATATTTGTGGCAATAAAACGAAAGCCATAGTTCTACCGGGACTATGGCTTATTAGCTAAACATATCATTTGTACCCCCGTTGGGAATCGAACCCAAATTTACGGTTTAGGAAACCATCGTTCTATCCGTTGAACTACAAGGGCATCTGTATGGGACGGCAAAATTACGTTTTTTCCGGTAAATATCAAAATGCTTTTACGTTTTATCCTGCATCAAATAGGCTTTGGAGTACGGCAAGCGACTTGATTTCAGCAAAATCGGGCAGATGCAGGTGGTAATATTCAAGGATTTTCCGGATAATCCGAACCCGTTCTTGACGCGAAAAGGCGTAGAGGGACATGTTCTCGTACGACATTTTCAATAACCGGATAAAAACTTCCGTATCCTCTTTTCCTAAAAAGTGGGAATGGTTCGGTTGCTCTGAAGTAAATATACTGTTCAACATATCGAAATAGGTTCCGGTGCGCCTTTCTTCCGTATTGGGAAATATGCCCAAATAATGCAATAACTGAAGCAGAAATACCAAATGGAAATTGGCGATGCCTTTGTCTGTACACTCCAATACCTGAATCGAATCATACAGGAAACGGAACAAGCGCGTGTCCGACTCGGTATCTTTTACGACACGAAAAAGAAATTCGGAGAGGAAGAGGGCCAATACATTTTTAACAGGATTGCATAGAATTTCTTGCAAAGGCAGGCAAACACGAGCCTCTTTGATACGATGAATTTCCCGCTTGTTCAGATGCTCTACCTCCAAGTCAAGCACTGAAAGCGGAATGAAGAGCGATTTGACCAACGGAGATTTCTTGCTTCGCCGGCGTGATACGATATAAGATGCCCGGCCGAAAGCCTCGGTATACATATATATAATAGCAGAAGTATCTTTATAAGGAATCGAATGTAAAACGATTCCGCGTGTCTTGCAAAACATAACCAATCATTTTATAGTTTGTAATCTCTGATGTTGATAGCAAAGGTAACACCTTTCTCTCTATAAAGGAAATGCATTGCTTACTTGTTTGATAAATAGGAACTTTTACAACGAGTACGCGATAAACATAGGAAATAGGAAATTCTAAATAGAAGTTAAAATAAGACGATGCAGACTTTTTTCCTCTAAAATGTTTTGTCAGTTTAAAAAGACTGCCTATCTTTGCACTCGCAATCGAGAATGATACTTCTCAAATAGCTAAAAGATAAAACTTTAAGCGATGATGGCCCGTTCGTCTATCGGTTAGGACGCAAGATTTTCATTCTTGAAAGGGGGGTTCGATTCCCCCACGGGCTAC
>URGO01000227.1 GCA_900547435.1 uncultured Parabacteroides sp.
CGGACCAAATTGAATGATGTGTACGATTACTTTGCCAACCATGTAAAGGATGTATTGGCTCCCGGCATGTTGCTTTCTGGGTATGTCAAATCACGATTGGATAAAGACGAAACTGGAGATTTGAAGAAGTTCATTTTAAATTTCTTGAAAGCGTCCGATTTCAATATAGAAGATGTGGTGTTGCATGAAGAAGAAGCGTTGATTACCCCTGAATTGGAACAACTCATCCAAAATGCGCCTATTGACAAAGAGGCCAAAGCCGAAATGCTAAGAAGGGGTAAAATTACAAATGCGGAACTGACCTTCAAACATAAGGCTGGCGAGAAAGTATATGATTTGTCCGAAGAATATGAATCCAATGGTACAATGAGATTTTTGGGCATGGCCGTGATTCTGAATTTCTTGTTAAAGACAAATCGGTTTGTACCTATTGATGAAGTAGAGACAAGCATCCATTACGAACTGTTGGCTTATTTCTTAAAAGTGTTTTTAGCAAACAGCAATAGGCCATCTCAGATGCTCTTGACAACACATGACATCAATCTGCTTAACGAGGATTTCATTCGCCGCGACACAATATGGTTTTCGGATAAGGATGAATTGGGCGAGACCCAAATCGTACGCCTCTCTTCTTTAGGATTGCATAAAAATCTCTCCCCTTATAATGCCTACAAGCAAGGGAAATTAGTAAAGTTGCCGTTCCTTGGCAGTCAATATATTGACCTAAACGAAGAATGACATGAAAAGGACTGTGACGAAAAGTATTGCCATCATAGGCGAAGGGGAAACGGAGTGGTTCTATTTTGATTCTTTGAGGATTGCATGTCGCTATCCTTTCAAGGTCGCACCAGATTTTCCTCAGCATAGCGACATCAAGCATATGCTGAAACTGGTCGAATCCTATTTGAAAAAGCAATATGATTATATTGTATGCTTGTTTGATATGGACAGACTGTTGCAGTATCCATCTGAAATGCAGCTATATCAGAAAGCAAAGAAGTAGTATGGTAAGAAAAAATATGCAGGGAAGGTGATGTTTGTAGAAACGAATCCTTGTACAGAATTTTGGTTCCTGCTTCATTTCTTGCCTAATGTGGTTTGTCGGCGATACGAGAGTTACGAACAATTGCTTCCTGAATTGCAGAAATATATGCCTGGATATGAAAAGACAAAAAGATATTTCATTCGCACCAATCTCTATAAATTCCTGACAGAGAACGGCGATTTGGAACGGGCAATGTCTAATTCCGAGAAACTGTGCCTACTTTGCCAAGAGTCGCCGGAAGATTTGAAAGCATATTCGTGCCCGGTTTATTTCACGGACAAGGCTCGCTTTTGCGGGATTCGGGGAACTTCAGTTATACGAGATAAAGGTCTGATTGTCCGAAGCGTTGAACACAACAAGGACTTCGGGCTGCTTCTCCTTCAGCCGCTTGTACTCGCACAGGGAGTTGAGCACCCACTCGCGGAACAGCTTCGTGCAATAGGTGTTGATACGGAAGCTGAGAAAAATGACGGCCTCCAGATTGTAGTAGGTAACGTATCGCTTATCCTGCTTCTCCGTGATGGTTGCCTCGCTCTCGTTCAGGATGCGCGACTTGAAGATAGAGCACATATTGGCATCTATCGTCTGGATGAACACTCCGAACAGGCGAGCAAGCTCGTGCTTGGTGAGCCATACGTTGCCGTTCTCCAACTTGACGCTGACTGTGGGGTGGCGGTTGATGTCCTCCAGTCCGGTGATGGTGATGTTTCCTCTGTGTAGCATAGGGGTATCGTTTTAATTGGTGGGACAAATATAGTGATTTTAACCGGCTTTCTGTGAAGAACCATTCTGAGCTGTCCTTAATTTGCGTTCCAGCACATTCATGTCGTGGCTCAATTTCCGGTCTACGACACGGGCGTAAATTTGCGTGGTCTGGATATTGGTATGGCCAAGCATTTTTGACACGCTTTCAATGGGCACACCTTTGGTAAGGCAAATCTCGGTTGCAAACGAATGTCGCGCAAGATGGTAGGTTATCCGCTTGTTTATCTGGCAAATAGCAGCTATCTCAGCCAAATATTCGTTCATCTTCTGGTTGCTGATGACTGGCAGAAGTTTGCCGTTTTTTGTCTTGCCTTCGTATTTGGCAAGTATTTCCAACGGGATAGGCAGCAAGGGGATAAGCGATTCCACTCCGGTTTTTCCTCTGTCCTTCATAATCCACTTCTTGCCGTCCACCCCGATTTGGATGTCTTCTGCGGTCAACGTATAGATGTCGCAATACGGCAAACCGGTGTAACAACTGAAGATGAAGGCGTCGCGTACCTGTTCCAAGCGTTTCGATTGGAACTCCTTGTGGTAAATCGTGTCTATTTCCTCCTGCGTCAGATAGCCCCGGTCGGTCTTGTCGAAGTTGAAGCGGAAATTGTTGAACGGGTCAAGAAAAGACAGACCGCTTTTCTGCGCGAACAACAGAATCGTATGGAAACGCTGCACGAACTTCATGGCCGTATTGTTGCTCACCTCGCATTGTTCCCTTAAATAAAGGTAGAAGTTCTCAATGTGGGTAACCGTGATTTCCTTGATAGGAATGTCTGAAATGTTATATTCGCTTTTCAGGAACTCTATCATCCGCTGTTTGGTCAGCTCATAGCGTGAATAGGTCTTTTGCGT
>URGO01000228.1 GCA_900547435.1 uncultured Parabacteroides sp.
GTCAAAGAACGATATGATTCAAGTGAACCGAATTTATTTAATTTTTAACCTTGTCCATTTTTAGTGGACAGTAGTGACAAAAAGAATGAAAATAGTTGCAGATAATACCATCCCTTTTTTGAAAGGGATTGCCGAGCCGGAGGCAGAGGTCAGTTATTTACCGGCAAAAGGGTTTACTCCGGAGGCTATTCAGGAGGCAGATGCGTTGATTGTCCGTAGTATTGATAAATGCACTCCTGAGCTTTTAGCCGGTAGTCCGGTTAAGTTAATTACCACAGCTACAATAGGTTTCGACCATATAGATACGCATTATTGCGATGCGCATGGGATTGCTTGGAAGAATGCGCCCGGATGCAATGCGCCTTCCGTGGCCCAGTATTTGTTCTCTTCTTTGCTTACCATCGCTTTGCGTCGGGGGGAGCGATTGGAAGGCAAGACATTAGGCATTGTGGGGGTAGGGCATGTAGGAAAAGAGGTAGAGAAGCTTGCCCGTATCTTCGGTATGAAGGTGCTTCGGAATGACCCGCCTCGTGAGGAACTGGAAGGACCGGACGGATTCGTTTCGTTGGAGCGATTGGCGGGAGAGGCGGATATCATCACTTTGCATGTTCCTTTTACAAAAGAGGGAAAATATCCGACCTATCACCTGGCGGATGCCGGTTTCTTCCGGAAGGTCCGGAAGGGATGCTGGTTCGTGAATAGTTGTAGAGGGGCGGTACATGACACGCGGGCGCTTTTAGAGGCCAAATCCTCTGGAATATTCTCTGAAATCATATTGGATTGTTGGGAGAACGAACCGGATGTGGATAGAGAACTATTGAATGAGGTATCTATCGCGACCCCGCATATAGCCGGATTCTCGGCGGATGGTAAGGCTATGGCTACCCGGATGTGTTTGGAGGAGATCGAGCGTTTCTTCGGCATTCGTTTTTCTCGTTTACCGGAGGTCGTTCCGTCCGCTCCGCTCCATCCTATTATTGATTTGGATGAATTTGCGGATTATCGTGTTGAACGGGCTTTCCTCCGGACATTCAATCCGGAACCGATAGACCATCAATTGCGCCGGGAACCTGCTTCTTTCGAATATTTGCGGAATCATTACGCCCATCCGCGCGAGCCGAAAGCCTATCAGGTGGTGCATGCCCGTCCGGAAGAGAGGGATATTTTGAAAGCTATCGGTTTTAGGCTCTCATAATCAGTAAAATAGAAATCGAAAAAAACATAGGCATAAACGGAAGCAAACATAGGCATAAACGCCGGCAAAGTATACTATCTTTTCCTCCGAAGATGCCTATCTTTTTTTCGAGATATCGGATAGAATCTGAGGAACACCCCCTTCGCGTGAAATTAAATAAAGAAATATTTCCTTATAGTGTTGCTTTGATTATAGAATTAACTTACCTTTGCAATAGGTTTACATGCCTTGACAAGATAAATCTATAAACACAATTAAATAACTTAAATTATTATCTTATGTGGTTACTTAATTCTTCTATCGGGAGGAAACTGATAATGAGTATATCAGGTCTCTTCCTCATTCTGTTTTTATTGTTCCACCTGTGTATGAACATCGCGGCGGTATTCTCCGGCGAGGCTTACAACATGGTTTGTGAGTTGCTGGGTACGAACTGGTACGCATTGGTCGGTACATTGGTGTTGGCTGCCGGTGTGGTAATCCACTTCGTGTATGCTATTATCCTGACGTTGCAGAACCGTAAGGCTCGCGGAGCAGACCGTTATGCAACAAGTGCTCGCCCGAAAGGTGTGGAATGGGCTTCGCAGAACATGTTCGTTCTGGGTGTCATCGTTATTTTAGGTTTGATTCTGCACTTGACCCACTTCTGGGCAAACATGATGTTGGCGGAATTGGCCGGTGTTCATGGTGACATAGCTCCGACGGATGGCGCTGCATTCATCAACTTCTACTTCCAGGGTAATATCGTGAACACGGTATTGTATCTGATCTGGTTTGCCGCTTTGTGGTTCCATTTGACTCACGGCTTCTGGTCGGCTATTCAAACCTTAGGTTGGAACAACAACATCTGGTTGAGCCGCTGGGAATGCATCTCTAAGTGGGTAGCAACTATCATCTGCGGTTTGTTCGCAATCGTAACGATTATCTTCTATATTAATGGTGTAGGAGCATAAATTAAGTAGACAAGGCTTCGGTGAACAAGTAGACAAGGCCGTATCTTGTCAACTTGTCAACTGGTTCCCTCGTCAACTAATAAACTAAAAAACTAAAAAGATATGGCAGAAATTAATTCTAAAATACCTCAAGGCCCGTTGGCTGAGAAGTGGACAAATTATAAAGCTCACCAGAAATTGGTGAACCCTGCTAACAAGCGTCGCTTGGACATTATCGTAGTCGGTACCGGTTTGGCTGGTGCTTCTGCGGCTGCTTCTTTGGCAGAAATGGGATTCAACGTATTGAACTTCTGTATTCAGGACTCTCCGCGTCGTGCTCACTCTATTGCGGCTCAGGGAGGTATCAATGCGGCTAAGAATTATCAGAACGATGGTGACTCGGTGTATCGTTTGTTCTATGATACCATCAAAGGTGGTGACTATCGTGCTCGTGAAGCTAATGTATATCGTTTGGCTGAGGTTTCCAATAACATTATCGACCAGTGTGTAGCACAAG
>URGO01000229.1 GCA_900547435.1 uncultured Parabacteroides sp.
CTACAATTTGATACTCCTAAATTGTGTTTTTTCAAAAATATTTCGTAATGTTGCATTTGCTGTTGGACTCTGCACCATGTCTGAAACGCTCCAAAGCCCAATCTTTTTCTTCTTCCGATCCATTTATGGCATAGGAATAAAGCGTGTATATATTTTTGATGACTTCGGCTCTGTTTTCAACAAAATCAGTTCGTCCCATGCTTTATCTATTTTAATTTTATTCCTGATTCTTTTAGTTCTCATTCCTATCTTGTTGCAGGCAAATCGTTTATGATTTGCTCGACTATTTGTGGATAGTATTGGTATTCCAACGCGTGTACCTTAGCCGCAACGGTATCGGGCGTGTCATTCGGTGTTAGTTGGCAAGAGGCCTGAAAGATGATTTGACCTTCATCATACTGTTCATTGATGTAATGAATGGTAATGCCGGATTCTTTTTCTCCGGAAGCTACTACCGCTTCATGTACATGATGACCGAACATTCCTTTCCCTCCGAATTTAGGTAAAAGGGCCGGATGGATATTGACAATCCGGTTGGGAAATGCACGTAAAAATGGTTCGGAAATCAAGCACATGAATCCAGCCAGTACAATAAAGTCAATTTGGTATTTTTGTAAAACCTTTAGAACCGGTTCCCCGGAGATAAAATCGGCTTTAGGGAAAACTAATGATGGAATTCCCCACCGACGGGCACGTTCATGCACGCCTGCATCAGCTCTGTTGGATAAGATAAGAGCTACATTAATCTTTTCATTTTTAGAAAAGTACTTGGCAATATTCTCTGCGTTTGTTCCGTTCCCGGAAGCAAAAATAGCTATATTTCTCATGTTTTTCTTTGTTTTTGTGCACAAGTATATAAAAAATGTGCAATAGTTCGCATTTTTTACCCATAAAATTTGCATAGTTACATAAAAAATTCGTTCCTTTGCACCAAAATTGAAACAATAAGTATAATTAATAATCTAAATTCAAAAAGTTATGTCAGAAGTTGCTGAAAAGGTAAAGAATATCATCGTTGATAAACTGAGTGTAGAAGAATCAGAAGTTACAAACGAAGCAAGCTTTACTAATGATTTAGGAGCAGACTCTCTTGACACAGTTGAATTGATTATGGAATTCGAAAAGGAATTCGGTATCTCAATTCCTGATGATCAGGCAGAAAAGATTACAACAGTTGGTGATGCTATCGCTTATATCGAAGCTAACGCGAAGTAATCAATCTTTTATTCTTAAATTATGGAATTAAAAAGAGTAGTAGTAACAGGTCTTGGTGTTATTTCTCCTCTTGGTAATACCCTTGCGGAAACGTGGGAAGGTCTTATCAATGGAAGAAGTGGGGCAGGACCTATTACTCAATTTGATGCATCAAAATTCAAGACTCAGATCGCCTGCGAAGTGAAGAACTTCGATCCGTCTTTGTATATGGATCGCAAGGAAGCACGCAAATGCGACCGGTATAGTCTGTTGGCTATCGGTGCAGCCAAGCAAGCCGTAGCCGATGCAGCCATGGATTTGGACCACGAAGACAAAAATCGAATCGGGGTTATCTTTGCTGCAGGTATTGGTGGTATCAAGACATTCGAAGAAGAAGTTATGGGCTATGTGAAGACCAAAGATACTATTGGTCCGAAGTTTAACCCATTCTTTATTCCGAAAATGATTGCTGATATTGCGGCAGGTCATATCTCCATGATTTATGGATTCCATGGACCGAATTTTGCGACAGTTTCAGCTTGTGCATCTTCAACTAATGCAATTGCTGATGCTTTCATTTATATCCGTTTTGGAAAAGAAAACGCTATCGTAACAGGTGGGGCAGATGCAGCTATTTCTGTAGCTGGAGTAGGCGGATTCAATTCAATGAATGCGTTGTCAACACGTAATGATTCACCAGAAACCGCATCGCGTCCGTTTAGTGCAAGTCGTGATGGATTTGTAATGGGCGAGGGTGCAGCATGTTTGGTTTTGGAAGAAATGGAACATGCGTTGGCAAGAGGTGCTAAAATCTATGCGGAAGTTGTCGGAGCAGGAATGTCAGCCGATGCTTATCATTTAACTGCTACTCATCCGGAAGGATTGGGTGCACGTTTGGTTATGTGGAATGCGTTGGAAGATGCGGGTATGAAGCCGGAAGACATTGACTATATCAATGTACACGGGACATCTACGCCGGTGGGTGATATTCCGGAGGCAAAAGCAATCAAAGAGGTATTCGGAGAACATGCCTACAAATTGAACATCAGTTCGACAAAGTCAATGACAGGACACCTGTTAGGTGCAGCCGGAGCATTGGAAACAATCGTATGTGTAAAAGCAGTAGAGGAGGATATTGTTCCGCCAACGATTAACCATGCGGAAGGTGACGAAGATCCTGAAATAGACTATAAGTTGAACTTTACTTTTAACAAAGCGCAGAAACGTACAGTCAATGCAGCATTGTCTAATACGTTCGGCTTTGGTGGTCATAATGCAAGCGTTATCGTAAAAAAATTCGTAAAGTAACGTGTTATCACAGTTATACAGGAAAATAAGGCTCCTTAAACATAGAGGTAAGGAGCCTTATTTGTCTATATATAAGATGATAGG
>URGO01000230.1 GCA_900547435.1 uncultured Parabacteroides sp.
GTTGCCAGAATCCATCCCTCCCTTCTATGAAAAAAGGGCGGCCCGTCCAGACCGCCCCGACTTCGGGCCAGTATGGCCCGAGGCTGCTTAACTTGCCAGAAACAGGTACAGAGCGGATTTGCCTCCGTCCAGCGCCCAAAGAAGGGAGCCAGCCGCCGCTTGCATCCCATACGGCGAAAGGAGAAAGGCGAGGAATAGAAATACAATCCCGCCGATGGGGGTCGGCGTGAAAAAGAGGGTGATACCCAGCACCGCCAGGATCACGGAGGCAATCGTCAGCAGGAAGGCGCAAATATCAAACAGGAACACCAGCAGAGCCGTCAGAAGGGACAGCGCCAGGGCGAAAGGTGCAACCAATATTTTCAGCAGTATCTTCATCATCAAAACCTCCTTTATTCTTTCTATCTCTATTTTATCATGCCTGCACAGGGACATAAATGTTGCGAAAGATTAGTGAATCCTGTCCCGGAGCTTCGGGTCAACATGGCCCGAAGTATTATATTGACACTACATATTGACCGCAGTAAACTTTATATAGGCAGTAAATTTTAGGAGGGGTCAAAATGCCTGTTAATATAAAAGAACTGATAGATAATGGTTATATCGTTATTTGTGATACTAATGTCTATCTTCACATTTATCGCTTCTCTCCGGAATTTTCCGATTTTGCATTAAGATGTATGCAGGCAATTCAAAGCGGCATTATTATGCCATCGACTGTACGATATGAGTTTCTAAAACACTATCGTGGCTATTTCAGCAAAATGGAAAAGAGAGTACAAAATGTAGGCGACGATACCAAAAAACAAATTAGCAATGCAGCTCGCAAAGTTCTCAATCTATGTGATAATTTGCAGTCATTACAATACCCTGATATTGAAGAATTGCGTGCAGATTTATCCCAGAAGTTCGATGAACTCATGGCTATTCCAGAAGCATTTTTTGAGGATAGAACTATACTTGACTTAATTGCAAATCCGTGGAAAGGTCAAGACCCAGTATATAATTTGGTCGAACTAATCATAAATGACTCTCGAGTTATGACATCCGTCACGCAAGAAGAAATATATCAGATTTGTGAAGAAGGAGAGCGAAGATATAAAACTGATCCGCAAACACCGCCAGGATTCAAAGATGCTAAAAACAAAGATGGGGTCCGAAAATATAGCGACCTAATTATGTGGAAAGAAATTCTTCGCTATGCAAGAGAAAAAAGCGTAAATGTTATATTTGTAACTGATGATGTAAAAAGCGACTGGTGGATAGATGACAATGGCCAAAGGGAATTTCATCCTTATCTGTGTCAAGAATTTCAACGAGAAACTCAGATGCAAATTGTGGCACTTACAGCACTGGATTTCTTTTCAAATATATCTGTCACCTATGGCATTCCAAAATCAGATGCTGTTGAAATAGCATTGAGGATAACAGATGATGACTACTTTGATAGGGTGCATGAAGCTGTATTTGAAAGCATTTCTGATGCTCTGTCTTTCTCTGGTGAAGAATATCTTGAGCCTTCTTCTCACATTGGGACAAATGGAATCGACGAACTGGAAATTACGGAGTATGAGTTTATTTCGGCAGAGCAAGTCGATAGAGATAATGATACGATAACTTATGTTTTTACCTTCCGTATAGAAGCAGACGCCACATCGTTTGACTATTGGGGCCGCGATGATGAAACAAAACAAATTCTTTTAGGTCCTGCTGGCGCACACAACTTTGAAGGCAAAATCCAAGTAGAGGTAATCCGAGAAGCAGATATGTACCTTGACTTCGAGGGCGACGACGGATTTGAAAAAGCCACTATTATTGACGGAAAACTGAAAGAAACAAATTTTCAACCTCTATTTGAAACAGATGACGATGAATATGTTGAAGGCGCATATAATATTTGCCCTGATTGTGGATGTAAAATCAATTTTGAGAATGATGGTGGAAATGGCTTTTGCGTAAATTGTGCCCCTAATCATTGAATAGTGGGCGGCAACCAATAACACGGTTGCCGCCCACTTCTTATTTACTTTGCCACCAGCTCGGAAAGCTCCCGCAGCACCTTTGACACCTCGCCCCATAACTTTTCATAGTCCCGCTTCAATCCGTCGATTTCCTCCGGGTACACGCCATAGGTGTGTGCGTGTACGGCAACCTGATTGAGATTGTTGGAACAGCGCCGTTGCAGAGAGATCAGCTCTTTTACGGGCGTAAGGTCGATGTGCAGGATATACCCGTTCAGAGCCATTTTCCGTACATAAGCCCCGGCGTTGGAAATGCCCGCCTCGGTCATCCGCTCATGGATGGCCGCCAGCTCGTCCGGCGTTACCATAACGTGCAGATGGACATTCCGCTTGCGGTTCTCCATCAGCGTTCCAGTTCCCGGCCTTTCCGGCGCTCTTTGGGCTCCTTTACCTTGTCCAGCGGCTTTGCGTCCAGCTCCGGGGGCGTGGGCGGGATGGGCGTATTGTTGGGTACGCCGTCGATCATGTTGCAGTTCTGCTCCGTGGAGAGCTCGGCGGTTTTCAGATAGTTGTCTTTTTC
>URGO01000231.1 GCA_900547435.1 uncultured Parabacteroides sp.
AAAACTTGTAAGTGATTGAATTTGAATAGTTAAATTAAAACAAATATTATCCAATTATTTGGATAGCAACATAGAAGGGTATGAATAAATGGATGATGGGAATGGGACTGGTAGCCGGTAGTGCGGCTTTGATGTCCTGTCAACAGAAAACGCAAGTAAACGAAGAGCGTCCGAATATCTTGTTTATTCTTTCGGATGATCATACTTCCCAATCTTGGGGAATTTATGGAGGCATCTTGCAGGACTATGTGAAAAATGATAATATAAAGCGTTTGGCAGAGGAGGGATGTGTGCTGGATAACTGTATGTGTACAAATTCCATATCTGTACCCAGCCGGGCTTCTATCATGACAGGGGCATATAGCCACGTAAATGGCGTGTACACGTTGGACGATGCGATTGACCCGGCGGAGGATAATATTGCCAAACAGATGCAAGCCGGAGGATATCAGACGGCATTGTTTGGGAAATGGCATCTGAAGAGGAAACCGACCGGATTCGATCATTTTGAGGTGTTCCATGATCAGGGCGAGTATTGGAATCCGTTGTTTAAGTCGGAAGAGAATTGGGTGGATGATACGGAAGGAAAACATGGAGTCGAAGAGAAAGGTTTCTCAACGGATATTGTCACGGAAAAGGTGATACAATGGATTAAACAGCGCGATAAGACACGTCCTTTTATGATGTGTTGTCATTTTAAAGCGACTCATGAACCTTGGGATTTCCCGGAACGGATGAAGCATTTGTATGATGATGTGACATTCCCTATGCCTGAGAACATGATGGAATTTGACCAGACGAAATCCGGACGTACCTTCCCCGGACAACAATTGGAAAATATGGGGTGGAGATGGGAAACTGCTTCCAAAGACCCGGATAGTTGGTGGTGTCGTTATCCGGAGCTTCCTTTCTCTACGCAGGGCATGGATCGGGACTCGGCCCGGATTAAGATTTACCAGAAGATGATACGGGATTATTTGCGTTGCGGTGCGACCATTGATGATAACATCGGAAAGTTATTGAAGATGCTGGACGAAGAAGGGTTGGCGCAGAATACGATTGTGATTTATGTATCTGACCAGGGTTATTTCTTGGGTGAGCATGGATTCTTTGATAAACGTATGATGTTTGAGGAGCCTTTGCATATGCCATTTGTTATCCGTTACCCGAAAGAGATAAAGGCCGGTACGCGCAATAAGGATATTATCCTGAATATTGATTTTGCGGCTACCTTGGCGGACTATGCAGGAGTAAATCCTCCGGCATTGTCGCAAGGACGAAGTTTCAGAGAGAACCTGAAAGGAAATACGCCTTCAGACTGGCGCAAATCCATGTATTATCGCTATTGGACGCATCATAACATCCGACCTGCGCATTTCGGAATTCGGAATGACCGCTACAAGTTGATGTTCCTTTATGGAGATCCGTTGACGATGACCGGATCGGACGCAGAGCCTACAACTCCAAGTTGGGAATTTTATGATTTGCAGAACGACCCGCATGAGGATCATAATGCCTATACGGATCCTGCTTATGCAGATGTTATCCGGGAAATGAAACAGGAGATGCTTCGTTTACGCGAAGAATATAAAGATACTGATTCGGATTCCGAACGTATGCAGGAGATTTTGAAAGAATTTACAAACTAAATATTTATGATAAAAGCAGCTTTTTTCGATATAGATGGTACATTGGTTAGTTTTAATACCCACCGTGTGCCGGAATCGGCTATCCAAGCGATAGAAAATCTCCGCCGACAAGGTGTGAAAATCTTTTTGGCCACAGGGCGTCATCCTATTTGGGTAAAGAATATAGGATTTGAGTTTGATGGTTTTGTGGCTCTTAATGGCGGATATTGTACGACGCGGGCCGGTGAGGTTATCTATAAGCAGGCACTTTCAGCGGATGACTTTAAGGCTATGTTGAAATATCAACAGGAAGTAGAGCCGTTCGCCTGTGCTTGTGTGCTGGACAATCAGATTTGCATTAATTATGTGAATGATATTGCCCAAGGAGTCTATAATCTGGTGGGGATAGAGGCTCCCGAAGTCAGTGATATCAATCAGTTTGCAGATACACCGGTATATCAGCTTATTGCTTTTTTTAATTCCGAAGAGGAGAAAGATATTATGAAAGTCATGCCCCATAGCGTAGCTGCCCGTTGGCATCCGGACTTCGCGGATGTCGTTCCATTGGGCATAAATAAAGCTGTCGGTATTCAGCATGTCCTTTCCCGTTATGGAATTTCTCAGGAAGAGACAATTGCTTTTGGGGATGGAGGAAATGATATAGCGATGCTTCGCTATGCCGGTATCGGTGTGGCTATGGGCAATGCGGCGGATGAGGTAAAGGCAGAGGCCGATTATGTTACTTCCTCGGTGGATGAGGATGGCATAGCAAAGGCTTTGGTGCGATATATCCGTTGATACGAAAAAAAAGCGGCTGCGTTTCAAACAACGCAACCGCCTCGGATTACAAATATGAAAAACACACATATGGATCTATCTTAATCTTCAACGTCTTCTTCCTTCAAGTAAAG
>URGO01000232.1 GCA_900547435.1 uncultured Parabacteroides sp.
GTTATGGGGCGTCATGTCAATCATGCAGATACTACGAACATGCCTTTCTCTTACCTCATTGAACAACAGAACACCACGTATCTGGCCCCCGGAGTCAATTTGCGTAGCGTGGGTACCATCCGTGACGCGCAGAAGTGGCCCAAGCGCGATGGACGCACCGATCCGCACAAGCTGGATTACATCAACTACAACCTGCTGAGCCCCTACACGGTGCAAAAGATGTTCAAGGGACGGGACATCCTGCTGGCCCTGCGCCACGCTTCGGGTGAGTTGTCCGATATCTATTCGTACCACAGCGCGAAGATACGCAATTCGGCTTTGGTAAAAGGCATAGGCTTCTATGAGACGGCCATCCACAAGTTCCTGGGCAATTCCGTCATCAAGCGGCTGGAAGAGACACGTTTCCGCACGGACGAGGAAATCCGTGCCCGTCTGCGCCCGGATACCCCTATCGGTAGCGGGGAGTGGGTGGATATCTCCGGACTGATTGCCCCGAAGAGCGAGATAGACCGTCTGCTGGATGCCATTGAGCAGGGCGACATCAATCGCCTGCAGGACATCAGCGACGCTTTTGGCGAGATGCATAGCAACTATTATACCTATGAATGGACATGGGCCTACGGGAAGCTACAGGAGTTCTATGGCATCCATCCCGAGGAGATGACCGCCGCGGACATCATCCGTATCGTGGAGAAATGGAAGGAAGCCGTTGTGGGCTTGGACAAGATGCTCTATGAGGATGCCCGCAAGGAGTTCTCGCTGGCCTCCATGACGGGCTTTGGCGCCGATGGCTCGCGTCTGGAAAAAGAACAGGACTTTGAGCAGGTGCGTGGCGATTTCGAGAGTAATCCCTTCGTGATGGCCGTATTGAAACACATTGAGGTGAAAACGACCTTGGGGGATGAACTTATCGGGCGAATGAGGCAGGTGATTTAAAAAAAAACAGCCCGAAGTTTGTACCTCGGGCTGTATAATTCATTTATTATTGATTAATCAATCTCTTCGTCAGCCTCATAGCCTCCCATTTCGCGGATGGCATTCTTCAACATGACATATTGCTGGAAGAGGTGGTTGACAGGAATTTCACCTTCTTCGTAATTGTGCATCGGGCTCTTCAGGAAGAAACTCAAGAAACGTTGGATGCCATAACGACCTGCACGGGCCGCCAAATCGCTCAACAATACCAAGTCCAGGCACAACGGAGCCGCCAAGATGGAATCCCGGCAAAGGAAGTTAATCTTGATCTGCATCGGATAGCCCATCCACCCGAAGATGTCAATGTTATCCCAACCTTCCTTGTTGTCATTGCGCGGAGGATAGTAGTTGATACGTACCTTATGATAATAATCGGTATAGAGATCCGGTTGTTTTTCCGGAACCAGGATAGATTCCAGCGTAGAGAGCTTGCTGACTTCCTTGGTGTGGAAATTGGCCGGTTCATCCAGTACCAATCCGTCACGATTCCCTAAGATATTGGTAGAGAACCATCCCGAAAGACCTAAGCAACGTGTGCCGATAATCGGAGCGAAGCCGGATTTAACCAGAGTCTGACCGGTCTTGAAATCTTTACCGGCGATAGGCATCTTCGTCTTTTCTGCCATCTCCCACATAGCCGGAATGTCGACCGTAGTATTCGGGGCACCCATGATAAACGGAGCACCTTCGGCCAAAGCCGCATAGGCATAACACATAGACGGTGCGATGTGTTCGCGGTCATCGTTCTTCATGGCCTGCTCTAAAGCCGCTAATGTGCCATGGATTTCCTCGCATACCGGAACATAAATCTCCGTAGAAGCCGCCCATAAAACGACAATACGGCTGCATCCGTTCTTTTCCTTGAAATCGCGGATGTCCTGGCGCAATGCCTCTACCATATCCCAGCGTGTAGCACAATCCTTTACGTTGTTACCCTCCAGACGCTTTGCATAGTTATGGTCGAAAGCCGCTTTCATCGGGACAATCTTCTCCAGTTCCTCTTTGACCGGATTGATGTCTTTTTCTTTCAATACTTCAGCGTTAATAGCTGATTCGTAAGCATTGGCGGGATAAACATCCCATGCGCCGAACACGATGTCATTCAAATCTGCCAACGGAACAATATCTTTATAATGAAGGTATTTTTTGTTGGCGCCACGTCCCACGCGGATTTTGTCATACTGCGTCATCGAGCCTACCGGTTTGGCCAAGCCCTTGCGTACCATCAGTACGCCCGTCATAAAGGTAGTAGCTACTGCCCCTAATCCAACACACAACACACCGAGCTTGCCGGTGGCTGGTTGTACTTGCATATTTTCCATTTCTTCAGATATAAATTTATATAGTTTCGTTCAAAGCCACAAAAGTAAGGCTTTATTCCGTGAAAGCCATACCTTATTTATTGTTTTTCTTGTCAAAAATGAATCTTTTACCTTTTGCAGAGTCCAACAGCAAATGCAACATTACGAAATATTTTTGAAAAAACACAATTTAGGAGTATCAAATTGTAG
>URGO01000233.1 GCA_900547435.1 uncultured Parabacteroides sp.
AGCGTCCGGTTGCGGATCATCCAGTATTTCCTTGATCGTTTTCAGCCATTTCTCTAATTCGCCTTCGTCCTCACTGCCGCCTCCCTCTTTATATTTCCAGTGAGCTGCGAAGCCTTGTTCGGCAACGTCGTTCATTCGTTCGCTGCGAATCTGAACTTCAATCCATTGCCCGTTGTTCCCCATCAGGGTAACGTGCAACGCCTGATAACCATTTGCCTTCGGATGACTTACCCAGTCACGGAGGCGATCAGGATGAGGCTTGTATATTTTGGAGATAGAGACGTAGATATCGAAACAGTCATTGAGTTCCTCCTCTATGTTGCGAGGCTCAAAAATAATACGGACGGCCAGTAGGTCGTAGATTTCTTCGAAAGGAACGTGCTTGGTCTGCATCTTGTTCCAGATTGAGTAGATTGATTTTACGCGGGCGAGAATCCGGTATTTCAATCCCATTTTATCGAGTTGTGTACGGATAGGAGCTGTGAAATCGTTGAATACCTTGTCGCGTTCGGCTGCTGTCGCATTCAACTTTTCTTCTATCTCGGCATATTCTTCGGGATGTTCGTATTTGAAACTTAGATTTTCGAGTTCGGTCTTTATTTTGTAAAGCCCCAGACGGTTGGCAAGGGGAGCGTAGATATAAAGAGTTTCGCCGGCTATCTTGTATTGCTTGTTGGGCAACATGGAACCAAGGGTACGCATATTGTGCAGGCGGTCGGCTATTTTGATAAGGATCACCCGGATATCGTTCGACATGGTAAGCAGTAACTTTTTGAAATTCTCTGCTTGTGCCGAGGCACGGTCGCCAAAGATACCTCCGGATATTTTAGTAAGTCCATCTACAATTTGGGCAATCTTTGGACCAAAGATGTTTTCGATATCTTCTACCGTATAATCGGTGTCTTCCACTACATCATGCAGTAACGCTGCACAAATAGAAGTCGATCCGAGGCCGATTTCGTTGCATACGATACTCGCCACAGCAATCGGGTGCATAATATAAGGTTCGCCCGAACGGCGTTTGATTCCTTTGTGCGCCTGATTGGCAAAGTTGAAAGCCTTCGTAATGATTTCAACACGTTTGCGATGTTTTGTAGCGAGATAATCATTCAGCAGTTCGTGGAACGCCTGATTGATCATCTCTTCATCAGCTATTTCTTTGGGGGTCAGATTATCCATAATTGTTATCCTTTCACTTGCTTACTTTTGCAAAAATAAGCAAATTTCCGAACGGTGCAAGCGGGATACCGTTTATTTGTATATTTTCAATCGTTTTCCTGCTGCAATCTTGGTGTTTGACATTCCGTTCCACCGCTGTATATCCTTAACACTGACACCATATTTTCCGGCAATAGTCGACAGAGTGTCTCCACTTTTTATTGTGTAGTAAGACAGTTTTCCTTTTCCAGCAACGGCTGTTGTAGCTTTGCGGGTACTAGGTGTATTCTCTTTTACGGCAACAGTTTTTCGGTTACGGAACAATTCATTCGAGCGATGTGCATAGATTGTATCTTGTTTGTCGATGAAATTGCTGATTGCTTCGATCGGCAACCGCAGGGTATAAGGCTTGCTGTCACCCGGGATAACTTGTTTCTTGTACTGTGGATTCAAACTCTTTATTTGATCCAATGGCACATTACAAAGATCGGCAATCTGTTCGAAATGCAGGTTCTTGTTCACTTGCACAGTGTCTGTGCTTGCCGGAATATTAGTTTCCATTGGACAAATATTGTGGTCGCAGTAATAAGTCATCACATAGTTGGCTGCAATAAAGGCAGGTACATAACCACGTGTTTCTTTGGGTAATAAATTGTAGATTTTCCAGTAATCCGTTTCACCGTTGGCGCGACGGATTGCTTTGTTGATTGTGCCGGGACCACAGTTGTAGGCGGCAATTACAAGGTTCCAGTCGCCGTAAATGGCGTACATCTCTTTCAGATAACGTGCGGCAGCCCATGTTGCTTTGATCGGGTCACGGCGTTCATCTACCAAACTGTTGGACTCCAGACCGTAGATTTTACCTGTGCCGATCATGAATTGCCACAAGCCTGATGCGCCGGCACGTGATACGGCGGAAGGGTTCAAAGCTGATTCAATGATAGGAAGATATTTAAGTTCCAATGGAAGTCCGTATGCATCCAATGCTTCTTCGAAAATCGGCATATAGAAGTTGCAGGCGCTCAGCATAAAAGAAACTTGATTACGTAGGCGTCCTGCATACATATCTATGAATTTGCGTACAATGTCGTTGTATGGCATCTCCATAATAGCCGGGATGCGTGAGAGGCGGTCCATGTAAACAGAATCACTGAATAAAGGATTTACTTCAGCCGTGCTGCAATCTTTGCCCAGATCAATGTAATTTTTGGCTTTCCAATCGTTCAGCAAACTGTCGAGCGGATAAGTCATACTCATAGGCAGGTCGATGCTTTCCTTACGTTCTGTACCATTTTCACGAATCACCACATCTACACTTTGGGCTT
>URGO01000234.1 GCA_900547435.1 uncultured Parabacteroides sp.
ATTGGCTGTTTGATTATCTGTTATATTCATATAAGAAAATCCGGCAAAACTATAACCGGAACCCCAGTCGGCATAATAGTGGTTGAAATTAATTAAGTTTTTAGGATCTTTGAAATCAGTTTCTTGGAATGCCTGATTGTTGGGGGTACCGTCTGCGATAAATTGACTGTTTTCCTCGGTCAATAGATTCTCAAAACTAACGACCACTTCGTTTTTTACATCATCGTCATCATCCCCGCAACTGCAAAATACAAATACTGACAACAGTAGTAATAAAGATAATTTCTTCATGTCCTTTTTTAATTTTTAGTTATTAATTGTTTTATTGATTAATTCTTGAAATGCAGGTTTTCGACAGTTGTTACTTCTGTCGATATTTCTCCCATTTGCCCTGCGTCTTGATTGACGGCAGTCATGATTTTCACAAAGTCTATACAATCCAAAACGATGGATTCTCCATTGCTGTCTATTGCCCAGTCTATTTTAAAATTACTGCCTTCTTTATCATTGCGATGATTGTCGGCATATCCCCACGGATAGCAATATCCTACCCATAATCCATTTTCCGGAACAGCATTGTCCTTTAAGCGTGTTCCCCGGAATGTTATTTCATTTTCCTGTATCCATACAGGATAATAGGACTCTTGATTATGAAAGCTGTTCCGGAGGATTTCACCTTCGTTTCCTTGATTGTCTTTCCAAGAGACATTCTGGTTTGCCGGTTCCGGTCGATAATAAGTGATCTCATATCCACGTGTCTCCGTATCTTTCCCGTATTCGCTTCCGGCCAGCTCATACCACTCATCATCGGGTTCTCCATTGCCATTTACATCTTTAGATACAAATACGATACCCGGTTCGGCGCTTCCCCCTAATTTTCCTGTTTCTGTTTTCAGATTGTAATAAGCATTTCCTTTTATCTTGAAATCATACTCTCCTTCTACGTTCGGGATTGATTGCGGGAAACCCAGAACAATGTAACCGCCGAATCCTCCTAAAGTGATGATTGATTTTTGCCGTATTTTGCGGGTTGCTTCTTTCAGTATATCATCATAGGTAAATCCATTTTTATAGGCAGATGTAGTAGTATTGATAAATTGTCCCGGAGCCGGCCTGTACTCCCATACCTTATTGGCAAAAGCCAATGAATTTTCTGTTTCTCCGGTATCATCAATATCGCTTCGGGAAGCCTTGTCGCTGAATACGATTGTATTTGGATTCAGTCCGATATTATTCAGGCGGAACAAGAGTTGTCCTTGTTGGTTGAAACAAAGTAAATCTCCATATACGGTGTAGTCATAAGCGTCTGTGATATATATATTCCCACTGTAGGGATTGACATTGATTCCATAAGGAGTGCTGATATTGGTTCCGTCCGTAATGAAATTTTCACGGACAGTTTCTCCTGTTTTTAGATTGAATGTCTTGATAGAAGCGGTTTGTGTACTGTAATTATAGTTATATAGATAAGCAATCTCTCCGTCAATAGCAAAGTTTTGTACTCTCTCATTATAGTGGGTGACTACCTTTGTCCGGCAGTCTATTTTTGCGAAATTATAATCTCCGGCTTCTACATCTTCGCCACGGGTGGCTACATAAACGACTTTTTCTTTCGTATCGGCAATGATCTTTCCCGGATTCGGACCTACGATAATTTTATCGGTTTCCTTGAATGTAGCGATGTCAACCACGGACACTGTATTGTCTACCCCCAATCCCGACGCATGGTCCAATCCGCCGGAGTTGGAAACATATAACTTGTCATCCTGTACACAAATTCCGTCAGGATTACGTCCCACTGTTGTCATAGCGTCTATGGTAAGCGAAGCCGTGTCAATACGTGCTACCGTACCGTCATAAGAACAGACATAGGCTTTTTCTTTATGAAAAGCAATGTATCGCGGTTCCCGGGGATTTCCGTTCTCTGTCAGCATTTGAATCTGTTTCAGCGAGTTTCCCGTTTGGAAATCCACTATTTCTATCGTACTGGAAACGTTGGCTACAATATATATCTTGCTACCGTAAATTGCCAGATCATTAGCCGTATCTCCCAGTCCCCGGTGATTGATCGTCTAGAAATAATAGCGTACCATTCGCTGGTTATTGAAAGAAAAACGCATCAGCGAACTGTTATTCTGATTGAACAATCCTTCGCACAACGCATAGAGTTCGGCTGTATCCGTCTCTGTCGGGTCACCTGTGATGTCCGATGAGGTGAAGGGCTTGTCCTCCATATCATCGCAAGCGTTGAGTAATAATAGCAGCGGCAGACAGAACCAGAATATATATGTCAATTTCCTTTTCACGTCCATAATATCCTTTTATAATATTAATATCTTATCTTCAATGTTGCCCTGACTGAACGGCCGGGCATGGGGAAGAACTGAACAATCTCGTAATTTTTATCCAGCAGATTCAAAACCTCTACGCTAAGAGACGTTGTAAATATTATTATCCGGAAGTCTCGTC
>URGO01000235.1 GCA_900547435.1 uncultured Parabacteroides sp.
AGGGGCAATATAAACTGTTGATTGCCGATCAAGAAATAGGAACCTGGGATGCTGCTGATTTGGCAAAGGGTATAAATTTAGCTGCAGAATCTAAAACTCCACAATACCAGCAGGCATTAACTATCATGCACCTCAATGAGTATCGTTGGGAACTTGAAAGAACATTTAGAGAATATGCGTGGTGCCAGTTTGGTTTCTTTCAACAAAAAGGCTTATTGTTTGCTAATGACAGAAAGGCTATTGAAGTGATGGATGAAAATGTAGAGAAGAACATGTGGTTGAAAGGACGTCGGGATCTTTATTCAAAGATGATGTTTAAAGAAATTCGCGACGCACGTGAACAAGAGATGGATGTTCTGATTTCCAAGATCTACGAAATCAACAAGCCAGTAGTAAGAAAGATTGTTCTGAGAAAAATATAATATTTCTTTAGATAAGAAAGGTTTGAATTGGTGTATGGTGGTGCCGGCTAATAGTCGGCACCTTTTTTATGTATGATATTTGATTTAATTTCTTTTCCAGAAATCGGAACTGAAGAGCAGTAATACCGTAAATAATTCCAAACGTCCGAGGAGCATAAGGAAAGAAAGTAGCCATTTTGCAGCGTCGGGTAACTCACTCCACGAATAGGCCGGGCCACAGGTACCGAGGCCCGGTCCCATATTACCCATACTTGAAACAACGGTTCCGATTGACTCGAGAAATCCTACTCCGAAACCCAACATAATGAGTATGCTGATAATGGCGATAACTGCATACAGAAATGTGAATGCCAGTACCGTTGATTGAATCGAAGGAGAGATTACCTGTTTATTAACCCGTACCGGTAGTACGGCGTTAGGATGCAGGATATGTTTGAACTCATTCTTTGCTACTTTAAAGAGAATCACCATACGAATACATTTGATACCTCCTGTCGTGCTGCCCGCACAAGCTCCTATCAACATAACCACAATCAGACATCCCCAAAGAATGGAGGGCCAAAGCATATAATCCGCTGTGGCAAAACCGGTAGAAGTCTGTAATGAAATCACTTGAAACAATGATTTACGGAAAGCTTCCTCTACTCCCATATCACAGGTTCGATAGAGCCAGAAGGCAATGAATATTGTGAAAAAAGATACACAGATAAAATAAAACTTCAGCTCTGCGTCATGGATGAATTTCTTGATTTTTCCGTTGAACATCAACAACAATAAAGTGAAGTTGATACCTGAAAGAAACATGAAAATGGATATTACGTAATCTATATAAGGAGAGTGGTAATATTCAATGCTAGCTTGTTTGGTCGAGAATCCTCCGGTACTGGTCGTCGTGAAAGCATGACAAATACTGTCAAATACACTCATGCCGCCGAATACGAGCAATACAATCAGCGTTCCTGTCATTCCGGCATAGATACCCCATATCCATTTGGCGGTAACGCCGATACGGGGATGTACTTTGTCATGAGTAGGACCGCTGGCTTCGGCAGCGAATACCTGAATGCCTCCCATTCCGAAAATCGGCAGAACGGCAATTGTGAAAAATACAATTCCCAAACCTCCTATCCATTGTGTCATTGCCCGCCAGAAAAGGATTCCGTGTGGCATTGATTCAATGTTGTTCATAATGGTAGCCCCCGTACTACTGAATCCGGACATCGTTTCGAAAAAAGCGTCCGTAATACTCGGGATATATCCACCTATATAATAAGGTAACATTCCGAAAAGCGAGAATGCAATCCAGGCAGTACTGACAATGACATATCCGTCACGACGGTTGAGCGACTTTTCCGCACCTTTGCCAATTGCAAGCATCAATATACCGACGCCTGTGGTGATAGCGGATGAAATCAGGAAACTCTGCAAATCGTTTTCTTTGTAGAAAAGAGAGACAGCTCCACAACATAGCAGCATAGCTGTTTCTATCAGAAGCAGGAATCCTATGATGCGGTATATCATCTTTGAGTTAATCATAAACAAGCTGCGGTTAATACTTAAAACCTAATACTTAATTAAAGAATTTCTCAATCTTTTTAATCATCATACTCAGGCAGAACACAACGACATGGTCGCCCGGTTGTATCAGCGTGTCACCGGTTACAAGTACTCCTTCACCATTACGAATCATACCTCCGATAGTGGTTCCTTTCGGAAGGCCAAGGTCTTTGATAAAATGTTTGGTAATCTTGGCACCTGCCGGCACGGTGAATTCCGCTACATCTGCATTGGCAAAAGTCAGGCATTTCACATTGGATACATCCGCATCCAACATCATTTGGTAAATATGGCTGGCAGCAATCATCTTTTTGTTAATAACCGTACCGATGTCAAGGCTTTCGGCCATGCCGATATAATCAATG
>URGO01000236.1 GCA_900547435.1 uncultured Parabacteroides sp.
TTCCACAACTGCTTTACGCTTCTGAATCTCTGCATCAATATGACGAAGATTGCACAGGCCCATGACTGCCTGAAATTCATTCATCTTGGCATTGCCGCCCACCCAGACCACATGCTCCTGATCCACGATACCGAAGTTTATCAGGCAGTTGAGACGGTGTCCCATCCATGGCTCTCCAAAAGCCACTGCACCACCCTCGATGGTGTTGAATACCTTGGTCGCTCTATTAGCCGGTGTAATGGTTTTTCCTGCCGTATTTAGTTTTGGAATCGAACCTACCGTAGGTCCGGAATTGGTGTTCATTACGTTGCCTAATATTTTCGAACAATTGCCTTTTGGGAGTTTGTGGTCATTTATCTTTTTCATTTTATTGGCATTGGCCGCGCTGACTTCTACCATTTCCTTGCATGAAGTCTCTACGGCTTATATCCATGAAGAGTATCACGTAAGCCGGAATAGAGCGGCATGGATTGTTTCGATTGGCGTTACGATTATCGGTGCGATTTGCTCGCTTTCTTTCGGTGTATTGAAAGATTTCACTATTGGCGGATTGATAATCTTTGATGCCATCGATTTCTTAACGGCTAAGATTATGATGCCTTTGGGAGGTATGATGATTTGTATCTTTGTGGGAACACGGATTGAGAAGAAAGTATTGAAAGAAGAGCTGACGAATAAGGGAACAATACCTTTTTATTTCTTCAACACCTATGCTTTCTTCATTAAGTATTTGGCTCCGGTAGCTATTGGAGTGATTTTCTTGAATGAGTTGGGAATCTTTAAGTAATGAAGAACTAAGAATGAGGAATTAAGAATGCCATCCGGATAAAGATTCTTCATTCTTAATTCATCATTCTTCATTAAACGGGAAGTATTATGTCTTTAAAGAATTTGATGACGCCAAGTTTTGCTTATATCTTGGGCGCTAATTTTTTACTTTATTTTGCGTTTTATTTGATTTTGCCTATTCTCGCGTTTTATTTGCAAGAAGAATTTGGGGCGGAAAAGACAATGATTGGCTTTGTGTTGTCTTGTTATACGATAGCTTGTTTGTGCATCCGTCCGTTTTCCGGATACCTATTGGATACCTTTGCCCGCCGGCCTCTTTATTTGTTGGCATATATTGCATTTGTAGCTATTTTTGGCGGATATATTTTAGCGACAAGCCTGACTCTTTTTATCGCGCTTCGTATCGTTCAGGGCTTGGCTTTTGGTATGGTTACGGTTGCAGGTAATACGATTGTTATTGACATCTTGCCTTCTGCCCATCGTGGGGAAGGTATTGGTTATTATGGTCTGGCGAATAATATCGCCATGAGTTTCGGACCGATGATAGGCTTGTTTATGCATAATACCTGTTCGTATGCGTTCATATTCACATGCGCCTTGATTTCCGGCGTTTTAGGATTCTTTATGGCCTATCTGGTCAAGACTCCTTATAAGGCTCCGGTTCAACGAATTCCTATCTCGTTGGATCGTTTCTTCCTGAAGAAAGGTATTTGGGCGGGAATAGCTTTGCTGATGCTTTCTATTCCGTATGGTATGACCACTACTTATGTGGCTATGTATGCGAAAGAGATTGGGATTGAGGTCAATTCCGGGCTTTACTTTACTTTTATGGCGATAGGATTAGCCGTATCTCGTATGTTCTCCGGTAAACAAGTGGACAAAGGGCGTGTTACGCTGGTGATTACATGGGGGATGTATTTGGCCACGATTACTTTCTTCGTACTCTCGGCTTTGCATGGGCTCATGGAATGGAATCCGGTATTCAGCTCTTATTTATATATAGGTATAGCGTTGGCACAAGGTATCGCATTCGGTACGATGTTCCCGGCCTTTAATACACTATTTGTCAATCTGGCGCATCATAATCAGCGCGGTACGGCTACATCTACATATCTGACCAGTTGGGATGTCGGTATAGGTATCGGATTGATGATAGGGGGTAGTTTGGCCCAATCGTTCGGAGGTTTTGAATATGCTTATTTGTTCGGGGCTTGCCTGACGGTAGTTTCCACGTTATTCTTTATCTTCAAGGCCGGACCGCATTTTAATAGGGAGAAGTTGAGATAAAGGAGTTCGTAAAGGAGTTATAGGGAGTTAGAGAAGTTAGAGGAGTTAAAGCCAATACTCTTAATTTATAAACAAAAGGCATTTGGCTTACTCCTCTAACTCCTGCATGAAGCGCTAACACCTTTAACTCTCCAATAAATAATAACATACAAAAAGACATTAGTGTCCACTAAAAAATCATAGGAGTTCTTTGAAATTATTGAAATTCAATTTGTTATAATCAGTTTTGGAGA
>URGO01000237.1 GCA_900547435.1 uncultured Parabacteroides sp.
CACCACCCTTGATGGCTCTCATCCGCTCACGAGACAGAGGTTGAGCAGACGCTGCGTCAATCGAATGGATTGACATTCTTGTCAAATGCTTCATCTTGAAAAGAATTTAATAGTTTAATAATTAAATAATTAAGTAATGTGCTGAAAATTCAGTCATTTATAGTATGTAAATAAAAATCTTGAATTCTCCGGTTAAAAACATCCAATGCATATCTCTCACGGAAAATTTTTCTTCCGGCCTGTTTATAATGTTCCCTTTGGACAGGATCATTTAACAATTCGTTTATTTTATCTTTCAGTTCGGAAACCGAAGCCTCTTCATCCTCTTTTCGGATATGGAAATAAGAACCGTTTATCCCATCCTGCACGATCTCTTTCAACCCGGTAGTCTCATTGACAACCAAAGGTACGCCATACATCAGCATTTCCGCAGCGACATAGCCGAACTCCTCATGCACAGAAGGCACAATGCCTATATCTGCTAAGGAGTAGATTGCGGCCAATTTCTCTTTAGGGACAAATCCTGTAAAAGAAATTTTGGAGTAGAAAGGATATGTAAGCGACAGGTATTCCTTGAAATCGGCTTCCAAACCCTCTCCGACAATCAGCAAACGGATATCCCTTCGTTCTTTCAACAATTCTTGAAAAGCCCGGACCAGATAGCGTACCCCCTTTACCGGCGTAACACGTCCTACAAACAGTAACAGTTTCTCATCTTCCTGTATGTAAAACTGCTTCTGTAAAGCCTGTTTTTCCTCTTGGCTGACGGGGCGGTATTCATCTCTCAGTCCGTTCGGGATCAGGACTACTTTTGAGGCCGGTACTCCATAAAGGTTCAGCAAATCATCATAATTATGCCGGGCAATAGCTATCACCCGGTCAACGATGTCCCGGTAGAAAATCTGTTCCATTTCAAACATATCCCGGATACTTTTGCCCGGCAAATCGTCCGATTCCTGTGCTAAGAAAGTCCGAAGCTTTTCCCGGTCGCCCAACAAGTCAAAACTCCAATGCGAGTAATGCATGGTAGTAGTAATCCGGCACGTAAAATGATCTTTCAGCAAGCTGGCCAATATGCCTAATTCCTGGAAGTTGAAGTGGAACAGTAAATCTTCCCCTTCCGGAATATAAGGAAGCAACATATAATAGACATTCCGCAAAAAGCGGTCATCCTCTTTCTTGTTAAAGAAACGGGTATAACGTTCATAAGCCGGCATGGGAATATGAATGGAACGAACTCCCTCCTCTTCCATAATTTCCAAGTCGGAATAATCGGCCGATAAGGTTACTACCGTTATCCGGAAAGAGAGTGACCGGAATACGGATATCAGTTGCCGGGTATACGTGCCTACACCATAAAACATGGCCCGGCTGTGCTGGTTTATTATAAACAGATTCTTCATATTCCCATCATTTTTAAGCCCATCCCGGCAAGTCCACCGGCTATTCCTAACGGATAAACTGACAGTTTGGCATCATCGGTGATATTCAGGAGGTTCATTTTCTGAGATAAAATATCCGGTAACTTTAACGCATCATGCGGATCTGACCAATCCGGGAGCTTTGTTTTTAAGGCAGTTTCCAGACTTTGCAAGTACTCTGCATCAACCGTACGGGTCTGTGCGCAGGGCGATTGCACATGGGTCCGGACATAATATGCGATTCCTGCCAGTCCCTTTTCAAAAGACAAGTCCTGTATCCGCAAGGGATTGCGTTCCATGATTTTTTCATTCAGGTCTGCCAGAATATCCCCGGTGTCCCCTTGAGTGAAATCTTGTTGTACAAGATGCTCGATGCCCCATGCAATGCCACACAGGCCGTAAGCGAAATCGACCGGAGTGCGTTCGTTCAAATCGGCATAGATTTCATCCAGCAGTTCACTGGCAAATTCCGCATAACGCTCTTGGCTTATATAACGGGAATAATGGGCAAAGAACAATACGCATCCCATTTTCCCCTGAAAAATGCCCAAGTCGTCTTGGAAACTGGCATTCATCATCAGATAGTTAGCAATTCGTGTTAACGAGTCTTTCATGTTCCTATTCTATTATTCATTCTTTCAGTTTCACAATCATGATAACCGGATTGTCGTCCGGATCCACTTTCTTAACCAGTTTCT
>URGO01000238.1 GCA_900547435.1 uncultured Parabacteroides sp.
CGCGGCAATGTGGCCTGCCGGAATTGCCATGAGACGATTATCCATATAGTCCGAGGCATTCTGCATGATTATCAGGATTGTGTGCGAAAAAAGTTCACTACCGAATCATTCTCATTGGATGATTGCATGGAACTGAAAAGGATGTATGACACATCTGAAATAAATAGCCCGGCATTTGCGTATGATGCGGATCCAATGGCGACCGCAACTTCACTTTCATTCGAGTGTAATTTTTCAAAGGAACAGATGGCAGGTATTGTGTCTTGTGCCAATACTTACCATCTGTTCTATGTTCCTACGGTTCGTATGGAGGATATGGAAGCTCTCTTTGCCTGCAAGGAGGGCTTCCGAATCCGTGTGAATAACATCCGCCATGTGGCCGTGCTTTTCGACGCGCTACTTGAAAGGTCATACATACAGGCGCACTGGCAGTCCGTTCTTGAAAGAGGTAGGTTTCTGGTTTCCAAGGATGGCAAACGGTTCGTGACCGCTTCAAGCCTGTCAACTGTCCTGTCTGCGGCAAGAATCCGACCTACATCTGTTGTTTATGCTATCAGGACAATGATAGGCCAACTTCCATAACAGTAATATTCCTATAATTTGAAAAGGTCGTCCATGGAGACCTCACTGTGGACGATACTTTTATGTTTTCCGTCCACCACGCCGTATGTAGTGACAAATGTGATTACCAATGTTTTTCTGGTCTTTGTCGCCATAGCGGTTTAGAAGTTATTCATGACAATACATTCAAAGATTGCAGCAAACTGGAGGAATTGACATTCCCGGCTTCATTGCAAAAAATAGGGCAGAATGCTTTTGCCAACAGTACTGGTATCCGCGAAATTAGTGCAAAGATAGATGATGTCCCTACTGCGTATGAAAACAGTTTCCATGCAAATGCTTATGCTACGGCAACCGTAACGGTTCCCAGTAATTCTATACCATTTTATGAAGAAGATGAAGCTTGGGGAAAGTTTGTAAATTTGAAAGGAAGCGGAATCGCAGAACGGCGAACATTCTCCGGAGAAATTATTGGGAATGGATGCCTTTATATAAACGGAAAAAAGTTTTATTCATTCTCTACAACACGATATTTTGATTATGCTTCTCGCCTTGAAATTGTATTTAGTCCAGATCCCAATTATAAGATTAAATCCATAATCTTGGACGGGGAAGATATTACCGATGAATTGGATCAGGATAATAAGTATGTAATTGCGCATATATTGGAAAACATACAAATGGAAGTAACATTTGTTTCAAAGGATAATATAACCTCTTCTGAATCCATTCAGAACGAGCAAGGAGAAATTTATGCTTCGGCATCCGGAAAGTTGGCTTTCAAAGGTTTTGCTATTGGCACGCCTGTGTATGTTTATGATATAACGGGAAAGCTTGTTACAATGTTTGAGATCCAAGGTGATGATGTTTGGGATATTTCTTATAAAGGAATTGTGATTGTTCGAATAGGAAAGGATAGGGCAATAAAGCTCCGTTTATAATTGTTTTTTCTTACAATGATTGAAGAAAATACCACTTCGGCCATTATACGGATGAAAATGGAACTGTGCAGATAAGCAAAGAGCGATGGTTCACCCGACCATCGCTCTTTAGGATTTATAAGGTTTATAATTCATCAATCGACCCTCGGACGATACCGCGTTTGGAGGATTTGATGAAATCTAATATCAAATCACGTTCCACGCTGGGTTCATATTCCGTTTCGATAGCTTTTAGCGCATCCGTGTTGTTCAATCCGCGTGTATATAACGTACGGTAGATGTCCTGAATCAGGAATACCTGGTGATTGGTAAAGCCCCGGCGACGCAATCCGACTATATTGATACCGCAATACGTGATAGGATCTCGTCCGACTAAGGTATAGGGCGGAATATCTTTCCCTATACGCGAGCCGCCCTGAATCATTACATGCTTGGAGATACGGGTGAATTGATGAACCAATGTGCCTCCGCTGACGATGGCATAGTCATCTATTTCCACCTCTCCGGCTATTTGGGACGCATTCCCGATGATGACATTATCTTTCACAACACAATCGTGTGCCACATGCGAGTATGCCATAATCAGGCAATTAT
>URGO01000239.1 GCA_900547435.1 uncultured Parabacteroides sp.
GAACATGGTATGGTGATAGGTGTCATGTCCGACCTCTTCCAGGGCATTGTGCTTACCGCTTACACGCAGGCATTTCTGGGAATCGGCGCGTCGGCGCGGTTCCGGCTCCCGTATGCCGAGGATAATATCTTTCCACTGGTTCATCCCCGCATTGGTAAACATCAATGTAGGGTCCCCCTTTACCACCATCGGAGCGGACGGCACGATGGTATGTCCTTTCGAAGCGAAAAAGGCTTTGAAGGATTCACGGATTTCATTTGCTGTCAACATAGTCTATGTATAGTTCTCGTTAATATTCTGAAAAACAATTTGCAAAAGTACTGCAAATTATTATTTTTGCAGCTATTCAAGCAATAAAAATATTCTATGAAGCTATTTAAAAGTAGAAAAACATACTATTTGTATAATCCGAACACATTAGACTATGAGCGTGTCTATCCGTCGGCTAAGGATCGTTTTTTCACCGTTTTGCGTCATCTGAGTACGGGTATAGCTTTCGGTATCGCTACTTTTTTCGTTATGATGTATGTGATTGATTCGCCTATGGAGTCGCAACTCCGGAAAGAGAACCGGTTGCTCCAGACGCAATATGAGGTGCTTGACTTGCGTTTGAACCACGCGATGGAGATATTGGATGATATCCAGCAACGGGATGAGAATTTGTATCGTGCTATTTTTCAAGCGGAGTCGATTCCCGAGTCGGTCCGTAAGTCAGGTTTCGGCGGAACAAACCGTTATCAACAATTGATGGAGGCTTCTAATTCGGAATTGGTCGTGTCGACAACCCAAAAGATGGATATGTTGCGCAAGCAGCTTTATATCCAGTCCAATTCGTTGGAGGAATTGATTGAGATGGGGAAAAATCAGGAAGAGCGGATGAAGTGTATTCCGGCTATCCAGCCGATAGCCAACAAAGATCTGAAGCGTACGGCTTCCGGGTATGGTATGCGTATTGACCCGATTTATCGTACCCCGCATTTCCATAGCGGAATGGACTTTTCCGCTAAAATCGGGACGGATATCTATGCCACCGGGAACGGGAAAGTGACCTATGCCTCCTGGAAACAGGGATACGGGAATTGCGTGATTATCGATCATGGTTATGGATACCAGACCGTATATGGACATCTGAGCAAGTTCAAGGTACGTGTCGGACAGAAAGTGACGCGAGGCGAGGTTATTGGCGAGGTGGGCAACACCGGAAAGTCTACCGGTCCGCACTTGCATTATGAGGTCATTGTGCGCGGAAGACATGACAATCCATCGAAGTATTATTATATGGATTTGACTCCCGAAGAGTATGACCGGATGATTCAAATCGCGGAAAATCATGGTCAGGTTATGGATTAAGGAAAGGAATGTCGTATGGCTTTGAAGCAACAAAAGACGCAAAAACTATATTACTCAATCAGTGAGGTGGCGAAGATGTTTGATTTGAACGTGGCAACCCTCCGCTTTTGGGAAAAGGAGTTCAACAATATCAATCCGCGCAAGAATGATAAGGGCACACGTTTTTATAAGGAAGAGGACATCGAATCTATCCGTGTGGTACATTATCTATTGAAAGAACAGGGATTGACACTTGCCGGAGCTAAAAAGAAACTAAAAGACAATAGGGAGGAGATAATTCGTCAGGTGGAGGTGGTCAACAAGCTGAAGCGGATCCGTGCCGAACTCCTTCAATTGAAAGAGGCGTTCGACCGATTGGAGCCGGAAAGTTGAAGAACGCCAAGAACACACAAAGGGAGGCAAAGCATTAGTTGGATTACTTTGTTCTCCCTTTGTGTTAAATGTTCCAATTATAATTGTTGTATTTCTTTTTCGGACAGGCCGGTATATTTGTGGATGAGGGCAACAGGCATACCTTCGGATTTCAAATTACGGGCGATTTCCAATTTACCTTCCAATTTACCTTCTTTTAATCCTTCCTCACGTCCTTCTTTCAATCCTTCCTTCAATCCAGCTTTCAGTCCGGCCTCGTGGCCTTTTTCCCATCCGGCTTCGAGACCGGCTTTGTG